>JANXQJ010000192.1 GCA_025356865.1 Deltaproteobacteria bacterium | reverse complement strand
CCGGAGTTCGGGGAGGGTCCATGACGACGACCAGAGCCCTGCTTCTATTCCTGGCGGTCGCGACCTCGGGATGCGCCGCATCCATGCCGCCGCTGAAGACGGTCGAAAAGGTGGACCTCGCCCGCTTCATGGGGCCGTGGTACGTGATCGCCTGCATCCCCACCTGGTTCGAGACCGAGGTGTACAACGGCGTCGAAAGCTACCGGCTGGAGGCCGACGGCACCATCGACACGGTCTTCACATTCCGCAAGGGCAGCTTCGAAGGGCCCCCGAAAAAGTTCCACCCTCGCGGCTTCGTCGTCGACAAAGTCAACAACTCGACCTGGGGCATGCAGTTCGTCTGGCCGTTCAAGGCCGAGTACCTGATCACCCACCTGAATCCGGATTACAGCCAGACCGTGGTCGGCCGGAACAAGCGGGACTACGTCTGGATCATGGCGCGCACGCCGCAGATTCCGGAAGAGGACTACCGCCGGCTGGTGCAGGAACTGGCGAGTCAGGGCTACGACATGGCGAAGCTGCGCAAGGTGCCGCAGCGTTGGCCTGGGGAAGGGAAGTAAGCCATGACCTGGGGCGGGAAGGCGCTCAACGCTCTGCTTTTCCAGGCGGGCTGGTTCGCCGCGGTGCCCGGCGCGGCGCACGGACGGGCGGAAGCGGGTACGGCGGCGGTCGGGATCGTGCTCTTGGTGCAACTGGCGTTTTCCGACGACCGACCGGGAGATCTCAAGCTGATTGCGGCCGCGGCGATCCTCGGATTCCTGTTCGACAGCGCGCTGGTGGCGTTCGGGGTCGTCGTCCCGAGGACGCAGCTGTTTCCCCGCCCCTTGAGCCCTCCCTGGATGATCGTGCTCTGGCCCAACTTCGCCGCGACGCTCAACGGGTCGCTCGTCTGGCTCGAGGGTCGCAACCTGCCTTCCGCTGCCTTCGGCGCGATCGGCGGCCCCCTGGCCTACTACGGGGGCGCGAGGCTCGGGGCGACGGAATCGCTCCCAACCCCGGCCGGGCTGCTGGTCCTGGCCGTCGGCTGGGGGATCGCGACCCCGCTGCTGTTCCGGCTTTCGGGACATTTCAGGAGGTGCCCGTGATCATCAAGCTCATCGCCGTTCCGGTCGTCCTCTTCGGTGCCTGGATTCTCAGCGGCTACCTGCCGACGAGGAACATCGCCACGCCGTCCTACTCGGTTCTCGACAAGAGGCCGGAGTACGAAATCCGCCGGTACGATCCCTATGTCCTCGCCGAGACCGCGTTGGGGGACCTGGACGGTTCGGGGGGCTTCAAGCTGCTTTTCCAGTACATATCCGGGAAGAATGCCGGCGGGTCGAAGCTCGCGATGACCGCGCCGGTGCTGAAAAACAACCCGGCCGGGGGGGACAAGCTGGCCATGACCGCACCGGTGCTGAAATGGGAAGGGGAAGGCACCATCGCCTTCGTCATGCCGCCAGGCCGCTCCCTCGCGGAGTTGCCGCAGCCCGGGGATCCGAAGGTCGTCCTGAGGGAAGTCCCCGGGCACAAGGCGGCGGTCGTCTCCTTTTCCGGGCTTGCGGGGAGCGCGAAGCTGAAGGAGAAAACCGGGGGACTGCTGAGGGCCCTCCGGAAGGACGGCGTGAACCCGCGGTCAACCCCCGTGATCGCGCTTTACGATCCGCCGTGGACCCCGCCGTTCATGCGTCGAAACGAGATCATGGTGGAGATCGACTGAACCTTCCGGGGTACGATCATGGCGCACGACCTGAAACTGTTTTTCGCGATCCTGCCGATCTTCCTGACGCTCGACTATCTGTGGCTCGGACGCATCATGCCGCGTTTCTACCTGGGGGAGCTGGGCGACCTGGCTCGGAGGGAAGGGGACACGATGAAGCCCCGCCTCCTGGCGGCCGCCGGCGTCTACCTGGCGCTGCCGGCCACTGCTGCGGGAAGGCGGCCGACGACGGGGTCGACGACGTCGGGTTCCTCGCCGAGATGATCGCCACGGTCCGGCGGGACCTGTCGGTCGACCCCGACCGGATCTACATGGCGGGGATGTCCAACGGCGGGATGCTCGCCTACCGGTTTGCGACCGAGCGCACCGGGGATCTTGCGGCCGTGGCCGTCGTCGGCGGGGCCATTGGAAGCGCGGCCGACGGAAACGAGCGGTGGCGTGCGCCGAAGCCCGGTCGACCCCTCCCCGTTGTCGTCTTCCACGGTCTCGCGGACGCGACGATTCCCGTCGCCGGATTAGCCCGCGCCGCGCTCGAATGGTAGTCGATTAAAGTCGCGCCGAGCGGATTCCAGCAACATGGTCTGCTTGAATCTCGACGTGAATGATGTTTATAGTGCGCATTATGCGAAATAATAATGTGAAGCGCGTTGACGATTTCGATCCTGCCCTTCGGCTCTTGAACGGCCGGCTCGCGCTCGCGGGAGCGGCGCCGGTCCATCTCGTCATCGCACTGTCCCCGTCCGACGAGGAGCTCATCGCCGCGTCGCAATGGGCGATGACTCACGATCCGTCGGAAGGTTTCCGCTCCGCGCTTCACGAACTCATGAAAGGACTCTCCCGTGGCCACCTCGTGGACCGACTTTAGGGAGTCCCTTCGAACCGGTCTGCTCGACCTCCTCTGGAAGGAATGGTCGGCCATCGGGGTTCCGGGAAGAAACGTCGCCTCCGCACGTTCCGTGGTCGATCCCGAGGCGCTTCTCCTGCTGACGATGACGGTCGGGCGGCACGATCCGCGCCTGTTCGACGAAGTCGCGTGTTGGCTACGGATCCACTCCGATATCCTGAACGTGCAGCGTCTCCGGAATCTGATCGATACATACGGATACGAGGGAGCGTCGGCGCTCGTCGCCCTCGTCGAACGAAAAGAAAAGAGCCCCTTGGACCTGAAGTGGAGAAGGGTCGTCGAGACCTTTCGGAAGAGGGCGGGGGAAGCCACCCCGGAACCGTTCTTCTTCCTGCCCGATGGTTCTCCGATGCCCGCGGGTCCGGAGAAGTCGCCGGAGTTTCATCGTCTCGGGTTCCTCCGTTCGCCGCTTCGGATTCGGGATCATTTCCTTCCGTTCCCGGCGACCGGAACACCGACCTTGCTCCTGCGCCTTCGGGCGCTTCTCGGCGTCACCATTCGCTGCGAACTTCTCTGTTTTCTGGGAGCCTCGGACGAAATCCACCCGTCGGGAATCGCGCGAGCGGCCGGATGCATGAAAAGGACTGCGCAGGTGACGCTCGCCGAGATGGCCGCCTCCGGGATGATCCAGGTGAGGCCCGCCACCCGCGAAAAATTCTATTCGATCCAAAAGGAAGGTCCGCTGACCGCCCTCCTGTGTCCCGAAGGAGTTCCCACACCCTGGCGCATGAACGCTCCCATGTTTCGCGCCCTCGAAATCGTGTGGCTTTCGGCAAACGATCCCAGGCGCCGGGCGATCGGCGATCCCCAGCTTGCCGCTTCGGAGTACCGACGGTTGATCGGGGAGACGCGTTCCCTTTTCGGGGAAGCCGGCTATGGCCATCGGGTCGGGGAAGAACGTAGCGATCAGTTCCCCGAAGACGTGCTGGAGATCCTGAGCTCACTCGCTGGGTAACGATCTCGGTTCGGGTTATCCGCGGCAAGTTGGGGGAATGCGGTTTCAGTTGCACGATGGTAACGTATGGGTTACTATTTCGGGGTGAGTTATCGAGTCGAAGAACTGCTTCTTGAGGATGGCAGCAGCCCATATGCCGGCTGGTTTGCCAATCTGGATCCTGTCGCGGCTGCAAAGGTCACCGTGGCGAAACTTCGGATGGAGCAGGGGAACCTGTCGAACGTTGAGTGGTTCAGCGGGATCGGCGAATACAAGATCGATTTCGGACCGGGATACCGGATCTATCTTGCGAAGGACGGAAAGACGCTCATCGTGCTGCTTGGCGGCGGAACGAAGAAACGGCAGCGGAAGGATATCGAGCAAGCCATCAATTTGTGGAAAAGTTACAAGCGGCGAAAGGGGAAGTGATCATGGCGCTGACCAGAGATTTCAAGCAGACGGTGGTTTCGCGGGTCAGAAAAGATCCCGCGTTTGCGCAGGCGTTACTGGATGAGGCGCTGACGCTTCTGCTCAACGGTGATCCGGAGACGGCGAAACTCATTCTCCGTGATCTGGTCAATGCCACTGTCGGATTCGAGTCGCTGGCCGAGGAACTTCACAAGCCGAGCAAGAGTCTCCACCGGATGCTTTCGCGAGCGGGCAATCCCACGCTCGATAATTTTTCCGCCGTCCTCGGCGCGATCCGCAAGGCGCTTCACGTCGATGTCCGGACGGTCGTCTCGCCGGTCACGGCCTGAATCCATGGCTTAGGCGGTCGAACAGGGGGCGGAAAAATTTATTGGGGGTATTATCGGGGGTATCGCTAGTTCTGCACTGACTATTACCTGATTATTAACAGCAACATCTGATTTTAGTGCGACTCCCCCCGCCTCCACCAAAACGCACGAATGGCCGACCACGGGTTGATCCTGGGTCGGCCTTTTGCGTTTCAGGGAGGCGGGGGGGTCGATATCCCCGCCTCCACTCACGATCCGCGTTGCCAGCGTTGCAGATGTCCGGGTAATCGGTTTCCCACGTTGTATGTCCTTTGCTTTGCTTGCTATCATCGGATCATGGGCATCGATAACGACGTCATCG
>JANXQJ010000191.1 GCA_025356865.1 Deltaproteobacteria bacterium | reverse complement strand
GGTCGGAGAGGTCGGTGAACGTTCTCCCCGGGTAGAAGTTCCCCTCGATGTAGGAGAACGATCGCTCCACCTTCCCCTTGCGGTCCGGATCCCCGATCCTGTGCGCGGCAAACTCGAACCCGAACCGCTCGGAGAACGCCGTCATCTCGGGGGCCACCAGCGCGTTTCTCCCGGAGCCGCACGCCAGCACCACGTTCGTGTTGTCGATCATGCATCGCTTCGCGGCTCCACCCAGAAATTTGAAGGCCGCGGTTAAAAACGCCTTCGCGTGGAACCGGGTAAAGGAGAGGTAGCACTGCGCGTACACCATCCGGGAGTGTCCCAGCACCAGGGAGGCGCATTGCAGCCGACGCTTTTTATCCCCGACCTGCACGTCGTGGGGAGAGGTATCATGCTGCATCTCCTCGCCCGGGGCGAACGTGTAATTGCCGGCGATCCGCTTGAGAACGACCCCGATCCCGCGGCGGCGCAGGAAGCCGGTCAGCGTCTGGTAGGGAACGTCGACGCCCATCTCGCGCAACGACTCGTACACCCGGACCCGGTTCCCAAGGCAACTCTCGTACAGCGAGCGGATCGTCTCCTCGTGCCCAGCCAGCAACTCCGGCCGATCAACCGACGGCACCTCGGACGACCCGAGCCTGAGCACGTCCCGAACCGTGTTGCGCGAGAGCGACAGCGCCTTCGCGATTGCCCGCTTGCCGTGACCCAGACCGGCAAGCGCAAGGATGGCGATCCGGATCTCGCGGTCCTTCACGGCAATCGCTCCGTCATGACGGACGCAAGCGACGCGAACGCCGCTTGCGCATTCTCCCAGGCGAGCCCGACGGTGCCCGGCCACGCGGGAGTACCGCCGCCTTCGTAAGCCGAGATGAACCTTCTTTTGACTCGCCGGCAGATGCCACCTACCGAGGCGAGCTCTTTCCTGACCGACTCCGCTGCCGGCACAGGTTCCGGCGAATCGCCCTTGCCGACCTCCGACAAAGCCGCCAGATACAGCCCCGGGTGCGATACGATCCGCTCCCGGTCTTCTTCACTTCCCTTGCGCCACCCACGCCACAGTTCATCCATCTGGCGCACGGCGGCGCCCGCGGCGCCCAGGTTGGCGACCAGCGTTTCACACGCCTCCTTGTTGGCGCGCGCCAACGGCAACAGCGACTTCATCGCGGCGTGAGGGCCGATCTTGCCGGCACGGACCGCCTGCTGGACCGAGGCCGGAAGGTTCTCAACCAGCCCCAGCCGACGGCTTACCCAAGACGACGACCGGAGCAGTTTGGACGCCAGTTCCGACCGGCTCATGCCGTGGCAACGCTCCAGCTCCCGAAGCAGCCAGCCCTCCTCCAGCGCGCTCTTTTTGTGCGAACTTGCCATCCGGTGAGACAGAATCAACCCCTCGGGCTCCGTGATCGGCAGAACCAGCGCTTCCACCGTGTCCGCTTTCAGCCGATGCAGGGCGTCGACCCGACGGTAACCGTCGATCAACACGTGCCGGTCGTCGGCGACCAACACCACGAGCACCGGGGTTTTCTGCCCGACGCCCGCCAGCGACGCCAATAACCGGGCGTCCCGATCCCGGTCGACGACGCGAAGCTCCCGGTAACGAAGGTCGAGCTGGTGGAACTCGAGCTGCATGATGGTCACGTCTCCCTTTTAAGGCCGAAGAACGGGGCTTCTTCCCCGCCCGCCATAGCCGCGGCGGGGGAAGACGGCCACGATCGGGCCACGTTTGCCGCAGAACGTGCAACTTGCGGCCGGCAATGAGGGAAGGATAGCGGGAGGCGATGGTGCTGTTGAACCCTGATCAGCCACGGTTTTTTGGGATGCATGAAGACGGCGATGACGGCGAGCGGCGACCTGGCGTTTCTGGCGCCCATGAACCGTCCGGATGTAGCGGCTCTGCGCAGATCGGCACGACAGAACCCGCGCCTGGACGCCGCATTCCGGGCTGCAATAACGTTGCCCGCGGTAGCAGGATCGGCAAACATGGAAGACGCAGCCGCAGGAACCGCACAGGCGTTCGACCAGCAGGACAGGGATGGCAAGAACCTCCCGGATGGCAAGCACCCGGGAAGCCGTGGTAAAAGAGAGGTGTGAGGGGGGCTTCCGCGATTGGTGTTCGCGGATCCTTCTTGTGAAGGCTCGAGGTTCGCGCTTCGGGCCTTCACTCTATTACCACCTCCAAGAAAAAGACGAGCCCGAACACGCGAAGGCTGACGCCATCGTGAATGTAGACGCACGTCCGGAATCAGGTTGGAGAATGTCGGGGGTGGATCAAAAACGAAGAGCAGGAATTATTCGGCAGGCGGGTGGGTCAGTTCTCAAGAGCAGGGGTGGGTCAATTCTCGCGAGCGCTAAAGACAGGACCAAAACTGAGCAGAAAAGAATGGTGCGCCCTGAGGGACTCGAACCCCCAACCCTCAGATTCGAAGTCTGATGCTCTATCCATTGAGCTAAGGGCGCACGACGGTGGGAACTGCGAAGAAAGGTCACGGGAACCGGGGTTCGACGGCCCGGCGATGAGGACATCATAACGCGGCCGGATGCGGGGCGGTAGCACTTTTGCTCATGCGGGAAAAGGATGAAAGGGTTATCGCCCGCCGTGCATCCGGAGGCATGCGGCGACCTCCGGATGCACGGTATCGTTGGCTACCGTCAGAAGCGTCATCTCATCCTGAGAAATTACACCTTGGTTGCCGCGACCTTCGCCGGTCTCAGCGACAGCAGGTCGGTCACCGCGAGCACGACGCCGCTCAGGAAGAATACGCCCGCGAAAAGGGTGACTCCCATCCACAGCCGCATGTACGACTGGGCGGTCATGTACCCCATCCCGAGGACCCGCTCGATATAGCTTTGAAGGACTCCGGCGACGCCGAAGGTGAGCCCCATGATCATCATCGCGATGCACATCGTCCAGAATGCGATCCTGCCGCGCCGGTCGTCGAAAACCGCCACGCCCTGCAACTTCGGCATCGCGTAATAGAAGGTGGTCAGGTTGAGCAGGGCATACGCACCGAAGAAGGCGAGATGGCCGTGCGACACGGTGACCTGCGACCCGTGCGTGTAGTAGTTGATCTGCGGCAGCGTGTGGAGGAATCCCCAGACCCCGGCGCCGATCAGGTGAAGAATCGAGCAGCCGATCGCGTAGGTCCAGACGAGCGGGTTGACGATCCGCGTCCTGCGCCGCTTCACGTGCTGCATCGTGTCGATCACCATCAGCATGATCGGAAGTGGCTCAAGCGCCGAGAAGACGCCGCCCACCCACAGCCAGTAGCTCGGGGCGCCGATCCAGTAGTAATGGTGGCCGGTTCCGGCGACGCCGGTGAACATGAAAAGGCCGATCTCGACGTAGAGCCACTTCTCGACCACTTCCCGGTCGACGCCGGTCAGCTTCATCAGGATGAACGCCATGATCGAGCCGGTCACGAGTTCCCACGCGCCCTCGACCCAGAGATGGATCACCCACCACCAGTAATACCAGTCGATGACGAGGTTCCGGTAGAAGGGGATGCCGAACAGGTATAGCCCCGCGAGGAAGACGAGGCCGCCGAGCAGCGTGCCCTGGATGACCGTCCAGCGCTTCGCGCGGAACATCGTCATCCCCACGTTGAACAGGAAGATCAACGCCCCGGCCACGACGACGAGATTGAGCGGGAACGGGATTTCGAGCAGCGGCCGCCCTTTGGTCCAGCCGAAGGCGAAGCCGACCAGCGCGGCGACGCCCGTCAGGAGGAGGGCGACCAGCTGGACGTATGCGAGCGCCGTGGAATAGATCTCGGATCGCGTCTCTTCCGGGACGATGTAGTAGGTGCCTCCCATGAAGCCGAGCAGCATCCAGAGGACGAGCAGGTTGGTGTGGAATGCGCGCGCCGTGGCGAACGGGAACACGTCGACCACGGACTGCGGGACGGTGAAGGTGTAGTTGACCGCAAGCCAGAGTCCCAGCACGACCTGGAGCAGGAATAGCGGGAGGGCGGCCACGAAGTACCAGTACGCGATCTTCTGGGAGCGGAATTCCATCGCAGACCTCCTTTACTTGAGGGACGACAGGAAGCGGGCGACCTCTTCCCGTTCCCGATCGGTAAGACCGGTCTGTGCCGGCATGTTCGCCTTCGGGTTGACCGTCTTCGGGTCCTGCACGTAGCGCTCGATCTGCCCGGCGGACAGCCGCGCCCCGATCGTGTCCAGCACGGGGCCGAACGTGCCTCCCGCGCCGTGGAGCGTGTGGCAGCTCATGCATCCCCGGGTCTGGAAGACGGCGGCGCCGGGAGAGGCTGCGGCCGAGGCGACGAGTCGTTCGCCGGCGCGGGAGAGCCGTTTCCGGCTGTCCTGGGGCGGCCAGTCGCCATTCTCGATCCCGTCCACCCAAGTGAAGAAGGCGGCCAGGTCGTCGATCTCCGCGGCCGCGAGGTGCTGGTTGGGCATCTTCCGCCAGCCGTTAGCGAACGCCTTCCCGGGATCGGTGACGCGGTAGCGGACGCCCTCCGCCCCGACCCGCCGGATGACCCGCGTGAGATCCGGCGCGTAATATCCGCCGAACCCGAGGATCGTGTGGCAATCGTTGCAGTTGTACTTCTGGAAGGCGCGCTTGCCGGCGATCACCCGGTCGTCGATGCGGTCCGCGTGGGACAGCGCCTCGACCTGCCGTTGGGTATCGAATGTGAGGAAGAGAAAGAGTGCGGACGACGACAGCGTGCCGATCAGGAAGATCCAGAACGCGATGCGTTTGCTCATGTCACGACCTCCTTGAAGAATTTGCGCGGCCGGTTTCCCCACCAGGGGAGCCGATTCCTCAAGTAGGGAAAGGGCCCCTTGGCTTGACCGGCTGCGAAGTCAATGGAATCAGAGGGTTGCGACGCCGCAGTCCTTTGGCACTCTTCTTGGATTACCTGTTGGCAGCATTCGGAACCAAAACACCAGGAGGTGTCCCATGAAAAAGTTCACCGTTTCGATCCTCGCCGCCGTTCTTTCGCTTTCGGTCGCCGGTCTGTCGTTCGCCGCCGAAGCCGCTCCCGCCCCCATCGATCCGGGCGCGCCCGCGGTCAAGGCCGAAAAGCCGGCCAAGAAGCATCACACCCGGAAGCACACCAAGAAGGCTTCCAAGAAGGCCGCGTCCAAGGCGGCGAAACCCGCCGTCGAAACCGCCCCGGCGGCGCCTGCGGCGAAGTAGATCCTTCAACCGATCGGCGTGAAGCGGCGCGGAGGCAATCGATCCGCGCCGCCCCGCACCATCAATCGTGCGGGTAATTTTGCCCCTCCTGCGCCGCCAAGCGCGCCGTCCTGTGGACCGAGTTCGCCCGTTCGGAAATGATCCGGCCCGTACCTCACCGCCACCTGGTTTTCGCGCTGCCCAAAGCGCTACGCCCGGCGTTCCGCCACCGAAGACGGCTCCTTCCGAAACTGGCGGTCTGCGCATGGAGGACGGTCGCTGCTTACGTCCGTGATGCCACCGGGGAAACAGCGCTGCCTGCTGCAATCGTCGCGATCCAGACCGCGGGAGACTTCCTGAACTGGCATCCCCACCTGCATGTTCTCGCGCCCGCGGGTGCTTTCCTGCCAGACGGGCAATTCATCCCTGCCCCCGTCTTTGATGTTTCCGTCCTACGGGAACTGTTTCAGGCACATGTTTTCGCCCTGCTTGTCAAAGAACGGATGGTGTCCGACGAATTGATCGACCGGATGAAATCCTGGCGCCACTCGGGGTTTCACGCGTTCGCCGGGGACGAGATCCCCGATGTCGAAAACATC
>JANXQJ010000073.1 GCA_025356865.1 Deltaproteobacteria bacterium | reverse complement strand
CGGAAACGCCGCCCAAGGAAGCCACAGGACCGGCACATCCCTTATCTTGAATATGACGTCTTTGCCGACCGCGTAGCCGTCGATCGTGACCCGCGAACGCTTCACTTCTATGTTCCAGTCGGGAATCGGGTTGCATTCGCAGGTGGTCAGCGATCCCTTCCGGATGAAGAAGGAACGGGGGCCCGTCTTTTCGATCCGTTCGCTGGAAACCCGGTAATTGTTGGTGAGCAGATGGATCGTTCCATTGTAGAGGACACCCTGTTCGGTGTCGATATTGATCACGATCCGTTCGAAGGCGAATTCATCGCCTTCGCTCTTGAAGCGGACGCTGCCTGAAAGTTCGGCTTCCTGGGAGCGGGAGTCGTAACGAATCCTGTCAGCCTGGATCGTCCTTGTACCCATGGACACGAGGACGTGCCCCTCGGCGAGCGCCACGCCGGTCTCCTCGTCGAAATTCAGCGTATCGGCATCAAGAAGCACCGGCAATTTCCCGCCGTCGGCGGCGGAAAGTCCGAAACCCTTCAAGCCTGAGGCGAAGGAACCCAAACCGCCCGGAAGCGTTGATGGAGAAAGCGGCGACGCGAGAGAATCCGTCACAACCGCGAACGACGGGGGCCCGGGAAACACAAGGAGCGCCGCGATGACGAGCGCAGAGAGGAAATATCGGGTGAAACGGGCCGGCATCAGATGTGTCCGACCCTTTCGCTGTAGGCATCCGCAACGGCGATCAGCGACCCGCAGACGATCACTGCGCCTCCCTGACCGGCAAGCGCCCGGGCGATTCGCCAGGCGTCTCCGAAATCATCGGCCGTCTCGACGGACAGGCCGATCCTCTCGCAGGCGCGGGCCAGCGCGGACACGCCGGCGGCTCGCTCGTGGAAAAGCGGGTAGGCGACCCAATGGTCGATTGCCGGAGCGAGTTCCCGGACGAATGCGATGATGTTCTTGTCGGCAAGCATGCTCCAGATCGCGACGACCGGTTTTTTCCCGCCGAAAGCAGTCGACGAAACGATTTCTTCCGCCAGTGCCCGGGCGGCAGCGGGATTGTGCGCCCCGTCGGCCCACGCGCCGCGGTTTCCCTTCCCCGGCAGGGCCGAAAGCCGACCGGGCCAGCGGGCCGCCGCAAGACCTTTGCGGGCCGCCACGGAAAAATCGACGGGGTTTATCCCGGCGTCCTGTGCGTAGAGCCACGCCGAGGCGCAACCAATCGACGCATTGTCGTTCTGGAACGAGCCCTGAAGTTTCAGCCGAACGCCCCGGACATCCACCCCGGGCATCCGGAACGAGACCGTTCCGGAACTTTCCGCTTCCCAGCCGAAATCACGGCCGAGTTCCCATATTGCCGCGCCGACTTCGTTTGCGCGGGACCGGACAACCGCTCTCGCGACCTTACCCATACGTCCCAGGATGACGGGCACGCCAGGCTTGATGATACCGGCCTTTTCGGCGGCGATCGACCGGATCGTCCCGCCGAGCCATTCGACGTGATCGATCGCGATCGTGGTGACTGCGCAGACCGCGGGGGTGCAAACGTTGGTGGCATCCCACCGGCCGCCGAGACCGGTCTCGAGGACGGCGACGGAAACCTTTCGCGCCTTGAACCAGCGGAATGCCGCCCAGGTCATCTGCTCGAACCAGGAAAGCGGAACTCCCGTTTCCGATTCGACGGCTGCCGAAAGCGTGACCGAACGCGAAAGGAGTCGATCCAGTTCCGGAACGGGGATCGGTTCGAAGTTGATCCGGATCCGCTCGGCGGGTGAGAGCAGATGCGGGGACGTGTAAAGACCGACGCGCCCCGCTAACAGGTGGCTGAGGACTTCCGCCGCAAATGCCGACGTCGATCCTTTTCCGTTCGTACCCGCAACGTGGATCGCCTTGAACGACTGTTCGGGGTTGCCCGTCCGGGCCAAAGCGGCACGGATCCGGTCGAGACCTGGAATGATCCGTTCGACCGGGCGAGAAATGCGGGCCTGCGCCGGATTCCTCCGGTGCCGGGTCATTTCACGGAATGGGCAGTCAGCGTCTTGAGAAGCTGGGCCAGGACGGCATTGAGCCGCGTCCGTTCGACGATCATGTCGACCATCCCGTGTTCGAGCAGGAATTCGGCGCGCTGGAACCCTTCGGGAAGTTTCTGCTTGATGGTCTGCTCGATCACGCGGGGACCTGCGAACCCGATCAGCGCCCCGGGCTCGGCGATGATGATATCGCCCAGCATCGAGAAACTGGCCGCGACGCCGCCGGTCGTGGGATCGGTCAGGACGCTGATGAATGCATGCCCGGCATCGCCAAGACGCGCCAACGCCGCGCTGGACTTGGCCATCTGCATGAGGGAAAGCGTGCCCTCCTGCATGCGCGCCCCGCCGGAGGCGCTGAAGACGATCAGCGGGCAACCGAGTTCGAGCGCCTTCTCGGCGGCCAACGCGATTTTTTCGCCCACGACGGATCCCATGGAACCGCCCAGGAACTCGAAGTCCATGACCGCCAGGACGACCGGAACCCCGCCGACCAGGGCCGTGCCGATGACCGCGGCATCTTTTCGTCCGGTCTTCTTGCGGGCATCCTTGAGCCGGTCCGCGTATTTCTTGCTGTCGGAGAAACCGAGCATGTCGATCGACTCGTAATCGTCGCCGAATTCGGCAAAGGTTCCCTCGTCCGACACGGAGCGGATTCGCTCCATCACCGGGACCCGGAAATGGTAGTTGCACTTGGGGCAGACGTTCAGGTTCCGTTCGACTTCCGGTTTATAGATGATTTCGAGGCAGGAGGCGCACTTGATCCATATCCCCTCGGGAAAGCGAATGCCGGGGCGCTGCTTCTCGCCTTCTTCCTGCTGTACCTTCTTTTTCTTGCCGAATAAGAAACCCATGTCGGTTACCTCAATGCCTTCTTGATCGATGCGACGAAACGATGGAGTGCCCGGGGGCCTTCGGCTTTCGACCCGTAGTGTTCGACGATTTTCACGCAAGCGCTTCCGACGACGGCCGCATCGGCGTGAGCGACAGCCGCTTTCGCCATCTCGGGAGAGGATATCCCGAAACCGACCGCCAACGGAAGATGGATTGTCCGGCTGACCTGCCGCGTCCAGGAAGCCACCTCGGGCGGAAGCGCCGTTCGCGTGCCGGTGATGCCGGTGACGCTGATCAGGTAAAGGAAGCCGCTGCCCGAGGCGGCGACCCGCCGGATCCGGTCGGGAGCGCTGGTCGGGGCCGCAAGCGGTATCCAGTCGATTCCGGCCGCCCGGGCCTGCGGAGCCATCTCGGCCCACTCTTCGAGCGGAAGGTCGACCACCAGGAACCCGTCGACGCCGGCCTTTCGGGCATCCCGGCAAAGAGCGGGGATCCCGTAGCGGAAAAGCGGGTTGTAATATCCGAAGAGCACCACGGGTGTCTGGTGCGTCTTCCGGAATTCGGAGACGAGCGAGAGCACCTTGCTGACGGTCATTCCCCCGTCGAGGGCCCGCTTCGAGGCCGCCTGGATCGTCGGGCCGTCGGCAGTGGGATCGGAAAACGGGACACCGACTTCGAGGATGTCGGCCCCTGCGTCGGCCGCCGCCTTCAGGTAGGCGAGCGAACCTTCCGGAGTCGGGTCGCCCGCGGTCAGGTAAACGACGAGCCCCTTTTCACCCCACGATCTCAGACCTTCGAAAACCTCGTCGATGCGACTCACAGCGCCACCCCCTTCCGCTCGTCCAGAATGGTGGAGGTATCCTTGTCGCCCCGCCCCGAGACGTTGATGATGACCGTCTCGTCCTTCCCCATCTTCCGGGCAAGCGCATAACCGTAGGCCACGGCGTGGGACGATTCGAGCGCCGGAATGATCCCTTCGTGACGCGTCAGGAGGTCGAACCCTTCGAGCGCCTGGGCATCGGTGATCGCCACATATTGTGCGCGGCCCGTGCTCTTGAGGAACGCGTGCTCGGGACCGACGCCTGGGTAATCAAGACCGGCCGAGATGGAGTGGGCCTCGGAGACCTGCCCGTCGGCATCCTGGAGCAGATAGGACTTGGTGCCGTGCAGGACGCCTACCTGCCCCTTGCAAAGCGGCGCGCCGTGCTTTCCGGACGCCAGCCCGAAACCGCCGGCCTCGACGCCGATCAACTTCACTTCCGCATGGGGAACGAAGGCGTGGAAGATTCCCATCGCGTTGCTGCCGCCACCGATGCAGGCGACCACGGCGGAAGGAAGCGAGCCGCACGCCTTCTTGAACTGGACGATCGCTTCCTTGCCGATGACGGACTGGAATTCGCGAACCATCAAGGGATAAGGGTGCGGCCCGGCCGTTGTCCCGATCATGTAGTAGGTGTTGCGGACGTTGGTCACCCAGTCGCGGAGCGCCTCGTTCATCGCATCCTTGAGCGTGCGGCTTCCGGAAGAAACGGGTACAACTTCGGCCCCGAGGAGTTTCATCCTGAACACGTTGAGCGCCTGCCGCCGGACATCTTCCTCGCCCATGTAAACGACGCAGGAAAGACCCAGTTTGGCGCAGATCGTGGCGGTGGCGACGCCATGCTGCCCCGCCCCCGTCTCGGCGATGATCCGCTTTTTCCCCATCCGGACCGCGAGCAGCCCTTGCCCCAGCGTGTTGTTGATCTTGTGGGACCCGGTATGGGCGAGGTCTTCCCGCTTGAGGAAGATGCGGGCGCCCTTCCCTTTTTCGGAAAGCCTCTCGGCAAAATAAAGCGGCGTGGGCCTTCCTGCAAAATCATGGGACAGACGCGCCAACTCGGACTTGAATGCCTTGTCGCGGGACGCTTTCCGGTATGCCGACTCAAGTTCGACCAGCGCGGTCATCAGGGTTTCGGCGACGTATCGCCCGCCGAAAGGGCCGAAGTGGCCGTTGGCATCCGGCCATTTTTTCTTGTCAAGTCCGGGCAATGGCTAATCCTTCCTTTGCTCTCTGGATGAATTCGTAAACCTTTAGCCGATCCTTTTTCCCGGGTGCGCTTTCGACCCCGGACGCCACGTCGACCCCGAAAGGCCGGCAGGTCGCGATCGCCTCGCGAACATTATCAGGCGTCAGCCCACCCGCCAGGAGCCACCGCATCGGCTCGCCATCGGCATCCCGGGCAGTTTCGGCAACCGCGGGCAAGGTCGACCAGTCGAGCGCCACACCTGTCCCGCCGTAACTTCCGGGACGGTGGGCATCGAGCAGGAACGCCTCGCACGGGTAGGCCGACCATCCCGAGAGATCGGTTCCGGGCGACGGGCGAATCGCTTTAAGAACCCGGTAAGGCAGCAACGCGGCCAGTTCGGCCGACTCGTCACCTGAAAGCTGGACTGCGCCGATCCCGAGCGGCTCGACCACCGCCCGGATGGAATCAGCCGATTCGTTGACGAATACGGCCACGACCAGCGCCTTCCCGTTGATTGCGTCGACGATTCTCCGGGCGGCGGAAGGATCGACGAAGCGGGGCGACTGCGGGCAGAAATTGAGGCCGATGGCATCGGCACCGCACTCGACCGCCATGCGGGCATCATCGCTGACCGTTATCCCGCAGATCTTGACGCGAAACACGCCCGGCCCTTCCGATGCCCCGCGAACGTTACAGGGTGACCTTCGGCAGATTGCCGAGCACCGCCTGGATGTTGTCCTCGGAATGTTCGTGGTCGACCAGGCGGCCGTTGGTGTAGTCGTCGTAGGCGGCGAGATCGAGGAAGCCGTGACCGCTCAGGTTGAAGAGGATCGTCTTCTCTTTTCCTTCTTCGTCGGCACGCTTCGCCTCGACCACGGCCGCATGGATCGCGTGGGACGATTCGGGCGCCGGCAGAATCCCCTCGGAGCGTGCGAAGGTGATCGCGCTTCCGAAGACGGCGTTCTGGAGGTAGGCCTGGGCTTCGATCGAACCTTCGTTGACGAGCTGACTGACCAGCGGCGAGGCGCCGTGGTAACGCAACCCGCCCGCGTGGATGCCGGCCGGCATGAACGAATGGCCGAGGGTGTACATCTTGGTGATCGGGGTCAGTTTTGCTGTGTCGCCGAAATCGAAGGCGTAGACCCCCTTGGTCAGCGTCGGGCAGGAAGCGGGTTCGGCTGCGATCAGCCGGATGTTCTTGCCGGCGGCCTTGTCCGCATAGAAGGGAAATGCGATTCCCGCGAAGTTGCTGCCGCCGCCGTGGCAACCGATGACGACATCGGGATAATATCCGGCCATCGCCATCTGCTCTTTGGCCTCGAGCCCGATCACGGTCTGGTGAAGGATGACGTGGTTCAGGACCGACCCGAGTGCATAGCTGGTGTCGGCCCGCTGCGCCGCATCTTCGACCGCTTCGGAAATGGCGATACCGAGCGACCCGTTGCAGCCGGGATCCTGCTCGAGGATCGCTCGACCCGTGTTGGTGTCCCGGGAGGGGGACGGAACAACCGTCGCCCCGTAGGTTTCCATCAGCATCCGGCGGTACGGTTTCTGGCCATAGCTCACCTTGACCATGTAGACCTTGACTTCGAGCCCGAAGAAGGAGCCGGCGATCGCCATTGCGCTGCCCCACTGCCCGGCGCCGGTTTCGGTGGCGATGCGGGTCCGGCCGGCCTTCATGTTGAAGAAGGCCTGCGGGATGGCTGTGTTCAGCTTGTGGGAACCGGAGGAGTTGTTTCCTTCGTATTTATAGAAGATCCGGGAGCGCGTTCCGATCGCTTTTTCGAGGCGGTGCGCGCGGTAAAGCGGGGACGGGCGGTGGAGGGCGTAAAGTTCGAGCACCTCCTCGGGGATCGGGATGAACCGTTGTGTCGCCACTTCCTGCTCGATCAGCGCCATCGGGAAGAGGGGCGCGAGGTCATCGGGCCCGACCGGCGCTCCGGTGCCCGGATGGATGACGGGCGCCGGCGGATTGGGCATATCGGCGACGACGTTGTACCATGCTTTCGGGATTTGCGAATCGGTCAAAAGGAATTTCGTCTGCATGGGACGGCTCCTTGGAGGAATTTGTTTTTCGGTTCTTTTCAGTACTGGCGCGATAGCAGCCGACCGATTTCGGATGCGGGATCGCCAGACCGGACCAGCGTCTCCCCGACCAGAAATGCATCGGCGCCCATCGCGGCAAGATGGCGAACCTCTTCGGGCGAGGAGATGCCGCTTTCGATGACCTTGATCACTTCGGAAGGAACCATCGGAAGCATCCGTTCGGAAACGGCGAGATCGACGGCCAGTGTTTTCAGGTTCCGGTTGTTGATCCCGACGATATCGACGCCCGCGTCGAGGGCGACCTTCAGTTCGGACTCGTCGTGCACCTCGACCAGTGCGTCGAGCCCGTAACTCGCGGCCGATTCGAGCATTTCAGCGATTCGTTCACCCAGCACGCTGACCATCAGCAACACGATGTCAGCGCCGAAGACCCGCGCCTCGGCGAGCATGTATCCGTCGAGGATGAAATCCTTCCGGAGCAGGGGCGTGTCGGGCAACGCGGATCGGACGTCTGCGAGATCCTGCAGCGATCCGCCGAACCGCCGTCCCTCGGTCAGCACCGAGATTGCACAAACTCCGCCCGCGACGTATTCGCGGGCCATCGCGACCGCGTCGAGATCCCGGCGAATCCAACCCTTCGAAGGGGAAGCCCGCTTGATCTCGGCAATGATCGCAGGGCGTCCGCCGAACAGATGCTCTCGGAGCCGGTTGGAACGCGTGACCGCCCTCGCCTGCGTCGATATCGCTTCGAACGGAACCGCCGCCCTTCGAGCCGCGAGATCTTCCCGCACGCCCGCAACGATCGCATCGAGGTGCGTCGACCCGGAGGTAGTCATCCCCGCCGTCCGAGAATGGAGAGGAACGCATCGAGACTCGCCAGCGCGGCGCCGGAATCGATCGAATGCGCGGCGACCCGGAGCCCGTCCTTGATGTCGTCGGCCTTACCGCCGGCAACCACCGCGAACGCGGCGTTCACGAGCACCGCATCGCGTGCGGGGCCCTTCTTGCCCGAAAGGATCTCGCGCATGATCCCGGCATTGACCTGGGCGTCGCCCCCCTTGAGGGCATTGGCCGGTGCGTATTCGACACCGATCGACCGGGGATCGAACAGGAAGCGCTTGACGGCGCCCTCCTTGATTTCCCAGACGATCGTGGTGGCCGAGAGGGTCACCTCATCCAGCCCGTCCGTGCCGTGAACGACGAAAGCGCGGCGTACGCCGGATTCGGCCAGCACGCGCGCATAGGTTTCGCCCAGTTCCTCGCTGTAGACCCCGACGACCTGGCAATCGGCTCCGGCCGGGTTGCTCAAGGGTCCGAGTACGTTGAAGATCGTCCGGATGGCGATTTCGCGCCTCGGCCCGATCGCGTATTTCATGGCGGAGTGGAACTTGGGAGCGAAGAGGAACGTGATCCCGACTTCGTTCAGGGCACGTTGGACGAGCGGGACGGATGCGCCAAGGTCCATCCCCAGCGCCTCGAGGACGTCCGCGCTTCCGGAGCGGCTGGTCACGGAGCGGTTGCCGTGCTTGGCGACGCGGATGCCCGCACCCGCGGCCACGAACGCAACCGTCGTGGATATGTTGAAGGTGCCTGCCCGGTCGCCGCCGGTTCCGCAGGTGTCGAGCAGCGGCTCTCCCGGCGGACCGGTTATGTGCGCGGCTTTTTGACGCATCACCTCGGCCGCGGCGGCGATTTCGATCGTCGTTTCGCCCTTCATCGCAAGGCACGACAGGAAAGCCGATACCTGCGAAGGGGTCGCCTCGCCCCCCATGATCATTCGCATCGCGTCGCGCATCCCGTCGGCCGAGAGATTCTTGCCGGATGCCACGGAGGCGATCGCCTCGCGGATGTTGCCGAAGACGTGCAGGACGGGTTGGCGGGGATCGATGATCGAGAGGAAGTTTTCGAGCATCCGCATCCCGAACTGCGTCAGGACCGATTCAGGGTGGAACTGCACCCCGTAAATGGGACGCGAGACGTGGCGAATCCCCATGATTTCGCCATCCTCGGATTCGGCCGTGACTTCAATCTCGGCTGGAAGGGACGCCCGTTCGATTGCAAGCGAGTGATAGCGGGTGGCAGTCACCGGATTCTCGACCATCGTGAACACGCCACCGCCGTCGTGCCGGACACGCGACGTTTTTCCGTGCATGAGCGTTTGCGCGCGGACGATCCTGCCTCCGAACGCCTGCCCGATGCACTGGTGTCCCAGGCAGACTCCCAGGATCGGGATCTTGTCGGTGAACGCGCGGATGGCCTCTATTGAAATGCCCGCACTATCGGGATTGCCGGGACCCGGGGAAATGACAAGGCCCCGCGGCTGAAGGGCCTCGAGCTCGGTCACGGTCACGGCATCGTTGCGGAACACCCGAACCTCGGCGCCCAGTTCGCAGAAATACTGGACCAGGTTGTAGGTGAAGGAATCGTAGTTGTCGATCAGCGCGATCACGATTGCACGCCCGAGCGCTGGACGAGGCCGACGGCCCTGAAAAGAATGCGCGCCTTGTTGCATATTTCTTCCCACTCGCGGTCGGGATCGGAATCCGCCACGATTCCGGCCCCTGCCTGGATGATCGCCTCGCCGGGCCGCATGACGATCGTGCGGATGGCGATGCAGAAATCCATGCTGCCCTGAAAATCGAAATAGCCGACCGCCCCGGCATAAATCCCGCGGCGCACCGGCTCGAGTTCCTCGATGATCTGCATGGCCCTGACCTTCGGGGCCCCGCTCACCGTGCCGGCCGGGAACGCGGCCCGCAGCACGTCGAACGCGGTCAGCCCTTCGCGCAACTTGCCGACCACGTTGGAGACGATATGCATTACGTGGGAGTACCGTTCGACCACCATGAGTTCGTCGACCTTGACGGTGCCCCATGCGGCCACCCGCCCGACGTCGTTGCGACCGAGGTCGACCAGCATGACGTGTTCGGCGATTTCCTTGGGGTCGGACAAAAGTTCGGATTCGAGCAAACGGTCTTCCTCGGGTGTGGCGCCTCGAGGGCGCGTCCCGGCAATCGGGCGCAACTGGATGACGTCGCCTTCGAGACGAACGAGCACCTCGGGAGAGGAACCCACCACGGCGCGGTCTCCGACCTTGAGCAGGTACATGTACGGCGACGGGTTCATCGCCCGCAGGACCCGGTATACTTCATCCGGCGTTCGTTCGGTCTTGACCGTGGCCCGATTGGAAAGAACCGCCTGGATGATGTCCCCGTCACGGATGAAATCCTTGGCCATCCGGACGTTTTCGACAAAATCGCAGTGACTGGTTTCGAATGCGAAATCGCCTTCCGAGACAACGCCTGGGATGTCGGACCACGCCAGCGGTTCGCGGAGGATCGCACGCACTTCCTCTATCCCCTGGAGACAGCGGGCGTATACCGATGAGGTATCGTCGCCATCGCCCGTTTCGCCATGCACTACGATCAGGATGCTGTGGCGGACGTTGTCGAACACGAGCATCCTGGAGGGGAATATGAACAGCGCTTCGGGGGTGTCGGCAGCCGGGTGAAGATCGGGAATCCGTTCGATGCGTCGGACATAGTCGTAACCGATGAAACCGACGGCGCCGCCGGAGAGGCGGGGAAGACCGTCGGCAGACCGGTATTTCAGCCGGCCGAGCAACTGTTCGAGAAGCACGAGCGGGTCGCCGGAAGCCGGCAGCCTTTCGCTGTTCGATCCGCGGTCGACCGTCACGAAATCGGCGTCGGCCCTGAACCGGATAAGCGGGTCAAAGCCGATGAAGGAATATCGCGCCCATTTCTCCCCGCCCTCGACGCTCTCGAGCAGGAAGTGGTCGGTCGGGAACCGACGGGCGATCTTGAGATACGCCGAGACCGGGGTTTCGAGATCGGCGTGGAATTCGTGCCAGACCGGGATGATGCCCCCACCGGCGGCAAGGGCCGCGAACTGCTCGGGCGACGGGATCACGTTCATGCCGCCGTTAGCCCTTGACCGCGATTGCATCGATCTTCATTTCGGTTTTCAGTTTCTGGATAGCGTTGCGAGCAGTCTCCTTGTCGGGGAAAGGACCCGCAACCACCAGGAAAAGGCCCTCCTTCCCATCCTTGCCGCTCCGCGCGATGCGAACCGAATATCCGGCCTTTTCCATTTTTTTCCGACGAGTCTCCGCTTTTTCCTTGTCCTTGAATGCCCCCGCCTGGATCAGGACGCCGTCGTTCTTGCGATTCTCGGGTTTCGCGCTTTTTCCTGAGTCCGGGACCGATTTCGGTTTTTCGAGAGGAACCGGGTCGGCATTTTTTTTTGAAAGCGATTCCTGGAAAGTCAACGCGTTGTCCGGTTCGGGCGACGGCAGGACCGCTTCGGCGCGTCCGGGCGGAACAACGGGAATGCGGAGGGCGTCTTCGGAAAACGAACCCATTTCGCGACGGACATTGTCCGAGCCACGCGCGGATTCCGGGCCGCCCTGCACCGCCCATTCGGCGCGGGGACCTTCCCCGGCAGCCTTGAATACGCGATTGTCGGAGGCCGGTCCGCCGCCTTTTTCGAGTTCGCGCCCGAAATAGATGCCGACGAGGAACACCGCAACGAGGACCACGACGGCTCCGACAATGAAGAACGCGAAGGATTGCCGCTCGCCTTCCCCTCGATGCCCTTTCTTGTTGTATACGATTCTCACATCTGCTCCGGGGCTGTGACGCCGATCAGTGAAAGACCGGTGGAGACGACGATTCGGACGGCGTCGGCCAAGGCAAGCCGGCCTGCGGTCCGTTCGGGCGTTTCTCCGAGAAACCGGTGCTGGTTGTAGAACCCGTGGAAGGTCTGAGCGAGGTCTTGCAGGTAAAATGTGATCCGGTGCGGTTCACGTTGCCGGACCGTCTCGGCGATCATGTCCGGAAAGCGGGCGATCTTCTTCATGACCGCAATCTCGTCCGGGTGCGACAGAAGATCGAGGGACGTGACTTCGACCTTCGGAAGTCCCCTGGCTACGGCTTCCCGAAAGATGCTGCAGATACGGGCGTGGACATACTGGATGTAATAAACGGGATTGTCGCTCGAGTGCGTCTTCGCCAACGTCAGGTCGAACTCGAGGTCGGTGTTGTGGCTGCGACGCAGGTAAAAGAATCGCGCGGCGTCGGTGCCCACTTCGTCCAGCACTTCCCTCAATGTCGTGAACACGCCGGAACGCGTGGACATCTGGAATTTCTCGCCGTCCCGGAGCAGCGAAACGAACTGGATGAGCAGGATCTCGAGGCGGGATGGGTCTTCACCGAGCCCTTCCATCGATGCACGCAAACGGGGCGCATATCCGTGGTGGTCGGCGCCCCAAAGGTCGAACATGACGTCGAAACCACGTCGGTACTTGTCGCGATGGTAGGCGACGTCGGCTGCGAAGTAGGTGGTGCGCCCGTCGGCACGGACCAGGACGCGGTCCTTCTCGTCGCCATGTGCCGAACTGCGGAAAAAGAGCGCCCCCTCGCTTTCGTAAAGTTCGCCACGATCCCGCAGTTCCCGGACCGAGTCGTCCACGAGGCCGCCGGCATGCAGGATGCCCTCGCTGAACCAGTTGTCGAAGCTGACCCGGAACCGCTCGAGGTCGGCCGCGATCCCTTCGAGAATCCGGCCGCTCGCCTCACGCCGGAAAACGGGAAGCGCCTCGTCCTCGGACATTGCGGCGTAACGGTCGCCGACCTCGGCACGAAAGGTTTCGGCGAGTTCGATCATGTACTCGCCCTTGTAGCAGTTCTCGGGAAGTTCGGTCGGCGTTCCGCACAACTGGAGATAGCGGGCCAGGAGCGAGCGGCCCAGGTTGTCCATCTGGTTGCCGACGTCGTTCACGTAATATTCCCGCGTGACATCGTATCCGGCAAATTCGAGAAGACGCCCCAGCGCATCGCCGACGGCAGCGCCGCGTCCGTGCCCGACGTGCAAAGGGCCGGTCGGGTTGGCCGAAACGAACTCGAGAAGGATCTTCCGGCCGCGGCCTTCTTCGGATGAACCGAACCGCTCCCGTTCGACGAGGACAGCCGCCGTGACCGCGCGCCATGCGGAATCGGAAAGAAACAAATTGATGAATCCGGGACCGGCTACCCCGAGATCGCGGAACCATCCTCCCGTATCGTGATCCCGGATCGCCGAGAGAAGGTCGGCAGCGACCTCGCGAGGGTTTCTCTTGAGTTGCCGGGCAAGCTGCATGGCGATATTCGTGGAGTAGTCGCCATGACCTTCCTGTCGGGGGAATTCGAGAAGAACGGGATAGTCACCTTCAATTCCCCATTCATCGAGTTTCGTGCGGACGGCTGAGCGTACCAGCGTCCCGGTCATCATGCGGACGTCCAATTCATGCCCCAAATGCGAATTTATTTAATAAAGTAGACAGTTTATCTCCTGCAACCCGAGACCGTCAACGCCAAATCGGCCGCGATCAAGTCTGCTTCACGTATCGCGACACGCGGTCGCGCCCACCCTCCTTGGAAAGATAGAGCGCCTCGTCCGCGTGCTTCAGCAAATCTTCTCCCCGTGTGCCTTGCTCCGGGTAGCAGGCAACCCCCATTGAAGCCGTGACCGATATTTCTTTTCCCGAAAAATTGTACTTGACGTTCCGGATCAGCAATCGGAGGCGCTCGGCGGCCTGGAGCGCCTTCACCGGATCGACATCCTCAAGGTACAGAACGAACTCCTCTCCCCCGTACCGGCCTGCGAAATCAATCTTTCGGACCGTCCGGTCGATGACACCGGCAACCGTGCGGATCACTTCGTCCCCGGCGGGGTGTCCGTACCCGTCGTTGATCCGCTTGAAGTGATCGATGTCCAGCATGATGACGGCGCAGGGGCGGCGCCGGTCGAGCCGGGAAAGCACCTTGTCGAGCCTCGTGCAGAACGTCTTCCGGTTCAGCAGCTCGGTGAGTCCGTCCTTCTGCGCATCGCCTGCAAGACGCTCCACTTCTTCGACATGGGAAATGCCCATCCGCATGACGTTCAGGAACTGCCCCCCCCGCCGTGCGTCCTGATCGTCGAAAGCACCTTCCCCCGCACGGGACAGGCAGACCATGACCCCCGGGAAACCGTCGGGGAGGGAAACCGGGAGCAGGATGGCGTTCCCGTCGTCCGGTTCGGACCAACCGGGCGGCAATGGCTTGAGCCCGCTGGCAACGGGGACCTTCCGGAATTTCCCCTCTCGTGCGACCCATTCGACAAAACTGCCATCGAGCGCCTCCCACGTTTCCGGCCTTTCGACAGTTCCGTCTTCCCGGGCTTCCCAGACGATCTTTCCCTTTTTCCCGACCTTTTCGACCTGGATCATCAGGACTCGCCTGGCATCGAGGTGATTCCGGACCCCTTCAGCGGTAACCCGGTAAAGTTCAACCCGCCTGGAGTGCTCACCGGGCTCTCCTTCCATGGAGCGCTCCGCGACGTCGGCAATCTGCCCGACCAGCCGGTAGATGCACTCCGCACGGTCGACTTCCCAATACACGCCTTCGATCCGCGCCTTGAGTTCGAGTTCACGGCCAATGAAGAAAGCACCTTGCTCGAGCATCGAAACCGCCTGCACTTCCAGTTCACCCTCGCCGGTCCGGACGGCGCCCAGGAGTCCCGCGATGCCGGAATCGGTAGGGACCGGAACCAGTACGAATCCGTGACGGCTTTCGCCGGCGGTGGAACGGAATGTCATGCGGCTTGAGAATACCCGGTTTGCGGAGTTTTTCAGGAAATCGGGCAACGGCGATCCGACTGCCAGGCCGCAACCGGGCGGTTGCGATTCGACGATCCGGAGCGGCTCACCCTGAGCGTAAAAAAGGAGGTCGATTCCGCCAAGCGGGAGGATTCCTTCAATGACGCGACGAATCCCTTCGAGGGGGTCGGCGAATCTTCTCAGTCGGTCGAGTCGATCCGTCGGAGACGGTTCCTCAATGGCGGCCGGGTCCGTGGACACGGAACTTCCGGCGGGCCTGTCGGCCCCGGAAACTCCCGGGACAACCGTGCGGCGTTTTTCTAGCCGGAGGAAACCCTGCGGCCAGGGAAGCCACCGGCCAAGGAAATAACCCAGAAAAAGGAACAAGACCCCATCCACCGCCGTCCCCGCCAAAACATGCGGAAGCGGTCCTGAATGGAAGAGCAGGACCCACGCGGCCACGACGGCAGAAGCGATGAACCCTTGTGGACCCGGCAGGAACCAGCCGAACATGAGAAACAGGGGGGCCGCAACAATTCGGGCCCCCGCAACGAGCGGAAAGAGCGCGTGGAGTTCAAGGACGCCCGCTGCAACCCAGGCGATGATGCCCGGGACATCGGGAAGGGAATAAATCCGGCGGGATGAAAGTATCCCGTATGCGAGGAGAATCGCGGAAACCAGAAACGGAAGGATCGTCCACCAAGGTGCGGCCGCCCTGAAATCCCACCAGGGAGTCGACCTGAGAAAGAGGAGCGCACCCAGCAGGTGCGCAGCAGCGCCTGCCTGCTGGAGGCGACCAGAGCCGACCCTCATCTGGCGTTGGGTTGGACGGGTCTCGCGGGCAGTGTCGTCGCATTGTCGCCGCGGGTGTCGATGACGACCTCATTCGGGTAAACGAACCCCATCTCGCGCGCCCGTTTCTCGATGATGTCCCTGCTGGTGTGCAGTTTATGGACCTCTTCCTGGAGACGGGCCTTTTCGGCCCGGAGCTTTTCGTTTTCGGCCCTGAGTTGCTTTTCGGATTGTGAAAGTTTCCAGGTCCCGATGACGCCCTGTTCGTGAACCAGCGTGATGACGATGACCGCGATACCGATGAGGTAAAGCAATATCCTGGAATAGCGGCGCAAACGAGCCGTGCGCCGGCCTGGAGCCGTAATCCGTTCGATTTGCGGTCTGATCTCGTTATTGCCCATGCTGGCCAGTTTAATCGACCTCCTTGCGGGGAAGTACGTGGAATTTCCGGACGTGGCTTGTTGCATCCGAACGATGGCACGCGCTGCAGATTTCCCCGATGAAGTTGTCGGAGGAATCCCTCAGGTAGGCACCGGAGACGCGTCCGCCTTTTTCGGGGGCCGCAGCGGCCACGCCCGCATGCGGGTCGTGGCAGGTCAGGCAGGCGATCCGCCCGCTGAGGCCGGGCTTGCCATTCTCTTCGAAAAGCGGGAAGAGCGCCTTCCCCCCTTCCTGGAACCGTCCCACCATCGTGATGACCGATTCAAGCGTGACGTTTCCCCCATAGTTCGTGGGAACTTTTTTCTTCCGGGTGGGATGCTCGATCAGGGTGGGCAAGGGGCCAATCCCGCCTTCCTGGTGACAACGCAGGCAGGCGACGTTGGGTGCGAATATTTCTTCGTAGCCCCTCCGCCTTACGATGGTGGACTCCGGTTCCTGGTGAACGGGATGACAACTCCCGCAGATCCCGCCATCCAGTTCTCCATGCGGGGTTCCCATCAAGCGATCCGTTTTCGGGTGGCAGGCGATGCACACGGACTCCGCGGTTTTCTTGACGGCTCCGCCTCTTGGGTGAACCTTGTGACAACTGGTGCACCCTTTGCCTTTTTCGATATGGCGCGCGGCGGTCCCTTTTTCTTTATTCTCGTGGCATCCCAGGCAGCCCGCATCGTTCTTGACCTCCCCATGGGGAGGATGGCACGACGCGCAATCGGCCTGGGCGTGCGTGGCAATCTGCTTGTGGCATGGGAGGCATTCACCATTTCGCGTCAGCGTGCTTTCGTTCTGATCGGCAGGACGCCGGAGCAACTTGCCCGCGCCCAACCCGACGGGGACAAAACCGGTCCCGTGGACGTCGTGACAGGTCGTGCATACGAGCATTCCCGCGACTCCGCCGCTCTTCGCGCTTGAAAGCGGGTAAACGTCGGGGATCGGTCGCCCGACCAGGATGTTGAGAGGGTGTCCCCCTTTTCCCACGGGAGAGGCCAGCCCCTTTTCCTTGTGGCATGAACGGCAGACCCCTTCCCCGGGTTCGCCGGCAGAAGGATCTGGCGTGATACCCAGCATCCAGGGAGTCGTGCCGCCGTGGGGAATGTGGCAGGGTTCGCAGAATCCGTCCCCGGACACGCCCCGAAGATCGTGCGGCGTCAGGGCGACGTTTTCACGATCGGGATGGCAGGCCGTGCACAGGAACCCGGAGGGGCGGTAATCCTTCCGGAGCCGTCTCGGGCTTTCGATCATCCCATGCGACTGGTGGCAGGTCGGACACGAAATCGTCCCGATCCGGACGGAACGTCCGCGGGAATCGAAGGCGGGCAGGTCGGGCGGCCGCCGGGTGGCGCGGTCGGCTTCCCCCTCCGGATGCATCGAGACCCGGGGGTGACATTCGGAGCACAGTTTTTTCCAGGGGTCGTCGGCAAGATCGTTCCTGCCGTGAACCGGGTGGCAGACTCCGCACCCCACATCCTTCTTTCCCCCTTCGGCGTGCGCCTTCCCCCTTTTTTCCTCGTGACAGGGAAAACAGATCGCATTGGCCCCGGCTGCGCCCACGATCAGAGCGGTTCCCGGCAAGGCCTTGTGAACGGAATGACAGGTCCGGCAGACGATCTCGCCCTTGGGCCCGAGAACCAGTCGCTTTCCTTTGTTTCCGACTGCTTCGAGCCGTTTCTTTTCGATTCTTTCGAACACGGGATGGGAGAGAACGATCCCCTTGATCTCGCTGATGCTGTTCTGCTGATCGTGGCATTCGAAACAGGAATAGGCCTTTGCCGAGAGGAGCAAAGGCGTTCCGGGAGCCGATTTGTGGATCGCGTGGCACCGGAAGCAAAGATCCTGCTTTTCGCCGACCTTCGTGACGTGCATCCCTTTCTCCCGGGCATCCTTGGTCGTTTCGGCCTTGTATGCCGGGTGGCATCTCGCGCAGAGAATCTCGGGACGGATCTCCCGCCCGCGGAGTGCCCGACCTCCCTCCCCGGTCCGGGTATGGAAGACATGGCAGGATAGGCAATCACCCACGCCCGGATGATGGGGTTTCCCGGCCTCCTCTTTCAACGCCGGATGGCAGCCGGCGCAAAGCGCCGCCCCCCCTTTTGCCGCACTGCCGGGTTTCGGGTGGACGGGATGGCAAGAAATGCATTCGGGAAAGGGACGCCCGGCGCCGGTCTCCGATGACGCAAGCGCGGTGGGATGCCCCCCCTTGCTTGAAGAATCACGCATGGGATGGCATCGAAAGCAGAGCGATTCGCGGCTTTCGCGAAGCAGCGACCGACCGACGCCGCCGTGGGCGCGATGGCATTCCTTGCACCCTCCCTCGGCGAATCCCGTCTGGTGGATTCCACCCTGCCTGACGCCCTGGTTCGGGTGGCAACCGATGCACTGCCCTTCCGAGTTTCGTTTGATCGATACGCTGGTCCCTGCAAGGAGCGACCACCCCCCCCCCTTCGTGTGGGGGGAATGACAAGTCGAACAACGCTTCGACTCACCCTTTTCGCTCCCTCCCCCGGCCGGAGGGTGCTGGGCACCTCGCCAGAGGGCTGCGCGGGAATCGGAAACGACCCCGTTATGGCAACTGGAGCAGATCCGTTCCTCGCCGAATTCCCTGCTGCGACCGGAAGGAAGAAACCGACCATCGAAAAAGACGCTTTGCCTGATGTGGCAAAGGGAGCACTTTTCCTGGTCGTACACATCGGCGGCGACCGCCGGATTCGCAGGAATCCAGCAGCAGGAGATGACTACCAGCAGGAACAGGCCTATCGCGAACGGTCTGAAGAAGATCACGGAAGGCGGGGTTAACCGCAGATTTCCCGCTTGAACATGATGAAGGCCCCGCGGACCTCTCCGGTGGGCAACGTGAACGGAACGGTTCCCACCATTTCCCACCCTTCCTGACCGGCACGATTCAGCTTGTCCATCTCGATTCCGGTTTTAGGCAAGCCTCCGAAGATTTCGGGGCGCTTCACGAATATCTGTCCGTATTCCCACTTTTTCGATTCCATAGTCACCCTCTTTTTCGATGATCCTTATTTTCTCGGCATCGCGAGAACACCTTCCCGCTGGTCTGCAATCCAGACACCTTCCGGCCCCTCGGCTAGACCGACCGGGTCGCCGAATACGACGGGCTTGCCGTCAGAAGAAATGACCTGGACGAAGATTCCCTTTTCATCGAACAGTTGCACCAACCCGGTATAACTGTCTCCGGTCCAGATCCGGCCCCGACTGTCGATGGCAAGTCCCGTCGGCCTGAATATCTTGCCCTCGCCCGCTCCGAAGCGCTTGAGCGATCCGAGGTATTGCCCGAACACGGAAAACCACTGGACCCTGGCATTCATCACGTCGGTGACGTATATTCGCCCGCTGGAGTCCGCTGCGATTCGGAATGGCGTGTCGAATTCCCCTGCGTGGTCACCCTTCTTTCCCCATACTTCCTGCCCGTTTCCCTTGCGCTTGAAGGAGATGACGCGGTGATTCCGGTTGTCTACGGCAAAAACGGAATCGCCATATGAACAGACGCCTGTCAGGCGGGCGCCCTTGGCCGCCGAGTATTCCCTGCGAAGTTTTCCGGTCATTTCGATTTCGAGCACCCGCCCGCTGTCACCATCGGCAACGAGAACCACGCCGTCGGACGTGACCCCGACCCCCATCGGGTCTTTCCAACTGCCACGTCCCTGGATCTCCCGGAGGAATTCCCCTTTGGGAGAATAGATCGCGATCGAGCGGGAGCCGCTGTCGAGGAGGAACACGACGCCGCGCCGGTCAACAGCGACATCCGAGGGGAAAGCCAGCGTGCGGGAACCGGCCTTGTGCAGCGAAAGCCCGTTCGACCTTCTCCCCGAGTCTGCACCCAAAGCAGGAATCCCCCCCCACAGCAGCAGCAGGGATGCCAGGATCGCTCCGGTGGTGCGGCGGATCACGGATTCCACTTCCTGGCCCCCCCCTCCTGCATGCGAAGGGCAATCGGGTCGGAAAAATTGGAGGGGGCCGGCGGGACTCCCCGATCCTTCAAGAACCTGGTTCCGGCCTCGGAGTGGCAGCGCCTGCACCCCGCGGCCGCTCCGAGGACGGGATGCCCCTTGGCAACGGCCGTGGTCGTACTCCCCTTGTAGCGAAGATGGAGACGCCCGCTTTCGGTCTTTCGGCCTTCGAACAGGTTCAGCCCATCCAGCGCGTGGCAGACGAGACAGTCGACCAAAGTGGAATGCATGTTACGGAATGCAGCCAGATTGGGTTCACGCCGGTGGGAGGCCCCGTCGTGACATCCAGGCCCGATGCAATCCCCCGCCCCCGAAACGGTCCTGGCCGTTTTCCCCTTATGGAAATAGCGCCCCGCGTCGACCTCGGAAGCGGTTATCTTGTCCGAAGGGGCGGGAACAACGTTCCTGGCAAGGACCCCCATGAATAACAAAGCCGCGCTAATCATCAACCAACCCGCAATCCGATTCACAACTCGCCTCCATCGGACGGCGTCTTGATTCCGTCGAGAAGTTCACGCGCCTTGTCGGCCATCGGATTGAATGGATCCGTCTCGAGGAATATCCGGAAATGCCCGGCGGCGAGTTCCGGCTTCCCCTGCCTCATCCGCGAAACGCCCAGATTGAACCTGGCCTGGGAATATTCCGGGTATAGGCGAAGCGCTTCCTCGAATACGGCATTCGCTTCCTCGAAGCGGGATTCGCGCGTCAACCGGTTCCCTTCGTCGAGTAACTCCCGAACCTGCAAGGTTTCCCTTTGGCTCTCCCCCTGCTGCTCGGCGGGGACCGGAACGAGGACACCGGCGTCGACGAGCGCGCTGACCCATCCCGCACGGGCTTCGACGGATTCAAGTGGAATCTTCCCACCGAAAATCGAATATCGCATACCCCTGGGGGCGTTGAAAAAGCGGGACGAGGCGTGGCATCCGAAAACGTGCAGGACCCACCCGCCACCGGCAGCGGCGTGGAGGATCCGAAGCCAGCTGAAAGCCTTGGGTCCCGGGACCGCGAATCTTCCGGGCCAATGGAGGGCAACTCCGCTCGACATGACGAGAAAACTCCAGATGAGGATCAGGAAATAGTCCCATTTCTCGGGCAAAGAATATTTCCCGATGAACACGCGGCCGGCGGCGGCGTGCCGGCTTTCACCGAGCGGAAGGAATGCGATGTGCTCGATCGCGACATCGTGGCGAACGCCGATCATCAGGAGGGAAAAAAGGTGAAGCAGGAACATGAAGACGGCAGCAAGGCCGATTGCACCATGTGCGCCTCCCCATCCTTTCGGGAACAGGGCGGAAAACATCAACAGGACCGAAAGCAGGATTGCAGCCGCATGCTGCAGAGCCTGTTGAAGCGTGAACCGGTGGATGAACTCCGGCGGGTTGATCCATTTCATCATTTCCCCCCCTTGTCGCCGGCCTGACTACGGCACAGCAGGAGCCCCGGAACAATTCCCAGAAGCGCCGCGAATCCGAACGCCAGGAAAACCCCTGGACGCCCCGGGCTTTCGGACGTCCCCCCCTTTGTGTGAACGGCAAGCGCCTTCATTTTTTCGGTCACCCCGTCGTGGCACCCCGGCTTCTTGCAGGTGACGCCTGTTTCTCCGCGTGCACCCGGGGTGGTCACCGGGTGCGGAAGGTGGCAACCGGAACACCCCCCCCCGGGGGAAATGGTTGAAAGGCGGGCATGCACCCCTTCGGAGACGGATGCCGCCTGCCCCGGATGACACCCCTTGCACCGGGATGAAGCAGGAAACGCGGAAGCAGGCGGGTCGCCATCCTTGTGACAGAGCATGCAGGGAGAAGCGGGCATCGCGATGCGCCGATGCGACTCGGTCATCCCGGCAAACGCAGCCCGGCGATGGCTTTCGGGAACGGCACCGACTCCAACCGCATGACACTCGTCGATGCATCGGGCGGGGCCGGGGGAAACCGCGTGCGGCGCCATTTTGGCATCCGAATGACAATCCGAGCAATAAAGCCCGGCATGAAGGGTTCCGACCTTTTCGGTCACGCGGAGATCAGCCACTCCCGATGCGGCTTTGGCAATCTCGAGGCGGTGGCAGAAAAGGCAGCCCTCCTGGTCGGCGGCCTCGGCGGAGGTCATCAGGCCAAGACACACGAAAAACAAAAGCGCCGCCCCTGTTCGCCTATTCAACATAGAACCTCACATCGACGTGAATTTCGGCTTCTTTCGGTTCGAAATCCCATTTGGCCACCTCACGCTTGACCTGGTCCAGGAACTGCCGCTCCATCTGGCCGTTCGTTTCGGGGCGGAGGACTTCCATATTTACAGGAACTCCTGCGGAATTGGTTCTGATCTTGACATACACGTTCCACCATCCGGAGGTAAACTTGATCTGTTTGAACTTCAGGTTCGGATACGGGATCTGGGCATGACTGCTCTCGATGCCGGTCGAGGGATAGCTCGTTACGACGAGTTTCACGCGTGGGTCCATATACTGGGCGCCGTTTCCACCCGTTCCGGACCCGGATTTTCCGCTCCCGGATCCACCGGCACCCCGCCCGGCCCCGCCGGCGCCACCGCTCCCCGAACCACTTCCCCATCCATCGCCGGTTCCCGAGCCGGAGCCTGCCCCGGTCCCCGTTCCCTTCCATCCCTGCCGACTCTTGAGCGCGCTATCCTTGGCCCACCCTTGTACGTTCGATGATTTGATGCTGGCCAGATATTTCCCGAATTCGGTCTGGGGCGGGGAACCATCCTGGGCGCGGGATGACGAAGGTTGGGATCCCCCTCCCCCCCCAGCCTCCACGTTCGAAGAACCTGTTCCCTTCGCGCCTCCGGCCTGGGACGTTGCGAGCGCGCTATCCCCGTTGGCGGTCCTGCTTCCCATCACGGAATAGTTCTTCTCTTTTGCCTCGAGCGGTTGTTCCGGAGCGGTCGAGATCACCGGCCGGGGCTGGGATTTCGGAACATCGGCAGGATTGGACGCAACCAGCGGCGGCGCGGGTCTTTCAACGAATGCCCGAACGCGTACGCCGCGCTGCGTCGTCACGGCCTCCTTCTTCGGAGGCGAGCCTCCGGGAATCAGGAAAAGGGCCGAATGGACCAGTACGGCGATGCCGAAATAGAGGACGGGTTCCAGGATGGAACGCAACCGGCGGCCGGCCAAGGGGGCTACTGACCTCCCCCCTTCTCGATCACCGGAAGAGAAAGGTCGCTGATTCCCACTTCAAGAAGGCGATCCATGACGGTCGCAATCGACTGGTAGCGCGTATCGCGGTCGGACTTGAGGATGACGTTGACCCCGCCGACCTTCTGTCGCTCCTTGACCTTGACGCCAACCTGCTCGATCGAAACTTCGGAACCGTCCACGAAGACTTTCCCTTCCCGGTTTACGAGAACGCTGACTCCCTTGTTCGAGATCGTCCCGCTTCCGGAGGCCGTTTCTGGAAGTTTGACCCCCATCCCCTTGTCATAACTGAGGACGGTGGACACCATGAAGAAGACGATCAGCAGGAAGAGCACGTCGACCAGGTTGACGATCGGGATGCCTTCGTCGTCCTTGGGAACGGTACTCTTAAACTTCAAGGTAATCCCCCCCTATCGTGTCGAGTCGCTGCGATCGCTCGGCGACGTTTTCCTCGAGGTCACCGAGTCCGTCCAGGAACTTGATGGAACTTTTCTGCATGTCGAGCATGAACCGGTTGACCCGGTCGATGAAGTAGAACGACAGGAAGTAGGCCGGAATGGCAACGACGAGGCCGGAGGCGGTGGCGATCAGCGCCTCGGAGATGCCTGTCGCGACACTGGCGGGATTGCCGCCGCCCGCCGTGGCGCCAATGGCACGGAAAGACGCGATCATGCCGGTCACGGTTCCGAAGAGGCCGATGAGCGGAGCGATTTTCGAAACGGTCTGAAGAATCAGGATGCCTTTTTCGAGTTGGGCGACTTCGAGCGCCCCGGCATCCTCGATCGACCGGATGACCTCGGCCCGGCCGCGACGCTGGTTCTTGAGCCCGGCCTTGATGATGGTGGCGACAGGCCCCGACGTGGACTCGCAATGCTTGTAGGCTTCGTCGAGCGAGTTGCGCTCGAGGAAACCATTGATGACACCCATGAACGAATCGGCGTCCATGCGCGCCTTCCGCAGGTAGATGATTCGCTCGATTCCGATCGCCATTGTCAGGATCGACAAGAGAACCATCGGGTACATCACGAATCCGCCTGCCCTGAATATCTCGACCATTCAATCCTCCCGGAATATATTCGAAATCAGAACCGCCCGTGGCAGGGGGCGCAAACCTCGCGAAAATCGGGGACGCGCCACTTGGATCCTGCGCCGACGCCGGACTCTCCCTTGAGCACGCCCTTTGCGTGCGGGTTGTGGCATGTGCTGCACTTGACCACGTTGGCCTCGCCCAACGGGAGAACAACCTGGTGCCTTTGTTCGTAGGCGATCTTTCGAGCAAGTTTGTCACCACCCATCGGCACGTTGTGATTCCGGTCGGGATGGGGACGGTCAGGGTGACAATTCGAGCAGATTCCGATTTCGTCGCCCACGAGTTCGTAATTCCCCGGGGCTTTAACCTTGAGGAGGTCGGGGTCCTTCCTGTGGCAGAATCGGCACGATTCGATCCGAATCCGGCCGAATGGATCGATCTGTCGGTGAGGATTGGTAAGTTGGTCCTTGTCCTCAAGATGGCATCGATAACAGAACTGATCCTTGACCGCATAAGGACCGCCCCTGAGGAATTTGGGATTCGCCGGGTCGGGCTTGCGATGGGATATCTCGTCGTGGCAGGTGGTGCAGATCAGTTTTCCCTGGTCAAGTGGATAGCCCAGGTAATCCATGCGCCACGTGCTCTCGGAAGAGGATGTCACACCGACGACATGAGGCGCCTTCTTGACGCCTTCGACGCCATGGCATCCGTTGCACATCTTTTCGATGTCGCGTTCATCTCCCAGAGGGGCATCGACTCCTTCCTTGATTTTTCCGGGATGACATGCAAAGCAGAGAAACCGGTTCCCGTGGGGGTTGGGCACCTTGCCCTCGTACAGGACCTTGGCGTAGGCGTCCCGCATGCCATAGGTGGAATCGTGAAGTTTATGGCAGGTCGTGCACAGGACCCTGCCGTCGCGACCTGGCAGTTTTCCGGCCACGATGGCCGCTGAAATCTTGTTCGCCTGTTCCCCTTCGGGCATATGGTGCCCTTCGAGCCCCGGGTGGCACAAACGGCAGAGATCAGGGATTTCCATGATGAACTTCGCGGTGGCGGCCGTCGGGTTGTCGAAGTGACAGAAACTGCAGGCGAGTGCTTCGTGAGAGTTGTATTTGTTGGGCGGCGCCTGCTTGCCCGTGGGAGCGCCATCTCCCGTGCCCCCTCCTTTGCCGCCGGGCGTATCGACGATCACCGTCGGCGCCTTCCCCTTGTAGATCAGCAGCCAGAATTCGAACCGCTCCTTCGGATGACAGGCGAGACACGCCTCGTTGAGAATGGCGTGGGGCTGCTCTTGTGAACGGATTATCTTCGTGTTCTTGAGATCCTTGATGACCGTTTCAGGCGCTGGTCCGGCCGCATAGGCAAGAGTAGTCTCAAGAATCAATAACAACAGGAGGAGGATGTGCACCGCGCTCAGGAAGTCCTTTCACGAGATGATCAGAAATTTACGCCGGACGTACTGGAGGACGTCCCGCCGTTTCCGCCGCCGCCTCCCCCCCCACCCAAGGCAACCGCGGCCCCGGCCGCCAGCAACCCGACGCCGGTCAGGAACCACCACGTATAATACCACGGCCTCCGGTTCGGAATGGCCGAGGCGGTGCGAATCGGCCACCCTGCCTCAGCCAGCATCCCGGCGATTCCTGCCGCGACGGAGGGAATCCCCTCCCGCCCGCCCCGAAGCGGAATCGATCCGAGCAGCCGCGGGGTGGGGGATGAAGCCGAAGCAGCCAGCACCCGCAATTCCTCGTCCCCTTCCCGTTTGTCCATCATCAGGAATGCAACCCGGACCGCACCCGATTCTTTCGCCATCTCGGAAACGATCGGAGCCGCCTCCCGGATTTCTGATCTGGTGCTACCGAGAAAGCCGGCAATCCTCGCCTCCCGATCACCGACCATGAGGATCTCGATCCGCTCCGAATCGCCCGTGAGCCATTGCCGGGTAGCAAGGTACGCCTGGAACCCGGGATGTTCAAGCCGAAGACGGACGGGGCGGGAAGCGGGAATCTTCAGCCTTCGTGGAGTCGTTCCCCGTCCGGAATCGTCGACGAAGATGCTCGCCCCCGGCGGGATAGACTCCACGAGAATTTCGGCGTCCAACGGTAATGCATCCCCTATGCCTGACCATATCTGCCGAAACTGTGGCGAGAACAGCGCGGGATCGGGGTCGAAACCGGGGCGGAGCGATCGCGCCTTTTTCAGGGAACCGAGTGCCGCCTCGAGATTTCCATCCCACAAGGATATCGTGCCCATTTTCATGAATATATCGGCAAGGAGCGGCCGGGTCGCATCGCCCAGTCGATATTTTCTCAATTCTTTTTCGAGGGCCGCAAACTCCCGTTCTGCTTCCCGGTTTTCCAGGCGGTCCATTTTGCGGCCTGCCTCGGATACTCGGGCGGCGACGCCTTTCAGCGTGGCATCGTCGATTTCTGGCGGGATGGGGTTCTCTTCCCTTTTCGTCCTTGACGAAAGCGACGCTTGAACGTCCAACAGACGCTCTATTTCGGAAGTAATGAGTGAGAAGCGAACCCTGGACGTCTCATCGGATATCGCCTGACTTGAATATTTCAGCAGAAGCACCGGTTCACCGCTTTCCGAGCGGCACGGCGCAGCTGAAGTGCTCCACTCGATCAGGCAGAGCGCCGCGAGAAACCAGCAGATGGTCTTATGTGCGCTTGACGAAAATCTCATCCGTGATGTCCCGATCGACGGCGACGGTCGTTTCGCCGATCTGCAATACGTAAGAGGGGTTTCTCTGAAGCAGGCGAATTCGACTGCCGGGGACGATCCCGAGTGCGCTCAGTTTTTCAAGGCGCTTGCGGGACTTGGGAGTTATGAAGACGATGCGGACATTGTCCCCGAGCCCCGCATCGGTCAATCTCGTGACCAGCGGGAGGATCTCGGTGCGGATCTTGTCGCAGCATTCGCTGCGAGGGATCGCCTTGCCGTGCGGACAAACGGGCGGGTGCCCGAGAAAAGTGCAAACGCTCTCGGTGACGGCTTCGGAGAGGACGTGCTCGAATTTGCACGCACTGTTTTCGATCTGCGAATCCTCGAGGTCAAAGAGGTTTGCGAGCAGAACCTCGGCCAGCCTGTGACGCCGTATGATGCCGCGCGCCCGCTCTTCGCCAGTTTTCGTCAACCGGATTTCATCGGATGACAGGTCGACGAACCCACCCGCCGCCAACTCGTCCAGAAGGGACTCGGGGCTCTCCTCCTGCGTGTTGCGAAGGATCGTTTCCCGCGTGGGACGGCTGGATTCCCTCAGCGACCAGATCAACTCAAGTATTTCGTCCTGCCCGTATTCGGTCATCGACCGCTCCCTTTCGAAAATATGGACTTCAGGAAATTGACCACCCGCGACTCCGGGATGGGAAACGAATAATGGCAATTCGGACAGCAAAGCAGCGAACAGTTACTTCCCATGGGACAGCCTCCCTGGCAAGCTCGAGATGATGGATCAATTTCGTGTTGGCAAAGTGGACACTTTATCTTTTTCACGTCGATTCGCCTACAGGGCAATTCCGAAGTGCCGGATCGCGAAATTGACCACGGCGCCTACGAAGATCGCGAACGGAAAGATGAAGAGCGCCATCGCGATCGCGACCTTCATCCCGTGCTCCTTGATGATGACGAGAAAATTCGCGAGACAGGGAATAAACAGGGTCATCGTCACGAGACTGACGAGAACCTGGACATGGGTGAGCATCCCCGCCTGCGCCATCCGGTAAAGCCCCGCAGCGCCGTAGTCGCGCCGCAGGAATCCGATGAGAAAAACGCCGGCCGTCTTGGGGGGCAGATCCAGCACCCGCACGATGAGCGGTTCGGATACGCGTTCGATAAACCCGAGCGCGCCAGTCCGGTCTGCAACGAACAGCAGGACGGTTCCCACGACGAACAACGGGACGGCTTCCCTCAAGTACCACTCGATGCGAGCCATCGTCTTGACCATGAGGTTCCCGAGTTGCGGAAGACGGATCGGCGGTATTTCCATGATGAAATCGGACGATTCGCCGGGAAGCACTTTTGCCGCAAGATACCCAACCAGAACGATGACCCCTACGACGATCCCGAACCAGATGACCGTGGCAAGCAACCCCACCCCGCCGAGCATTCCGAGGATCACGCCCAGTTGTGCCGAGCAGGGAATCCCCAACGCCAGCAACAGCGTGACGATCAACCGTTCCTTTCGCGTCTCGAGAATCCGGGCGGTCAGCGTCGCCATGGTATCGCATCCGAGGCCCAGGACGAGGGGAAGAACCGCTTTCCCGTTGCACCCTATCCTTTTGAATATCCGATCGACCATCACCGCCAGGCGCGGCAGATATCCCGAATCCTCGAGGATCCCGAAGAAAAAGAAGAAGGTTCCGACGATCGGGAGCACGATCGCGACTGCATACGAAAGCGCCATCGAGATGACGCCGTAGTCTCCTGTCAGAAAATCACGGAGTATTTCCCACGGTATGATCGCTTCGGATACCCGTTTTGCGGCCGGAATCAGTGCATCACCGAAAAGACGATTCTGAAGCAGGTCTACAAGCGTTCCGGCACCGAAGAGCCCGACGAACCCGTAAGCGACGAAAAGCACGACGAGAAGAAACGGCACGCCGTAGACCGGGTCCATCGACCAGCGCCCGATCGTCTGGGCCAGGCCGTGGGGCGACTTTCCGGCTTCCTCGATGCCGAGACGAACCAGCAAACGCTCTGTCCATTGGAGCCGCTTCTGGTTCACCAGATAGGCGACATTCTCACCGACGTGGGCGACAAGACGGTTTCGAACGTCGTTCATTTCTCGAATCCGCCCCTCGGAAATGGCGGCAGCAAGCCAGGAAGAGAGTGAGTCGTCCCCCGAGAGCAGCATGAGCGCAATCGCTCGCCGACCGATCGGGGACTCTTCCGGGATCAGCGCTTCCATCTCCGAAACGGCCCCTTCGATTACTTCGCCGTAGTCGATATAAACGCAAGATTTACGGGCTCCCGGAAGGAGCGCAAGCAACCGGTCGGTCCCTTTGCCGCGAACGGCGACGGTTCCGAGAACCGGGACGCCGATTTCCGCTCCGAGGGTTTCGATCCGGGGCATTACTCCACGTTCCCGGGCTTCGTCGACCATGTTGACGACGACCACCATCGGCAAGCACATTTCAGACAGTTGGGCGGTTATCATGAGCGAGCGTCGCAGATTCTTGGCATCACAAACCTGCAGGACTGTCGAACCGGGCTCAGCCATGAGGATATCTCGGGTAACGCGTTCATCCTCGGACATCGGATGAAGCGAATAAACCCCCGGAGTATCGATTATTTCGATCAAACGCCCGCGATCTCGAACCTCGCCGCGCGTGATCTCGACCGTCGTTCCAGGGTAATTTGACACATTGACGTACCGACCGGTCAACCGTCCGAAAACGACGCTTTTACCGACGTTGGGATTGCCGACCAGGATGACCTTTTCGGGGCAATCCGCATCATTTTTTCGCGTTTCCCCGGTCATTGCGCCATCTCCGGACCGGATCGTTCCAAATCACATGCCCGGCAATATCCATAGATGTCAAGTCGGTGTGCCAGAGGTCTGAATTCATTGGCTTTTGCAACCTCGGACTGGAGTTCTTCTATCCGTGAATCGATGAACTCCTTGACCATCCCGCAAGATTTGCAAACCAGATGATCATGATGGGAAGCGAGGTTGCTCTCATAGCGTGTGACGCCTTCACCGAAGTCGACCTCATTGACATAACCAAGCCGAAGAAGCAGCTTGAGTGTTCGATAAACTGTTACCGTCCCGACTGCAGGCGAGGTCTTTTTTACGATCTTCGTTAATTCTTCGACCGTTACATGACACCCGCACCGAAAGAACTGCTCCATGACGGCGGACCGGCTACGACTCCGCTTCCCGCCTGAAGCAAGAATCCGCTTTTCCACCCGATCAATGATATTTTCCAAATCAGCCACCGTCAATAGTGATCTTGAATTTCACTTTCATTATAAGCGGCCCGTCGCGGGACGTCAATTGAAAATCTTCAGGCAGACTCGCATTTATGGACGAAGATTCTGCAACGCCGTCGGACACGGAACCGGATTCGCTCCAAATAAAAAAGGGCGACCCTTTCCAGAGTCGCCCTTCAACCAAACTATTTTAACCGTGAACCGTGTTGATCGTTTCCCTCGGGTGAGACTTTCATCCCCCCCGCTTGATCGATTCCGCGCCCGGCTTTTTGCGGGCAACCTTCGAGGCGCCGGTATCCCGGGAAGCAGCCGCCTTGGCAGCGGGTTTTCTGGGGGCGGCCTTTGCGGGTTTCGCGGTCGCCTTCGGAGCAGCCACCTTCTTGCCCTTGGCAGGTGCCGCCTCTTTTTCCTCGGAAGGAAGGTATTCGATAATGGCCATTTCGGCGCCATCACCGACCCGATAACCAGTCCGGATGATCCGGGTATAGCCACCCGCCCGTTCAGTGAACCGGCTGGCAAGACCCGAGAAAAGCTTGTCGGTCGTCGATTTGTCGCTCAACATGGTAAAGACCATACGCCTTGCGTGAAGCGTGTCTTTCTTGCCGAGCGTGATCAGGCGATCTGCCAGACGACGCAATTCCTTGGCCTTCGGAACGGTGGTTTCAATCCTTTCGGATATGACCAACGCGTTCATGAGGTTTTTCAAGAGCGCCTTGCGATGGGACGGATTACGGCCTAACTTCCGGTGGTCGACAGCGTGACGCATGATGCTATCCTCTTTGGTTTTAAGTGTTTATTCTTCTTCGCGCGGGGGGCTGTACTTGTCGGGAGAGAATGCGTCGACTTTCATGCCGAGCGACAATCCCATGCTGACCAGCACATCCTTGATTTCGTTCAGGCTCTTCTTGCCAAAATTCTTGGTCTTCAGCATTTCGGATTCGGACCGCTGGACGAGTTCGCCGATATATTTGATCTCGGCGTTCTTCAGACAATTATAGGCACGGACGGAGAGTTCGAGCTCCTCGACCGGCTTGTACAGATTTTCGTTCCCGTCGCCTTCTTCGAGAACGGCGGGCTCGTCTGCCATCTCGGCTTCTTCGTCGAAATTGATGAAGACAGTAAGCTGCTCCTTAAGAATCTTGGCAGCATACGCGACGGCATCAGCCGGCAGCATCGACCCGTCAGTCCAGACTTCGAGAGTCAACTTGTCGCGGCTACTTACGGCGACGGCAGCCAGGGCTTCTCCGACACGGACGACACGACCTTATGCCTTAAGCCGATCAACATGTACGGCTACTCCAAGCAGCTCTTCGATCTGAAGGTCCTGCGCGAAGGGATGGCGGACCGGGTCGCCGGAGTCAAGTTCTTCAACGTCTTCGGC
>JANXQJ010000063.1 GCA_025356865.1 Deltaproteobacteria bacterium | reverse complement strand
TTACCCGTGGCCGAGGCGGGAAATCAGTGCATAGACGATCAGGATGAGCAGCACCACGCCGGTGGTGAAGAAGATGTAGCCGAAGCTCTTGGCGATCTTCTTCCACGAGTCCCACTCGTCCTTGACGCGATGTTCTTCAAGACGTCCCTCGGCAACCAGGCGGTCGTACCAGCGCTTCCGCTCGTGGATCATCTCGCTCTTGGAGATGCGGCCGGAGAAGATCACCGTGTCCATCGGGAACTTCTCGAGTCGGAAGTGCGTGTTGAAGAAGTGGATCGAGAAGATGAAGCCAGCCGCCAGCAACGCCTCGTCGGAGTGGATGACGAGCGCGACGTTGATGACCGAGCCCGGGATGAAGCGGCTGAAGAACTCGGGGAACCACATGATCAACCCGGAAACACCGATCATGAAGATGCCCCAGAATACCGCGAGGTAGTCGAACTTCTCGAAGTAGGTCCAGCGGTCGAACTGCGGCTTGGGCCCGTTTCCGAAGAACCACTTGTTGTGGTCGATTACGTCCTTGAGGTCATCCTTGCCCGGGATCATGGAGTCGGGATGGAAGGCGGCGCTGACGAGACGCGCGAACTCGAACTTGCCCGTCTCGGGGCTGATGAGGTATCCGCGACGGCCCCAGAGCGTGGTCACCATGCTGACGACATGCAGGGTGAAATAGATGAAGGTGATGACCGCGCCGAAGTGATGCAGCGAGCGCGCGACCTGCGGACCGCCGAACAGGGCAAACACCAGCTTGGCCCAGCCGGCGTAGTAGAACTTGAGCGGCATGCCGGTCGCGACCAGCAGCAGGAAGCTGGTGACGATCAGGATGTGCAGGAACCGCTCGAACGGTTCGAAGCGGGTGAACTGCTCGTCGTCGGCGTGGAGCGACGCCTTGATCTCCTGGAACTGCTTGGAGTCGGTCTTGTAGAGGTAGATCGAGCGGACCAGCCACAGGATCGTGTGGAGGCCGAAGAAGCCGAACGTGCCGACGAGGAGGCCGGTCATCGCCAGGAAGAGGTAGTAGAGAACCGGGTAGTTCTTCTTGTCCCGGTGGTCGGCGTGCGGCGCGTACTTGGCGAAGCTGGCGGTCGCCTTGGGGTGGCACTGCTGGCAGGTCTTGACCTTGTTGACCGCGGAGAGCCGGGAGTTGTTGTCGGAGACCGGGAGCACGTCGTGGTGGCCGTGGCAGTCGAAGCACGCCGCCACCTCGACGGCGCTGTTGACCTTGCCCAGCGCGACCGCCTTGCCGTGGTAGGTGTCGCGGTAGTTCTCGAGCCGGTCGACGTGGCACTTGCCGCAGATCTTGTCGGCCACCATCTTGAGGTGCCCGCCCGCGGGGCTCTCGATCTGGTGGGCCGAGTGGCAGTTGATGCAGACGGGACCGCGGGGGTCGCCCTTGGCCAGCAGCTGGCCGTGGATGCTCTTGTTGTAGGTTTCCTCGACCTTCGTGTGGCAGCGGCCGCACGTCTTGGCGACGTTGGCGTGGTTGATGGGCGAGCTGCGGTCGACGGCGCGCTTGATGTCGTGGACGCCGTGGCAGTCGTTGCAGCTGGGGGCGACGATCAGCCCCTTCTTGAGAAGCGCCTGCCCGTGGATGCTCTCCTGGAACTGTGAGACCACGTCGGGATACTTCATCTTGTATTCGGCGGTGATGGTCTTGTTGGCGTGACACTTGATGCAGGTAGCGGGCAGGTTCATCTTGAAGACCGGCGAGTCGGCCTGCCTGACGGGCACGATGTAGTGGTTGCCGTGGCAGTCGTGGCAGTTGGCCGCGGCCGAGTCACCCCCCGCCGTGCTCACGCCGTGGATGCTCGTCTTGTAGATCTTCGACTCGGCGGCATGGCACTTGGCGCAGTCGACCGCCTTGTAGGGAACGCTGCCGTCCTGGTGCTTGTCGAGCTGAAGCTCGGAGTGGCAGTCGCGGCAGGCCAGCGAGGCGTGGACGGATTTCCCGAACTTCTCGGCCTCGACGTAAAGCGATTTCTTCTTGTCGCCCTCGCCCTTCGAGAAATCCTTCTCGGCGTGGCAGTCGAAGCAGCTCTCCTTGGCGGGCGCCGCCTTCACTGCCTTCGCGGCGTGTGCGCTCCCGGCCATCGGGAACATGAACAGGCCGAGGGAAAGGATCATCGAAAGGGCCAGGAAGAAGCCCTTTCCGTCGGCCCGGAAGCCGCCCTTTGCTAAAACAGGGTTTTGCGGATGAGATGGAGTGGCCACTTCTTTGTCTCCTTTTGCGGATACGGATGAGTCCTGAGCCCTATTCGGTCAGTTGAAAATCGTGGAATATCAGGAATAAATTTTGATATTGTCCTCGTTTTCGCGAAAAAGTCAAGGGCAATTCAGGGATTCGTCGGGTGCGTCACTTCCGCAGCGCAGGGGACGGGGGACTGAGCGAAGTGCCGGGGGACAGGAAGGTTGCGGCTGCCAACGGAGGCGAACGGCCCCTCCCCGGAGCGAAGGAATTACGGGGCACCCGCCCGATTATTCAGCGGATGGCGGAAGCAGTCGACCAGGTGGTCGTTCACCATTCCCGTGGCCTGCATGAATGCGTAGCAGATCGTGGGACCCACGAAAGTGAAGTTACGTCTCAGCAGCTCGCGGCTCATCGCGCGCGACGCGTCGGTCTGCGCCGGCACTTCGGCCATCGTTCGCCACGTGTTCACGACCGGCTCCCCGCCGACGAAATCCCACAGGAACCCCGAGAGCGAACCCGTTTCATCGACCAGTTTCAGGACCGCCCGAGCGTTGCGGATCGCCCCCCGGACCTTGAGCCGGTTCCGGATGATGCCGGGATCGGCCAGAAGCCGCGCCGCATCGGGATCGGTGAACCGCGCCACTTCCGCCGCGTCGAATCCGGCGAAGAGTCGGCGGTACGTTTCCCGCTTCCGCAGGACCGTCGACCACGAAAGGCCTGCCTGCGCCCCTTCGAGGATCAGGAATTCGAAAAGAACACGGTCGTCACGCTGCGGCGTCCCCCACTCTTCGTCGTGATACCGGACCATCGGCGGATCGTCGCCCGCCCACGGGCATCTGTTCATCACGCCATTCCCCCCTCCAGGATACGGTCCGCCGCCTCGAGGGAGGCCGCGACCGTCCGGTCCATGTCCAGGTATTCGAAACGGCCCAGCCGCCCGAGGAAGGTGACTCCCGGTTCGGCGGACGCGAGCGCCCGGTAGGCGTCGGAGAGCGTTTCGGCTTCCGGGCCATGCACGGGATAACAGGGATCCCCCTCCGGCGACGGGTGCTCCCGGAGGATCGAGGTTCCCGAGTGCGGCTGTCCGGTCATCTGCCGGAACTCGGTCACCCGCGTGTACGGCTCGTCGCCCGGGTGGTTCACGCACGCCAATGGCAGGTGGCGTTCCACGTCCGTCAGGTGAAGGTGCTCGAAGACCACCGACCGGTACGGGAGCGGGCCGAGGCGGCGGTCGAAATATTCGTCGAGCGGCCCGGTGAAGAAGATGTGCCCCGCTCGCACGCCCTTGCGCGCTTCCACGAAATCGGTCTCGAGCAGGAGGCGAATGTTCGGATGGTCGAGCATCCGCCCGAAGAGCGCTGAATATCCGTCGTCGGGGAGCCCCTGGCGGGGGTCCGAGAAATACCGGTCGTCCCGGTTCGTCCGGACGGGAACCCGCCTCGCGACGGAAGGCGACAACTGCGACGGCTCGCGCCCCCACTGTTTCCGGGTGTAACCGCGGAAGAAGGTTTCGTAGAGGTGTCGCCCCACCCGCGCGAGAAAGACGTCCTCGCTCGTCACCTCGGGCCGGCCCGCCTCGCGCACGCGATCGAGGTGTTCCCGGGCGCCCGCTTCGTCGAGATCGAGGCCGTACAAGAGATTCAGGGTGTCGAGGTTGACGGGGATCGGGTAGTACCGCCCGCCGACGAAGGAGAGGACGCGGTGCTCGTACGGGCGCCAGCCCGTGAAGCGCGAGAGGAAACGGAACACGCGGTCGCTTGAGGTGTGAAAGATGTGCGGGCCATACCGGTGGACGAGGACGCCGTGGGCATCGTGGCCGTCCCGGGCGTTTCCGCCCGCGTGGGAGCGGCGCTCCGCGACGACGACTTTTTTCCCCGCCTCGGCGAGGCACCGGGCCACCGTGGCGCCCGCGAACCCCGCGCCGGCCACCAGGGCGTCGGCCTTCATTCGCCCTGCGCCCAAACTTGAGAGGAATCGCCGCACGGCCGGATTCCCGTGACCTCCCGGCACCGGGTGACGAGTTGCCCGCGGCGCGTTTCGAACCCCGACTGGCGGCAGGTTGCGATCCCGTCGTCGTGGCTGGTCGGGCAGTGCAGGATCCTTCCCGCTTGGTGGACCATCGCGGCGCGCGTCCCCGCGAAACTCAGCGGAACGTCCTCTGATGAGGTGACCGTCTCGTTGCTCTCACCGATCCGCTCGAGCAGGCTGAAGTAGTTCTCGTTGACCGCTTTCGTGAATGCGAAAGCCCACACGAGGGCATCGACCTCGCGGGTTTCGCGATAAACGAACCGGTAGCGGGGCGCGCCCGAAGGCGCCCCGGAGGGAGAGGGATCCAGCCGGTACGTCCCTCCGTATCCGTGCGGGCGGGATGGATCGGCGACCAGCGCGTCGAAGAGAAGCCGGAGCTGGGCGGGGGTCGGGAAAAGGTCGTCGTCGATCGCGAGAATGAAGGGGAAGCGGGCCGTCCGGGCCAGTTCGAAGCGGACGGAGGCGTACCGCCGGACCGGGTGGTCGACCCGGCGGATCCGGGGATCGGTAGTGCGCACGTACCGGTCGAGGTCGCAGCCGGGATCGTTGTTGGAGAGGATCACCTCGCCCACGAAATCGCAGGCGAGGGCGAGCCGGAGCTGAAAATCGATATTGAAGGGACGCCGGTAATTCAGGAGGATGACCGTGCACCGCCCGGAATCGGGCGTCCACGCGGGCTCCCTGCGCCGGACGACCGGCCACGCGAGGTGCCGGTACATCCGCAGGAGAACCCCGTCCAGAAACGGCTTCGCCGCGCTCCGCAAGGTCATGGCTGGTGCGTTACCTGTCGAACCTGCCCGAGAACAGGTTGCGCTCGAACATCCGCTGGTAGTCGGTCCAGCGCGCGCCCTCCCGCAGCTCTTCCATCGCGTCGGTGAAGGCGGCGGCCTTCGCGTCCATGTTCTCGACGAAGTGGAGCAGGATCGCCTCCAGCGTCTTGGGCCGCTTGGGGGAGCCGTACTCGAGTTCGCCGTGGTGCGACAGGATCATGTGCTTTAGCAGGATCCGTTTCTCGTCGGGGAATCCGGGGAGGGCGTCGCACTGGCGGGAGATCCATTCGGCGCCCATGTAGAGGTGCCCCAGGAGCCGTCCCTCGTCGGTGTAGTCGAACGCCCCGGCGTAGGAGAGTTCCTCGACCTTGCCGATGTCGTGAAGGAGCGCGCCCGCGACGAGGAGGTCGCCGTTGAGGCCTTCATAATGGCCAGCGAGGAACGCGCAGATCGTGGCGGCGGAAACCGTGTGCTCCATCAGCCCGCCGATGTAGTCGTGGTGCATGGTCTTGCCGCCCGGCGCCTGCCGGAAGCGGCGCGCCATGTCGGTTTCGGGCGGGTCGGGGAAGACGGCGCGGAGGAGCGCGGAGAGGTCCGGGTCGGTGACGCCGGCGACCAGCCCTTGCAGCTTCGCCCAGAGCGGCTCGATCCCCTGGCGGGTCACAGGCATGAATTCGCCCAGGTCGACCTTCTCGAGTTCGGCCTTCCGGACGTCGGTCACCTTGACCTGGATCCGCCCCTGGTAGACGATCGCCATCCCCGATGCCTCGACGATGTCGTCGCGCTCGAACCGCTTGGCGAGTTCTTCGGCGCGATCCCATACCCGGCATTCGAGCTGTCCCGTCTTGTCGCGAAGGGTGAGACTGAGGTACTGCTTCCCGGTGTTGCTGGAGAGGAGCGCCTTGTTGGC
>JANXQJ010000055.1 GCA_025356865.1 Deltaproteobacteria bacterium | reverse complement strand
CTCCAGCCGCTCCCGCCTGGTCGTAAGCGACTGCTTCTCGCCCTCCAGTTCCTCCATCCGCTCCCGCAGATCCCGGACCTTCTCGTTGCACAGTTCCGCCTTCAACGTCCCCGCCTCGAACGCCTCGAAGTACCGGTCGATCGTCGCCTTCGTCTTGCCCATCTGACCATCGACCTGGGCGATCTCCTTCTCAAGATCCGGCTTCTCGGCTCCGAGCAGCTTGTTGGCTTCCACCCAGAGCCGGGCCATGAATTGCTCGTCCCGGAAGATGTTCTTGATGTCCGCGATGATCGCCGTTTCGAGGTGATCGCCCCGAACGTAGTGCTGATCGCACTCGTGGTAGTTGAAGCGCTTCGAGCAGACGTAGTACGGATGGAGGACGCCATTCTTGGTCCCCGATGCCCCGTACATGCGGCTGCCGCATTTGGCGCAGGTGATGATGCCGGTCAGGAGCCGCTCGTCGGCGCCGTGGAGCTGCCGCCCCTTCGAGTCCTCGTTGCGTGACGAAAGGACCTCCTGGGCTTTCTTGTAGAGGACCTCGGATACGACGGGATCGTGGTGCCCGTCGTACTGGACCTCGCGCCAGCGGATCTTGCCCACGTAGACCGGGTTCTTGAGCATGTGGAGGACGACGCGCCGGCCCCACTTCTTGCCGCTGCGATTCCGCTGTCCGGCCTCGTTGAGCCGCTTGGAGATAGCCGACGAGCCATCCTTTCCGAACGTGTACATCTGGAACATCTTCCGGACGATCAGGGCCTCCTCTTCGTTGATGAGAAGGCCCTTCTCCGGATCGAGCATGTAGCCGTAAGGGACGTTCCCGCCCACGAACTTGCCACCCTTGGCCTTCTTCTCCATCCCGACCTTGGTGCGCTCGACGATGGTGGCGTGTTCGAACTCCGCGAAGACCCCGAGCATCTGCAGCATCATCTTCCCGGCGGCGTTGGCCGTGTCGAACGGTTCGGTGATGCTCTTCAAGGCGACCCCGTGCTTGGTCAGCTCGTCGACCATCATGGCGAGCTCGCGGACCTTGCGGGAGAGCCGGTCCACCCGGAAGACCAGGAGGGTGTCGAACGCCTTTGCCTCGGCGTCGAAGAGCATTTCCTCAAGGCCCGGCCTGCCACGATTCCCAGAGACGGGACCTTGAAGTTGGGCGCGGTGTTGAGGGCGGCCAGCGCTTCCCGGCAGACCGCGAGAAGGGCTGTCTCCTTCCCGCACGGGGACGGGTTACCAAGCGCCCGCAATCCGCCGGGCCCGATCCTTGGGCGGCCCGCTGCCCCCTTCCAGGGGGCTCCCCGTGAGCAAGAGCAACGTCCACGGCGTGAGCGGTCGCCGTGCTCGGGCTGCGGCCCCTGCGGGTCCTCCGCTTCCTCCGCTCGGCGCCCGCCGGATCGAAGCCCGGCGACTAAAGTTGAAGCTGTATCCCAACGGAGGTACACTATGAGCCAGACTTGCAAGGGAGGTGTTCGATGGCCAAGGACGCCATGATCCGGGCGAGAACGGACGGGGAACTGAAGGGCGAGGTGGAAGACATCTTCCACGAGCTTGGGCTGACCACCACGGAAGCGATCAACATCTTCTATCGACAAGTGAAGATCAATCGGGGGTTGCCCTTCCTGGTCAGAATCCCCAATGCGTTGACCCGGGAGACGCTGGAAAAATCGGCCCGCGGCGAAGACGTGATCAAGTGCAAGGATGAGAAGGACCTCTTCCGGAAGCTTGGTCTGTGACGCTCCGGCCGGAATTTACCGTACGGTTCCGCCGGGAACTGAGGAAGATGGAGAAGCGGGGAAAGGACCCTGCGAAAGTGGGGCAGGTCATCCATAAGCTTCTCCATCAGGAGACACTGGAGCCGAAGCACCGCGATCACAACCTCGTCGGCAACTACGTCGGTTGCCGGGAATGCCACGTCGAGCCGGACTGGCTGCTGATCTACACGATCGGCGACGACTGGATCCGCTTCGAGCGGACCGGCACCCACGCCGACCTGTTCGAATAACTTCTCCTCGTACTTCTTCCGAAACCCGAAATCTCTTCGCCTCTTCTCCGCCAGGCTCCTCCGCTTGCTCGGTTCCATTACGCTTGATATGCTTCCGCTGAAATGCGGTTGTTTAAGAGGGGTGGTATGCGCAAGCCCGTGCGTTCCGAAACATCCAAGAACTGCCTTTACTGGCCGGCATCAAGGAGATGACACACTCTTGAGCTTCCTCCTGTTCCTGGACGAAAGCGGTCACGACCTTGGCGAATCTCCGTATGAGGTGCTCGCCGGGATTTCCGTGGAGGACCGCGACCTCTGGAACCTGGTATGTCAGGTGCAAGACGCCGAAACGCGATTTTTCGGACGCCGCGTCAGCGGAGGATTGCTGGAGTTGAAGGGCAAGAAACTTCTTAAGACCAAAACGTTCAAGTTGGCGGCTCAAGAGGCGGCGATCGAAGAAGAGGAACGAACTGCGCTGGCTCGGCAATGCCTGGAAAAAGGTGAGGCCAATCGGGGGATAGAGGGTGGGGGCGGCGCGACACGACGAGAGATGACCGCACTCGCGCAGGCCAAGCTGGTGTTTGTCGAACATCTTCTGGAATTGTGTGCGCAATACCAGGTTTCGGCCTTTGCAGCGATCGTCGACCGGGATGCTCCTCGGCAACAGGGAGATTTCCTGCGGAAGGATTACGCATACCTTTTCGAGCGCTACTTCTATTTTTTGGAGGACCGGCCTGGAGAAGGCCAAGGTCTTGTCGTTTTCGACGAGTTGGAAAAAACCCAGTGCCACCTGTTGATCGACCAGATGGCAAAATATTTCCGGGAAACAAACCGGGGCAGAATGCGAGCCTCACGGGTGATCCCGGAGCCCTTTTTCGTGCACAGCCATTTGACGACCGCAATCCAGCTTGCGGACCTGATCGCCTACATCGTGGCATGGGGTGTCCGGGTAGGCCCGATCAGACGCCCTGCGCGGGAGGAACTTGCGGGTCTTGCGGGCATGGTTGCACAACTGCGTTATTCCACGATACGGGAGGGGGACGATGGCCAACCTCATCGCATCTGGAGTTTCGCAATGATCGACGACCTGCGCCCCCGAGAGGAAAAGCTCGATCTGAACGGGGATAGCCAAGGAAACGGATCAACCAAGGGCGGGGAATAAAAAAAGGCAATGCCGCAAAAACCCCGGCAAAGCCTCCATCTATAATTATGACGAATTCGGATACCGAATCGCAAGTGATTAATGATCGTCGGAAATCGCGGTCGAATCGTTTTGATAATCGGCTGGCGTCTTCCCTTATTCCACCCGGGCAACAAAGTGATGCCACGACTTCCGGTTTTTGATATAACGACTATCATCGATAAATCGCGCGCTTAGGGTGGGTAGAGATTGAAGCAGGTCGTCATCGAAAACCCCGTCATCAACTCCCCCTTCCACGAACCCTCCAGACATTTCCGATTCACCGAAGACGGCATCACGGACGAGATCGTCGATGGTCGCAGGACCAGCTCGTATTTCGTCCCGATCGCCAAGGCCCGAAACGCCAGGCAGCTCTCCTTCGACACCGAGTGGACGCAGGACCGGATCGAGGAAAACCAGCTCGTCAACCAGATCCGTGACCGCGTCGCCTTGTGGCGAAAGGGGGGCCATGTCGGCGTGACGCCGACCACGGCACGCCTGCTCTCCTATTGGACCAACCCCGACCGCGAGAAGAAGCTGTTCTTCTGCCAGATCGAAGCGCTCGAAACCGCCATCTACCTCACGGAGGTCGCCGGGAAGTATGGTGACGCCTGGATCGAAAATGCGGTCAGGGCTGCGAACGACAGTTCCAACCCAGGCCTTCCGCGCGCGGCCTTCAAGATGGCGACCGGTTCCGGGAAGACCGTGGTCATGGCGATGCTCATCGCATGGCACACGCTCAACAAGCTCGCCAATGCGCGGGACGCGCGATTCTCCGATGCCTTCCTGATCGTCACGCCGGGGATCACCATTCGCGACCGGCTGCGCGTGCTGCTGCCGAACGATCCGGCCAACTATTACCGCCAACGCGACATCGTTCCTTCCCAACTTCTCGAACAGCTCGGGCAGGGCAAGATCGTCATCGCCAACTACCATGGGTTCCCTCGACTTTCGCCAGGTCGCCGCTGAAATGGCTCGCCAGGCAGTCGGGCAATAGGCTGAAGGTCTTGCCGGATTCGGGGCAATAATAACGGGCGACGGACAGCAAGGAAGAGTTGCTTCCCGCCACGCCTTTCGGGTAACGTATTCCTTGCTGGTGAGGCTCGTTTGATGGCGTAGTTGCACCGGCCAAGGCCCGCACGGCAGCTACCGTGGCGGGTCACTTTATTGTGGCCGCATAAAACGCCGATGTCACGATTTACGAAACGACAAACCCTTCCCGAATTCGACCAGCGGAACCGCTCTCCACATTCGCCCACCTTCTCAAACGATTCCCCGCTGCCTCAAACCGGAACGCCAATGGCGTTGAATTGCGGATTAACGTGAGAGACAACACACGGCCAACCGGCCATGCGTCAGGTGAAAATTTCAACCGGACCGGACAAGGACCGGAGCGACCGGGCCATCATGGTACTCGTGCGGGCGTGAATCCGGGAAACAGATGAATCCGAACGAGAATCTGACATGACAAAAGCCGCCGGAACGCCCTCTGCGATGGATCCGAAGTCTGATGCTCTATCCGTTTGAGCTAAAGGCGCGCGAGAGGCGGGGCGGTAGCGCTTTCGGCCATGCCGGAAAAGAACCTTTTTGATACGTTATGACCAATCTGGATTACGACGAATGGTACTCCTTCAAAACATCCGCACCGCAAGGCAGCGCACCGCAAACCCGCGGTGCGCCCCGCGTTCGGAGGCGGACCAAATCCGGAATGGAAACGGGAATCCGAAAATCAGAGGGGGGTCATCTCAGGCGGGCACAAACGGATCGGTTCTGGAGAGCGGAGAGGCGCGGCGAGAACATTTCGACTGGCATGGAAACATGAGATAAAGGGTTACGGCCCCAACTCCAGGATCGAGAAGGTTCCCGGTTTGATCGGCGGTCGTGGTCGCGGATTTTCCTTGGTGGCCTCTGGTGTCGGTCCGTATTCGGCAACAGGCAGAAACACGTTGTGCGTCTTCACGTCCAAAGCCATTGTTCTCGCCCCTTTCCGAGTCGGCACGTTTTCCGCGACCTGAAACTTGTCGGGGGATTCTTCCTTCACTACCGTCAAGGTCCCCTCCCCGCCGGAGCTGAACGCCAAACCGGTTCCCGGGTCGAAGGTGTTGGCGTCGACACCGCCTCCGATCGGCAACGTCGTCACCACATGCCCGTTCTCGGTGTTCAACACCACCATCATCTTGTTCCCGCATCCGACGAATAGCCGGTGGGTCCGTACGTCGATCGCCATCCCTGTCGGGTCATCGCCAGGAAGCAGCGGCCACCTCGCGGTGACCGCCGGAGTGTGCAAATCCAGGCGGGCCACCATATTCTTGTCCTGAAGGTTTACGAAGAGATGCCCCTCGCCGTCGACCGCGGCGAACTCGGGTTTTCCGTCAAGCGGAATCGTCGTGGTGACGGTCCCTTTTTCCGCATCGATGACCGTAACGTCGTTGCTTCCCCGGTTGACTGCGAAGACGCGATGAGTGCCCGGGTCGTAGACGATCGCGTCGGGATTCTTCCCGGTAGCGACCTCACCCAGCACGGCCAGCGTCTTCAGATCGAAGATGGTGGACGTAGCGGCGCGCCCATTGCTGGTGAAGCCGCGGTTCAGGTCAGGCGCCAGCGCGATACCGTGCACCCCTTGAGTATTAGGGATCTTCCCGACGACCGTGCCACTGTCAATATCGAGTACCTCGACCTGCGTGGCATGGGAGACGTAAAGCCGCCGCGTCGAGGCATCGGCCAGCAGGTAGTCCCAACCTCCCTCTCCGCCGACCTTGATCTCCCGGACAACATGGTAACCGCCAGCCGTTCCCGGTATGACCGATCCCAACATCACGAAAGCGATGAGAACGAACCGTGCAATGAATCCACACATAACGGTCCTCCCGTTTTGTCCGCAGAGTTACAGCTCCTGACTGCTTACCAGTCTAAACTCGGTGCAACCGAAAAAGTTTCCCAACAGGAAGTCGGCAGGCAGCGGTCGATGCGTTGGGGCGATCAACGCTGAGGCCTAATTCCCCCGGTGGCAGCCATGCAAGGCAAATGGTTGCAAACGGGATCGATCGCAATTCCGCAGCTTCCGGGAAGCCGAAAGACCGGGGAAGAGGCGAAACCGGACGGTCCCGTTCATCCCCGGCCCGTGAATCCGCATCAGGCGTAGACACCCGACAGACTTGAAGCCTGCGCATCCGATGCGGTGGAAGCGCTGCCGGTCGCGCTGCTGTTCTTTTCGTAGTTCTGGATCGCCGAAGCGAAGATCCGCAGGATCGATTCGATAGGGTTGCCGGACTGCGCGGTGTCCGTCGACCCTGCCGTCGTGCTGTCCTTCGCCTTGTTCAGCGCGTCGATCAGCGACTGGTACAGGTCGCCGCCCGAACTACTGCTCGATGACGACGAACCTGAAATCGAGGACGAGGATGGGGGCGGGGGGGGCGGGGCAAACATCCGAGCAACCTTGTCGGCGCCCGCAGCGGCTTCCGCCGGGCTGATCGTTCCGTCCTGGTTCGTATCGAGCGTCTCCATGATTTTATCGACCGAGGGGCCCCCATGACCATGCCCCTTCCTCTGCTGATCCGCATTCCGGCATATTCTGCCGCCTTCCTCCCTTGGGGAGGAGGCAATAATTTCCAGCGGGAACCTTTCGGTACGACGGTGTGCGGGGGGCCGCCGAGTGATTATTCCGGGGTTTGTTTCCGATAGGTACGCAGGGGATCGGGTTCCCAATGAAAGTGCCAAGGAGGTTCAAGATGATCGGCAGCATTACGAGCGCAACCCAACTTTCGACCCCGCCCGTTGCCCAGGCCGTGCCGCCGAAGCAGAAGCAGGAGACGGAGACGGCTCAGTCGAAAACGCAATCCTCGACCCAGGCGGACACCGTCCAGATCAGCAAGGCAGCCCAGGCGGCCAAGGACGCTGTGGATGAGGCGACGGAAACCGCCACCGAAACCGACAAGGAGGCCAGGAGCGGCGACACCCAAGCCATGAGGCTTCTTGCGAAAGAGGCTTCGAATAAATCGGTGTACTAGCCCGCATTTCTCACCACGGTTCGTCGCGAGACGGTGGAGACGGGCGTAGAACCTGGGTGGGTACTGGAAACTTCGGGTGGGGGATTATCGCGTCGTGTTCCCGGTCGAAGAGGAGATCGTTTTCGTCCTCGCCAATGTGGATGAACTTGACGACCGCGCCTTGGGTCAAAGCGCCCCCGGTCCTGACCCGGAAGGACTTCATGGGAAATCATGAATGGTGTTTTTATGGCTGGCAAGAAGGCGCAGCGGGTTATTGCGAAACAGTCCACCTGACGCGCAATCAGATGGCGGTATCTTCCGCCAAGATTTTTAGATAGGCGTCGTAGATGTAGATCCGGTCGCGTTGCTTGCCGGTGGTTTCCACCAGGATCTTCCCCTTGCACAAGGAATCGATCGCCTTGCCTGCGGTCGGCTTGGTGGTCTTGAGCAGATCCATCACCCGCGGAAGCGTGACGACAGGGTGGTCGGGGAGCAGGTCGAGCAACCGGATCGCCGTGACGGTTGCGGCTTGATGATTGGCAAAGTCTCGCCGATCCCGATCGAGAAGTTCGAACAGGCGCCTTGCCGTGCGAGCCCCGTCCTCGGCCGATTCGCGAACACACCGGAGATAGAAGGCCGTCCACCCTTCCCAGTCGCCCGCCGTGCGTACCGCACCGAGGTGGCGATAATACTCGGTCCGGTGCTTCTTGAATGCGAGGCTCAAGTACAGGAGAGGGGATGTCAGCACGCCCCACTGTTCCAGAAGAAGCGCAACGAGCAGGCGGCCGATACGCCCGTTTCCATCCAGGAATGGGTGGATGGTTTCGAATTGAACGTGCGCCATCCCGGCACGGACCAGCGGGGGGAGCGGGTCAGTCCGGTTGATCCACCCTTCGAGATCCGAGAGCGCCTTCGGCACGGCGTCCGGCGGCGGAGGAACGAAGCGGGCGTTTCCGGGACGCGATCCACCGATCCAGTTCTGCGACGTTCGAACGGCGCCCGGATTCTTGTCCGCACCGCGCGTACCAGCCATCAAGCGCTTGTGGGCTTCGCAAAGCAGGCGCGTGCAAAGTGGGAGTCCCTTGGGCTTTGCCAACTCCGCCCGGGCAAATGCGAGCGCATCGACGTAGTTGCACACCTCCTCCACGTCAGACGGGCGATCTGCCTTATGGGTGGCCTCATACGCCACGACGTCGATCAGGGTGGCTTGGGTGCCTTCGATTTGCGAGGAGATGACGGCTTCTTTCCTTACGAACCCGTACAGGAACCAGTGGGCGCTGGGGACCATCGCACCGGCGATGTCGAGGACACGAATGGCGGAGAGCGCATCGGAATGGAGTTGCGCGAGTTCATCTGCCAAGGCGAGGGGCGGATTTTTCGGCGGAAGAGGATGGGGGATGAACGCGGAAATCTTTTCCCCGCCCGCTGCGGTGGTTCTGTAGGTTCCGGTGCTTCGAGGCATGCGCGGTCAGCCCTCCTTTACTTGGGTGCGCCACTAGTAAAGGCATCTTATCTTGGGCTCCGGACAAGTCAAGGCAGCTTTACCAGTGTTGTTCTGCGAGGGGCGATCTTCCATGGCGAGCGCGTGGCTGTTTAAGTACGTCCTGGTCGAGGACATCGAGCGGTACGAATCTGAAGGATGGGTGGTCGCCGGTCCGGGCCCGAACCTTGGCGGATGGCAGTCGGTGATCGTCCGGCGATCGAGGCGACCCTGGAGCAGATGATCGTTGAAGCCCTCGACGAACTCAAAGGTGCCGACTACTCCGGAATTGGATGTGAATGCCGATCCGACCGGCATCTTCTGGGGATGAATCGCGCTACGCCCGACTCAACCGTTCCAGCAGAAGGTCTTCCAGGTTCCTCCGGCTATCGAGGACGGCCATGACGTAAACATTGGCGTCCGCTATGCGATAAATGATGCGCCAGGGAGCCATGACCAGTTCCCGATATTGACGGATGCCGTGCTGGAGGAGTTCCGGGACGATCCGTCCACGCTCGGGAAATTTGTCCAGAACCGCGGCATGTTCCTGGATACGCAGAAGGAGCTCCACCGCTGCCGGAACATTCTCCTCGGAAATGAAATCCACGATGCACCAGAGATCTTCCTCGGCGGTCGCGGTCCAGGCCACCCGAAGCGTGTGTTTCTTCTTCATGATTTCTTGGCGGATTTTGCGGTCAGTCGCGCTTTGACTCGAGCAAGGGCCGTGTCTTGATCGACCACTCGACCCCCGCGAACATCCTCTTCCCCCTGGACCATCAGTTTCAGCAGGGCGATGGTGTTACGCGTGCTTTCGTAGCTGGCTGGATCCTGCAACACGCCACGAGCCTGGCCGTTTTGCGTGATGATCACCGGCCGGCGGGTTTCGTTCACCTGTTGGAGCAGTTGGGCTGCATGGCTTTTCAGGCAAGTCACAGGCTGTATGTCGTCCGCAAGGTTCATGGCGTCCTCCCAGTCCTTATAAGGTACCAAATTACGGTCCATGCGGCAATTGAAGGCCCATCAGCTCCCGGAACGCCTCGACCTGCTCTCTCGCGCTGAACTGCGTGATTGGCCGTAGCGCGTGTTCGGTGACATGCGTGCGGGAAAACGAGTCGGACATGGCGAGGATCGCTTCCTGGATCTCGG
>JANXQJ010000018.1 GCA_025356865.1 Deltaproteobacteria bacterium | reverse complement strand
GCCCTCAAGTCGCGCGCCTTGCATCCAGGCCCGGCTTCGCCGCCTCGCAACGAAGCGTGGTGAGAAATGCGGGCTAGCGACCGCGTGCGGCAAGTTCCTTCAGGATGCACCGATCCATCACGACGCCCACGCCCGCATCTTCGAGCAGTTTTTTCGCCGTCTCGTTGACCACGCCTTCCTGCATCCAGAAGAAGCGGACTCCTTTCCGGATCGCCTCTTCGGCGACGGGGAGCACGTCCTGCGAACGCCTGAACACGTCGACCAGGTCGACCGGTCCGGGAATCGCATCGAGCGACGGGTGGCACACCTCGCCCAGGACCTCGGTGAGCGCCGGATTTACGGGATAGATCGTATACCCGGCTTTCTTGACATAGTCCGCGACGTGATTGCTGGGCCGCTCGGGCCGATTGGATATGCCGACAACCGCAACCGTCTTCACGGAATCGAGAATCGTGTCGATCAGATTATCTCCCATATCCCCCCCGACCGTTTCCATTTCGTAAGTAGATGCCCCCCATGCTACAACGGTTCATAATCCAGGTTATTACATTTGTTCGGGGGGGATCCGTGCAGGACTTGATCGTGAGGGCGCTCCGTGACGGGGCCGAATTGAAAATGAAGATGGCCCAAACGATGGCGGGGGAGATCGAGGCGGCCGCGAAGGCGATCGCCGACGCGATCCGCGCGGGCAACAAGCTTCTGCTGTTCGGCAATGGCGGAAGCGCGGCCGACGCGCAGCACGTCGCGGCCGAGTTCGTGAACCGCTTTCTCGTCGAGCGGCCGCCGCTCGCGGCGATTGCGCTGACAACCGACAGTTCGGTATTGACGAGCATCGCCAACGACTACAGCTTCGACGAGCTGTTTTCAAAGCAGGTGCGGGCGTTGGGAAAGGCGGGTGACGTCGCTCTGGGCATCAGCACCAGCGGATCGTCGCGCAACGTCGTGGCGGCGTTCGAAGCCGCGAAGGCGTTGGGGATCAAGACGATCGCCCTCACCCGGGAGGGCGGGGCGATGGCGAACGGCGCCGACGTGGCGCTCGCCGTTCCGTCCGCATTCACGCCGCGCATCCAGGAAGGGCACATCGCGATCCTGCACATCGTCTGCGAACTGGTCGACCTCATCCTCTTTCCCGACGCCCGGAAAGGATGAGCCGATGGACCTGACCCGCCTCCGCAGGACCTCCCTCGCCACCCGGAAGAGCAAGGTCTCCTTCAAGGGCTTCGGCGCACCCGTCGCCAAAGGCGCGAGTTTCGCGCAGTTCCTCGACGGGTTGCCCGACTACCTGTCGGCGCGTGACCTGCGGTCGCTGGTCGATGCGGTCGTCCGCGCGAAAAAGAGGAAACGGCCGGTGCTGCTGGGGATCGGCGCCCATTTCATCAAGGTCGGGTTGTCGCCGCTCCTGATCCAGGCGCTCGAGCGCGGGCTTTTCGAGGGCGTCGCGATGAATGGTGCGGGCGTCATCCACGAGACCGAGCTGGCGCTGGCTGGGAAGACCTCCGAGGATGTCGGCGGGCACCTCGGGGACGGATCGTTCGGGATGGCAAAGGAGACGGCCCAGTTCATCCACGCCGCGCTGGCCGCCGGCGTTCGCGACGGGCTGGGCTTCGGCGCCTCGGTCGGCCGCGCGATCGCCGAGTCGAAGGCTCCGTACCGCGGCAAGAGCCTGCTGGCGGCCGCGTGGCGGCTCGGCGTGCCGGTCACCTGCCACGTCTGCATCGGCACCGACATCATCCACATGCACCCCGAGGCCGATGGCGCCGTGATGGGCGAGGCGTCGCTGCGCGACTTCCACGCCTTCTGCGAACTCGTCTGCAGGATGGACCGCGGCGTCTATCTCAACGTCGGCTCGGCGGTGATCCTGCCCGAGGTGTTCCTAAAGGCGGTCTCGGTCGCCCGAAACCTGGGGAACCCGCTCGAGGGGATGACCACCGCCAACTTCGACTTCATCCGCCACTACCGCACCGACGTCAACGTGGTCACGCGGCCCGTTGCCCCCACCGGCAAGGGCTACCACATGATCGGCCCGCACGAGATCCTCTTCCCGCTGTTCCTGTCGGCGGTCGCCGAGCGCCTCTGGTAGACCGCATCCCGGGGGGCTGATTGCCGGCGATCTAGAACTCGGCCGCTTCCCCCGGCTTGAGGACGACGACGCGGGTCTGGGGCGCGACGCGCGCGCATTCGGCGGCGAACCGGCCGGCGTTCGGCTCGAGGATCGGGAAGGTGCCGTAGTGCATCGGGACGACCGCCTTCGGCTTGAGCAGCGACACGGCCTTCGCCGCCTGCCGCCAGTCCATCGTGAAGACCGAGCCGATCGGCAGCAGCGCCACGTCGATCGGGTACAGTTCGCCGATCAGCGACATCCCAGCGAAGATCCCGGTATCGCCCGAGTGATAGACGGTAATCCCCGAGGGGAACCGGATGACGTATCCGGCCGGCGCCCCGAGCGAGCAGGAGTGGCGCGCTTCGGTCATCGTGAACGCGAGGCCGTCGATCGTGACGGTGCCGCCAATGTTCATCCCGCCTCCGCCGTTGAGCAGTCGGGCTTCCGGAACGCCCGCGGCCTTGAGCGCTCCCGCCACCTCGAAGATGGCGATCACCAGCGCGCCCGTCTCGCGTGCGACGGCCGGGACTTCGCTCATGTGGTCGAAGTGGTCGTGCGTGACGAGCAGGAAGTCGGCCTTGCCGAGTGTCCCCGCATTGCCGGTGGCGGAGGGGTTCCCCTCGATCCAGGGATCGACGAGCACCGTTTTGCCGGACGCGTCCTTGAGCGAGAATGCCGAGTGGCCGAGCCAGCGAACCGTGACTGCCGCCATGGATATTCCTCCCGGATGGAAGATTTTGTATTTCCCCGTATTATATCGATGCCGCCCGTGTTAAGAAGAACGGAAACGACGTTATTTTCCAACGGAGCCCTGATGCCTGCCCCGAAAAAAATCCCGAAAGGGTTCAAGCCGTTCTCGGTGGTCGTGCCCAACCGCGTCGACCTGGCGGGCGGGACGCTCGACATCTTCCCCCTGTACCTGCTCGTCCGGGATGCGGTGACCGTCAACGCGGCCATCGAGGTGACGAGCCGGGTCGCGGTTCATCCCGCAAGGGCAGGGGCGGAACTGCAGTCCGACAACTATCGCTACGAGGAATCGGCTCCGGATACGCACGGCTTTTCCCTGGACGGAAAACTCGGGCTGTTCGCCCGGGCCTTGCGATGTTTCCCCCCGTTCAAGGGCGTTTCCATCCGGTTGCACAACGAAGCCCCGATCGGTTCCGGCCTCGGGGCCTCCTCGGCGCTGCTGGTTGCGGCGATGCTGGCGATGGACCGGGTCGACGGGCGGGAGCGGGGCTGGGGCGAACTTTCGCGCGTCGCGATGGAGATCGAGGCGGCGCACCTTCGCAATCTGGCGGGGCGGCAGGATCACCTGGCCGCGTTGCGCGGCGGCATCCAGGGGATCCGGTTCCTGCCCGGGACCATCGAAGCCGGGCGACTGTCGCATGCCGGCAAGGCGGGTCGGTTGCTCGCGCGCCACGGCTTCCTCGCGAGCACCGGCAAGGCGCACCATTCGGCGGGCGTCAACTGGCGGATGATCCGCGGCGCGATCGGCGGCGATTCCCGGATGCTGGCGAAGTTCGAGGAGATATCCGAAGCGGGGCACGACGCGTGGAAAGCGATCCTGTCGTGCGATGCGGCGGCGGCAGGCGATGCGGTGGCCCGGGAGTGGGCGGTGCGCCGGACGCTCGCGCGGGGCGTCTCCACGCCGCTGGTCGACCGCCTCTTCGCCCAGCCTGCATTCGTCGATCGGGTTGCGGGGGCCAAGCTTTGCGGGGCGGGCGGCGGCGGGATGATTTTCGGCCTGCTCCGCGAACCGGGATCGCGAAACGAAATCGAGGCGCTGCTGGAAGGCGCCGGGTGCGAGTTGTTCCCGTTCAGGCTGTCGGGCGGCCCCAGGTTCGAAGAGGGCTAGCCCGCATTTCTCACCACCCTCCTGCTACGTCGGCGGATCCGGGCATGTCTACTGCGTTCCGCTCGATCGGTCTCCTCGACGTAGTGTCAACTACGCCTGCGTCGCCCTCAGGTCGCGCGCCTTGTATCCACGCCCGGCTGCGCCGCCAAAGCGACGAAGCATGGTGAGAAGTGCGGGCTAGGATTTCCCGATCGTGGGGTACGCCTTCTCGACGGCCTTGAGACGTGCCGCCAGGTTGTGCAGCGTGTCCCGGCCGAACGTCAACTTGAAGGAAAGGGTGTTGCCGTTCTCGAGACGGTCGAGCGCCGTTCCAGAGAGGGAGATCGGCCCGCCCGCTTCTTCCGCGTTTATTTTCAGGTTCAGGTGCGCTTCCATCGGCTCGAATTCGGCGTCTGCCAGTTTCCCATCGGCAAGCAGTTCGATCTTGGCCCGGAAGCGCGACAGTTCCTCGGTTCGGAAATAGGCCTTCTCGTTCTTCCCTTTCCATCCTCCCGCCTGAACCGAGACGATGGTCGCCAGCCAGTTGTCGTCCCAGTAGTCGCGACCCACCTGATCGATCCGCGAGATCACGCGGATACGGATGTGGTCGTTTCCCCGTTCACCGATGATGACGTCGATCACGGCCATGGCTTTCCCCCCCGCTATCCATTATCGGATATATTTAACACCTATGGAAAGCCAATGGATAGTGGTTCCGGCTTCGCTTGCGCTCGCGGCGGCGGCGGCGGCGGTCACCGCGCTTCGGTCGGCGTTGCTGATCCTGGGTGAAGACGGGCTCGAGGCGTCGGCTGTGGAAGAGCCGCTGGCGGCACGCCTTCTGGCGGCGGTGCGCGATCCGTCCTCGCGCCACCCGTTTGCCCTGTGGTCCGCGGCGGCGATCCTCAAGGCCGGCTCGGCGCTTTTCGCCGGCGCGGGGGCTTTTGTTTTCGGGCAGTCGCTGACCGGCTGGACCGGCGCTGCGGCGGGCATCGGCTGGTCCACGACCTGGCTCCTCTTGATATTCCTGTTCGAGCATCTGGCGACGCAGGGCGTGATGCAGGAGCCCTGGCCCGCGATCCGGCGCGGCGGCGGGTGGTCGCTCCGGATTCTCCTGACCGCGGGATTCGCCGGGCGTGCGCTCGACCGGGTGGGACATTGGTTGTTCGGCGCCGGCTATTCCCCGGAGGGGCTGATGGACATCCGTTTCGGTTCCGGGGAGGGGATCCTCGACGTGATCGAAGAGGGCGCCGAGCACGGAACGATCAATCCGGTCGAGGAGCGGATGATCGAGGGCGTCCTCCGGTTCGGGGAGACCACCGTCGCAGAGGGGATGACGACGCGATCCGACGTGGCGTTCATGCGGATCGGGATGTCGCGCGCCGAGGTCGGTACGGTGATCGGGGAAACCGGTTTTTCGCGCTACCCGGTGCTGTCGTCGGACGGCGAGTCGGTAACCGGGATCCTCCAGACGCAGAGCCTGTTCCGCGTCGAGACGGAGGCAGGCTGGGAGACGCTGATCGAGAAGCCCGGCTATGTTCCCGATTCGATGAAGGTGTCCGACCTGTTCCGCCATTTCCAGCGCAGCCGGCCGCACATGGCGGTGGTGATCGACGAGCACGGGAAGTTGTGCGGGATCATCACGCTTCACGACGTGATCGAGCAGATTCTCGGGCGGCTCTCTGACGGCTACGAGGCGGACGAGATGCCCGAGTGGGAAAAGGACGGCGCCCTCTCGGTGCCGGGAGCGACGCCGGTGCGGCTGTTGCGCGACGAGTACGGCATCGACATCCCGATGAGCCCGGTTTACGAGACGGCGGGCGGCTTCGGCCTCGACCGGTTGCAGGACGTGCCCGAGGGCCCCGCGACATTCCAGTCGGATGGCTACCGGGTGACGGTGACCGAAACCGGGCGGTTCAGGATTCGCCGCCTCCGCTTCGAAAAGGTGCCGGCCGGGAGCCCGAGGGGCTAGCCCGGGCTAAGGAACGATCAGCAGCAGTTCCGCCCCGGCGTCCTTGTCGCGCACGCCGGCGACAACCCGGTCTGCCGCCACTTTTTCTCCCTCGACGACGGCTGCAACGATCGCCTTCATCGCCTTCCCGTCCGGAAAGGCATTGACAACCAGGCGGCTCGACGGAAATTCGACGAGGATGGAGACCAGTTCCGCCACGACCGACCTGCCCGCGTCGGAAAGTTCCGGGCCTCCCGGTTTGAGCCACCCTTTTTCGGGAAGGGTCAGGCGAAGCACGCCTCCGGATTTTCCGGAGGCCGCGGTGGGCGCTTCTTCCTTGAATTTGGCCGCCGCCGCGTCGAAGCGGGCGTCGCGGCGCTTCTCTTCGTCCTTGCGGTCCTCGGTCAGGCGCTCGAGCCGGCCGAGCAGCGTGTCGCGCTCGCGGCGAAGTCCGTCGTCGCCCATCGCCTTGTCGAGCTTCGCGTGGAGTTCGACGATCTCGGCGTCCCGGGCGGAGATTTCACGGGCGGTGCGGTCGATTTCCTTTTTCAGCCGTTCACCCTCGGTTGCACAGGACTGCGCCCTGACCGTCAATTCCTGGATCCGCTTCCCGGTGGCCTTTTCCTTTTCCATCAATTCGGTGATCAGCTCTTCCCGGGTGATTCGCGTTCCTTCGTAGCTGCGCTTGGCGCCGGCCAGTTCTCCCGTGAGCCGGGAAAGCTCGGACTCCTGCCCCTTTGTCTTGACGGCGCAGTTCTCGGCGGTCTCTTTCATGTCGGCCAGCTGTCTCTGGAGCGATTCGTTGCGCCCGGAGAGGGCGGTCTTCTCTCGATTCGCGGCCGCGAGGGCGTCCCGAAGCGTGTCGGACTCGGCGACTTTTTCCTCGAAGCGGGCCGTTGCGACGAAACATCCGGAGGCGAGGACGGACAGCGCGATCGGCAGGATGAATGCTCTGAAAGTTTTGCTGATCATTAAGGCGGTTTCCTCCGGAGATGGTTTGCAAGGGACTCAAAGATATCCATTTTACTTTCCCGACTCTTTTTTATAAAGTTGAAAATAAACAAGAAAAGTGGCGGAGGCAGGTCGATGCGTGTTTCGATATGGGTGAAGCGGGCGAGCATGCTGGTTGCGGGGGGCGCTCTCCTGCTGGTGGTTTCGGTTCCCGGGGCCATGGCCAAGGGAAAGGTCGAGAATCCGCACGGAAAGAAAACAGGCCCCAAGGCCTGCCTTGTCTGTCATTCGGCCGCACCCGGCGACGTCAAGACCGGTGTCCGCCGTGACCCCAAGCTCAAGTTCGGCGGCGACGTCGTGGCCTTGTGCAGTTCCTGCCACTCCGCATACAGCCACATGCACCCGGTCAAGATCGCCGTGGCGCCCGACATGAAATCCCCCGAAGAACTTCCGCTCGACAAGGAAGGCAAGATCACCTGCATCACCTGTCACGACGTGATGGAAGGTCACGGCATCAATCGGAAGAAGCGCTTCATCGGCAAGGCGCTCTGCCTCAACTGCCACTTCGACTCCGACATCCTGGCGCAGATCGTCTGGTACCCGACGCACCTCAAGAAGGGCGAGCAGGGCCGTCTCGAGATGAAGGTCGCCGAGTTCCGGATCAAGGGGAAGAAGGGCTCGCTGGGCGAGTCCGTGCTCCTCTACTACACCTATCGCAACGTGGACACCAAGGCGATCACCTTCGGAACGAACATCCTTTACGACGACGGCAGCCACGGCGACCGCACGCCGCGCGACGGGGTCTACACGCTGATGGAAGAGGCGACGATCGACCGGAAAGAACGGCGCGTCTACACCGGCTGGATCGTCGACGGCACGGGGCGGCGCAGCAATACGGTCACCCTTGCGGTCGAATACGAATAAACCGCGCATCGACCTGAGGGGCGCGTGAAGGAGAACACCCTCAACCGGATGTTTCTCGACCGTTTCCGCGTGGGGGGCGACACTGTTCGCTACCTGGTCCCCGAGGCCGGGGCGTGGCGTTCCGTCTCCTATGACGAGGTCGGCCGGGTCACTCGCGAAATCGCCTGCGGCCTGATGTCGCTCGGGCTTTCGCGCGGCGACCGCGTGTCGATCCTTTGCAGCACCCGGTACGAATGGGCCCTGGCCGACATCGGCGCCGTCCTGGGCGGTTTCGTGACCGCCCCGATCTACCCGTCCAGCCGTCCCGAGCAGGCCGAGTTCATCCTTGCGCACTGCGGCGCCCGGTTGCTGTTCGTCGAGGACGAAGAGCAGCACAACAAGATCGCCGGAGCCCTCTCCCGCCTGCCGTCGCTTGCCCACGTCGTGATGCTGACCGGCGACCCCGCCGGTCGGCCTGCCACCACCGGAATCGATGCCATCCGGTCAGCGGGGCGCGATTGGGATGCCGCCAATCCCGGGGCGTTCGAATCCCGTACCGACGAGGTCGGGCCCGACGACGAACTGACCATCACCTATACTTCCGGCACCACCGGCCCTCCCAAAGGGGTCGTTTCGCGCCACCGCAACTATGCGTTTCTCTCGACCTCGTGCCTCGAGGCGATTCCCGTCCTGCGCAAGGGTCAGACCATGCTCCATTTCCTGCCGCTCGCGCACACGACCGGCCGGCTCGAACACGTCCTCTCCTGCGACGTCATGATCATTTCGGCTTTCGCCCGGAACATCCTGACCGTGGCGGAAGACCTGGGGACGATCCGTCCCGACATCATGGTCAGCGTGCCCCGCCTCTATGAAAAGTTTTACGCGAAGGTGCTCGCGACGGTCTCCGAATCCGGGCTCCTCAAGAAGATGCTGTTCCGATGGGCGCTGGGCGTTGGGCGCAGGGTGTCCAGGTGCCGGCAGCGGGGCGAGACTCCGGCCGGAATGACCGCACTGGAATTCTTTTTCGCCGATCGGCTCGTGTTCCGAAAACTGCGCGCGCGGCTCGGGGGGCGGTTGTCGTTCTTCGTGTCGGGCGGTGCGCCGCTCTCGGCCGAGATCGCCGAATTTTTCCACGCGATGGGGGTTCTCATCCTCGAAGGGTACGGCATGACCGAGAACTGTTCCGTGACCACGGTCAACCGGGTCGAGGCGTTCAAGTTCGGCACGGTGGGCCGGGCGATGCCCGGGACCGAGATCGGCATCGCGGCCGACGGCGAAATCCTCATCCGCGGGCCTCACGTGTTCAAGGAATACCTGGGCGACCCCGCGGCGACCCGGGAGGCGATCGACGCGGACGGGTGGCTCCACTCGGGCGATATCGGGACGCTCGACTCCGAGGGGTTCCTGCGCGTCACCGACCGGAAGAAGGACATCATCGTCACGTCGGGCGGCAAGAACATCGCGCCCCAGAACATCGAGAACCTGCTCAAGAACGACTCCTTCGTCAGCCAGGCGTTCGTCTACGGCGACCGACGGAAATATCTCACGGCGATCCTGACGCTCTCTCCCGAGGAGACGCTGGCGTGGGCCGGCCGGCGCGGCATCGCCGAGCGGGATCTCGAGCGCCTGTCCGCACTTCCAGAGGTGAAGGCGTTCCTGCAAAAGCGGGTCGATTCGGTCAACGGTCAGCTTGCGACGTTCGAGCAGGTCAAGAAGTTCGTCCTGCTCGGTCGCGATTTCAGCCAGGAGGCGGGGGAACTGACGCCCACGCTCAAGATCAAGCGCAAGGTCGTGATCGAAAAATACGGGTCGTTGCTCGACGCCCTCTACGAAAGAGATTGATGGATATGGAAAGAGGCATGCGCGCCGCGTGTGTCGCTGCGGTCCTGTTGCTGGCCGCATCGACTTGCCCCGCACAGGAAGACGAGGATCGCCCGAAAATCTTCCTCGAGAAGAAGGTTTATTCGTCCGCGACCGAGACCGGCCAGCGCGTCTTCTACGAAACGCGTGCGGTGGGCGAGGGCGACACGCTCTGGAAGATCCTGACTGGGCGGGGCGGGCTTTCGCCGGACCAGTACGCGGCGCAGCTCAAGGAATTCAAGCGGATAAACCCATCCGTTAGCGACCCCGACCACCTTGTTCCCGGACAGCGTCTGCAGGTGCCGCTGCCTCCCCGTGCGACCGGCGAGTCGCGGGTTCGCGAGGGGAAGGCGGTCGCCCACGTCGTCTCGAAAGGGCAGTCGCTGACGCGCATCCTGAGGGCCCGCGGCGTCTCGCGCAAGGAGATGCCGAAATATCTCGGCGCGGTCAAGGCGCTCAACCAGGCCGTGCGAAACGTCGACCGGATCATGGCGGGCAAGACGATCTACCTGCCGACCGATGGCTATTTCCGCCCGACCGACTCTCCGCCCCCGAAAGGGGGCGCGAGCGCACCAGAGGACGTCAAGTCGCCGAAACTGGTCGAGGCGCCTCCCGGAGACTCTCCGGAGACGGTTCCCGCCCCCCCGGCTGTTTCCGCCTCGCCGGCGACCGCTTCAGCCGAAGCGGCCGATGCCGCGGCTGTTCCGCCCGTCCCCCCCCCCGTCCTTCCCGGCACTGCGGGCGTGAAAGACGCACCGCTCGCCGCACCGGCCCCGTCCGGCGAGGTGTCGGTCGAGCCGCCTGCCGTCGCCCTGACCCGCAAGGTGCCCGACGTGACGGGCGAATCCGATCTCGTGACCGGGAAGCCGGACGCCCAGCTCGCCCCCCCCGCACCCGGTGCGGTCGAGGAACCCCCGGTGTCGTCGGTGACCGCGACCCCGAAAAAAGCACAATCCGAACCGGCCCGGCCCGAACGGCCACCCTACCGGGGCCTGCTGGCGGACGTCGCATCGGCCCTGGGCGAAAAGTGGCTCGACCGCGGCACCTTGTACCTGCCGATGTCGGCCGGCGGAGAGGTCGTGATCAACCTCGCCGATTTCCCGGTGGTCCGCTTCGGGACCGGCAGCCACGCGCTCATCGATTTCCGCGGCACCCTGCCGGGCGATGTCCGGACGCTGGTCTCCGAAACATGGAAGGACTACCGCATCGTGCCGATGGACGCCGTCCCCGGTCCGGGCGACCGGATCGGTCGGCTCCTGGCCGCTTCCGGTTATGCGTCCGTCAAGGAGGGGTTGACGCGTCCGCTCGTCATCGGCGAATCGGTGGCGGTCACCCTGCCCGCGCGGTGGCACCTGTTCCGCACGCGCCAGGCGCTCGAGGCCGGCGACGTGACGCTGATCAAGGAAGTCCCCGAGAAACTGTCGCCCGAACTCGACGCCGTGCTGACCTACGCAGGCCGCGTCGGTATCCGGGTGCTTCCCGTCGCATACGATCTGTCGACCCGCGAGGGCTACATGGCGGGCCTTGCCGACCGGAAGAAACTGGATGCTCCCGAGCCGCACCGGTTGCCGGCCGGCGGGCTCCCCGCGCTCGACTCGGCGCTCTCCCTGCTGGGAATCCCGGCCGAAACGGAACCGATGATCAAGGTGTCGGGCAAGGATGATGCCTTCCGGCTGGTGATCCGTCCCGATCGAACCTTCACCGTGGACGGCAACCGCTATCTCGTGGATTCGGGCCGGATGTCGTCCGCGATCCGGTCGCTGGTCAAGAGTGCCGGCTACCGGCTCTTCGATCTCGGCAAGGGAGAGTCGGGCAAGATCATCTTCCTCCGGTTGCTGAAGGTCGCCGGGCATCCCTACGAAGAGCGTCGCCGGTTTCGCGTCGCCGGCGGTCCCGACGAAGGGTTCGACCTCCATCTGACCGGCGCCTTCGTCACGTCCAGGCCCCTGCTCGAAAGCCGGGCCGTCCGGTCGATGGTCGTCGTCAAGGGGCGCCAGAACGCGGCCACGCGAGCCATGCTCCACGAGATGGGCATCGAAGTCGTCGAATGGGCGGATTGAAGATGAAACGGCCTCGCCTCGCGATCGTCCTGCTGCTGCTGACCGCCATGGTGTCGCTCTTCGGTTGGCGGATCGCCGGGGATCTCGACGTGCGCCAGGCCGACGGTTTCACCCGCGAGGCCTGCCGCCTCTTTTCCGTCTGGCGGCAACTGCCCCCGCCGCCCCCTGCCGGCGTCTCCGCCGATGTCGCCGCCGGCCGGGCCACGGCCATCGCAGGGCGTCGCGTCCTCCTGCCGCGAGGCGCCGATTTCACCTTCCTCGCGACGTCCGCCGAAAAAAAGATCGGCAGGCGGGGGGCCGCCGGGGTCCGCTTCCTGCTGGGACAGGAACCGTTTCTTCTCCTGGTCGTGCCCGGGGGCGGCGTGCTGGGGGCCTCCGGGAGCGCCGCATCATCGCCTTTCCCGGGCGCTTCGTTCCTGTCGGGCGAGCGCGGGGGTGTTTCGTTCGTGCTCTGGAAGCGGGACGGGCTGGTCTACTGCCTTGCGTCCGACCGCGACCTGACGCGCGTGTTCGAGGTCGTCCGGCGACATTTCCCCTGAAGGCGAGCTTGGAACGCAACCCTGTCGGGAAACATCGTATAATCGTAGGTTCATCAAATCGGAGGTGGTCCAATATGAAGGCAGAAGTCCAGAAAGTTCTCGAGACGATCCGGCCGGCGCTGCAGGCCGATGGTGGCGATGTCGAACTCGTTGACGTCGAGGGCGGCGTCGTGAAGGTGCGCCTGACCGGGGCGTGCGGTTGTTGCCCGATGGCGACCATGACGCTCAAGGGCGGCATCGAGGCGACGCTCAAGCGCGAGATTCCCGCGGTCG
>JANXQJ010000011.1 GCA_025356865.1 Deltaproteobacteria bacterium | reverse complement strand
CAGCGAGTCGGAAAGCTTCATCGACGGGAAATCGCCGGCCCGGCCGGCCGGGTAGTTGACCAGCCCGATGTGGACCAGCCCCTTCATGAAGGTACCGGGACACAGGACCACCGTCTTTCCCCGGAAACGGATATCGATGTTCGTGTCGACCCCGACCGCCGCCCCGCCCTCGACGCATATCGAATCGGCGATCGCCTGCTTGAGGTCGAGCCCCGGGGTCGCCTCGAGGACCTCTTTCATCCGGAGCCGGTACATCTGCTTGTCGGCCTGGGCGCGCGACGACCGGACCGCCGGCCCCTTGCTCGTGTTGAGCTGGCGGAACTGGATCCCCGTCGCGTCGATGTTTTTTGCCATCTCCCCGCCCAGCGCGTCGATCTCGCGGACGAGGTGACCCTTCGCAAGCCCTCCGATCGCCGGGTTGCACGACATGAGCCCGACCGTGTCGGCATTGATGGTCAACAAAAGCGTGGTACACCCGATCCGTGCAGCCGCCAGCGCCGCCTCGCAACCGGCGTGCCCCCCACCGACCACGATCACGTCGTATTCCTTAGGATATTCGTACATCTGCCTCATCCCGCCATTTTTTGTTCCACGTGGAACAAACTCCCCGCGCAACGCTCAAACCGTCGCGACAGGGCCCCCCCTGTTGCAATCATATTACTGATAGTGTTTTTATGCCAGTGACTACTTGCCAACGCAGAACGAGTTGAAGATCGTGTCGAGGACCTCGTCCGGGGCGATCGCGCCGGTCAGTTCAGCCAGGGCCCTCGCGGCGTCCCGAACGTCGGCGGCGATGCACTCCATCGGCAGGCAGGCCGGGATCGCCGACCCGGCTCGCGCCAGCGCCTCGTCGGAACGCGCAACCGCATCCCGGTGCCGGAGCCGGGTCAGCGGCGCCTCCTCCCGGGCGAAGTCGGAGGGCGGAAAGAGTTCGCCGGCCATCGTCGACTGCAGCGTCCCGATCCCGGCGCCGGTCTTCGCCGACACGCGCAACGACCCCTTGAGCCCGCTCCCGTCGAAATCGACCCCTTGCCCGTCCGCCGGCAGGTCGTCCTTGTTGAACAGCAGCAGGTGGGGCAAGCCGGCGACTTCGGCATAGGCGGACCGGTCGGCCGGTTCGGCCGGCCGACTGCCGTCGAGGACGAACAACACGAGATCTGCGACGCCGACCAGCTGGCGGCTCCGCCGGACACCTTCCGCCTCGACCGGGTCGTCGGTATCGCGCAAGCCGGCAGTATCGACGAAACGCACCGGAAAACCGGCCATTTCGGACTCGCCGGTCAGATAATCCCGGGTCGTGCCGGGAACGGGCGCCACGATGGCGCGCTCTTCCCCCAGCAGCCGGTTGAGCAGGTGCGATTTGCCGACATTGGCGACGCCGGCGATGACGACCGTCACCCCGTCGCGCATCCGGTGCCCGACCCGCCAGGAGGCGAGCAGGCGCGCAAGCGCGACGCGCAAGCCGCCGATCTCGGCGGAGAGCACCGCGGGAGCCGCCTCGGGAATATCCTCTTCGTCAGAGAAGTCGATGGCGCCCTCGACCAACGTCAGGAGCCGGACAACCCGGTCGCGAATGGGCCTCGCCTGGTCTCCGATCCCGCCGCGCAACTGGGCCAGCGCAGCCCGTACGGCACCGTCGGAACGGGCGGCGATCAGGTCCGCCACCCCTTCGGCCTGCGTCAGGTCCATCTTGCCGTTCATGAAGGCACGCCGCGTGAATTCGCCCGCCGCCGCCGGAACGGCGCCCAGGGCGGATCCGGAGGAGCAAACCATCGAGACGATGCGGGGATTTCCGTGGAGGTAGAACTCGACGACATCTTCGCCGGTGAAACTGTGGGGGGAAGGAAAACAGGCGACCATCGCATCGTCGATGGCTGCGCCGAAAGCGTCGACCATCGTGCATCGGACCAGCTTGCGGGGGGGGAGCGGGAGCGCCGCCTCCCGGCCGGTCATGGCGGCGGCGACTGCAAACGCCCGTGGCCCCGAAATCCGCACCACGGAAACGGCGCCGGCCCCCGGTGCGGAGGCCGGGGCGATGATCGTGGTTTCATCGACCATGTTGCCCCCCGACCCCGCCCCGATCCGGCTTCGACGGTCGTTGCGACGGTCTCAGGCGGCCTTGGCTGCCGCGACCTGCTTGTTGTAGATCACCTGCTGCGTGATGCCGCCCAGGTTGCTTACGAACCAGTAAAGCGTGAGCCCGGTCGGCATGCTCCAGAACATGAACGTGAAGACGATCGGCAGCATCAGCATCATCTTCTGCTGCGAGGGGTCTACGCCGGGCGAGCTGGGCGTCATCTTCTGCTGGAGGAACATCGACCCGCCCATCAGGAGCGGGAGCAGACGGAACGGAATCGTCATCCCGGCCACGTGCAGGTCGTACAGATGCTCGACAGCCGACAGGTCGTGAATCCAGAGGCCGAAGGGCGCATGACGCAGGTTGATGGCCACCATGAGCGACTTGTAGAAGGCGATGAGAAACGGGATCTGCAGCAACATGGGCAGGCAGCCGGACATCGGATTGACGCCGTAGGTCTTGTAGAGCTGCATCGTCTCCTGGTTGATCCGCGCCGTGTCGTCCTTGTACTTTTCTTTCAGCTTGAGGATGATCGGCGCCAGTTCCTGCATCTTGCGCATCGCGGTCATCGACTTGTGCGTCAGCGGGTAGAAGACCAGCTTGATGAGGATGGTCAGGATGATGATGTCGATTCCGTAGTTGCGGGTGACGCGGTTGCTCGCGTCGAGCAGGAAGATGATCGGACGCGCCAGCACGGCGAACCACCCGTAGTCGACAAGTTTCTCGAGGTTCGGGGCCGTCTTTTCGAGGAGCGCCTGCACCTTGGGTCCCGCGTAGATGCGCGCGTTGAACCGGAGCGTGTCGCCGGGAACGATGGTCGCGAGAGCGTCGGACACCGTCGTGCGCACACCGGTTTCACCGGCGCGGGCGGAGCCCTCGAGCGTCCATTCCTTTTCTGGGATGACGACCAGCGAAAAGTATTTCGAATCGGCGGCGGCCCACCGCACGGGGATGCGCGCAGCCTTCCCCTTGTCGATGTCCTTGAGGTCGAACCGCTCGACACCGCCCTTGGTGTCGACGACCAGCCCCTTGAATGCGCCGTCGTCCGCCCCTCCGATATCTCCCTTGAAGGTTTGGGAAAGCGACACGCCCGGTGTCAGGCGAACCGGCGCCGAAGAACCGTTCCCGACCTGCGACCGCATCTCGAATTCGTATTTGCCGCCCGTGAACACATATTCGCGGATGATCCGGACCCCGTCGGCCGACGCCCACGACAGGGAGACGGTGCGGGACTCGCCCGCCTTGATCGACAGGTCGTCTGGCGAATCGCTCGAGTAGGCGAGCACCGCGGGAAGCGGCGGCTGGCTCTGTCCGAACGACAGCGCGAGGGGCGCCGGAAGTTCGGCAGATGGAATGATGATGTCGAGCGGCTTCCCCTGCGCGCCCTGCCGGTCCATGTAGCTATCGAGGCGCAACGCGGAGAGGCCGCCGCCGGCCGTGGAGAGCTCGGCCGTGTAGAGCGGGGTCTTGACCCGGATCACGCGGACGGGGGCCGAAGAACCGGGGACCAGCGATCCCGGGACGGGCGTGGCCGGACCCGGGTTGGCCGAGGGCGATGCGGCGATCCCGGCTACCAGCCCGCCGGAGACGTTGTCTTTCGCCGCGGGCGAGGCGGTCTGTGCCGCCCGTTGAGACGGCGGCGGCAGGATGTACTGGTATCCGATCAGGACGGCAATCGACAGCGCGATCGCCAGGATCATCCTTTTTTCCATAAAGTTCCGGCGCCTCGTTCCCTCTAGAAAAGTTGAATGCGTTTCGGGGCATCGGCCCCCCCCCGGTTGAACGGGTTGCAGCGCAGTACGCGCCACATCCCGGCGACGGACCCCAGCAGCATGCCGTTCAGTCGGAGCGACCCGATCATGTATTCGGAACAACTCGGATGGAAGCGGCAGCAGTTGCCCAGGTACGGGGAGACGAGCCGCTGGTATCCTTTGAGGATGGCGATGGGGATATCGGTTGCCCGCACGACGGCGATCATCCTTTCGGGGCCCAGCGGCCGGCGATCGCGGCCAGCAACTCGGCGCCGAGTGCCGACAGCGTCGACCCTTCGGGTGCCAGGCGGGCCACGATCGCCGTGCGGCTTCCGGGCGGAAAGGCGGACTTGTTCCGGCGGCAGAACTCGCGGACCAACCGTTTTACCCGGTTTCTGACCACTGCGTTTCCGACGCGACGCCCGACGGAAATGCCCATCTTGCGACCATCACCTGCCAGAAAATCGCGGTAGATGGTGAAGTGCTGACTTCGGGTACGTTCGCCCTTGTGGACGACCTCGCGATATTCGCGGTCGGTGCGAAGCCGGTCGGACTTGGGGAAACGCAAGCAGGTTGCTATTTCCCGCCGCCGATCGAAACGGTGAGACGCTTGCGACCCTTGGCCCGGCGACGGGCCAGGACGAGGCGGCCATTCTTGGTGGCCATGCGGGCGCGGAAGCCATGGGTGCGGGCCCGGCGACAGTTGGACGGCTGGTAGGTGCGCTTGCTCATCGGTTTATGCTCCTTCTTTGCATGAGAGAAATGGTTAATATATTCCAACAGGTTGCCCGCTGTCAAGGGAGATGGCAGGGAGATGGCGGGAGATCTCCCCTCGTCGTGATGGTACACTTTCCTCCATGCCGACGAAAAAATCAGGTGGATTCGGCCTCCGGCGCCTGCTTTCCTTCCCGAGGTTCCTGACCCGGGAGGGGAGTGCCACGATCGCGCCTTCCGAGGGCGAGCTCCTTTTCCAGCTGACCGGGGGGAATCCGGAGAACCGCCTCTTCGGCCGGTTCGACGGCGAATGGGTGCGGGCCCACCTCGAGAAATCGGGCATACTTCAAGGCCTTGCGCGCAAGGGCTACCGCGACCCCGTCCTCGAACTCGCCTGTAGCGACCCGGACGACCAGCGAATCTTCCTGTACGCCGGCGATAAAAGGCGCGAGCGGATGCTTCTCGAGACACGGATGCAGCTCTGTTCCTTCCACCCGAAAAATCCGATCGGCCCGTTCACCCCCGACGACGCCTTCCAGATGCTCATCATCCACTGGCTCGTCCTTTCCGACCCGGAAGCCGGCTTCAACTTCAGGCGTCCGCGCCTGCCCGGCCAGCAACGTCCGGGTCTCGGTCTCCTGGCCGAATCGCTCAGGCTGCTCCGCGGAATCGGGCGTGACCTGCTGATCGACGGCATCCTGGATATCCCGGACCACTTCCACACGGCGCAGTTCTATGCCCGGACGATGCGATTCTTCGACCCGGTGGCCGAAGGAACGTTTCAGGCGATGATGCGCGACCTCTCCGGCATTCCGCTTGCGCTCGTTTCCGAAGCGGTCAGCGAGGGGGCAATGGTCGACGCCCGAACCGGCCAACCCTTCCACTGGCAGCCGACCGAGCAGATTCTGCCGGTACACGGGCCGCTGCGCCGATACTTCCGCTCCGACCGCTATCTCGCCCAGAGCGGACAGGCATCCCACCGCACGCGTGTTACGATCGACTGGGACCTCTACCGGCGAAAAATCGCGGCCGCAGGCAACCCCGCAAATTATTGTTGATTCCCTTTTCGTGCGTGTGGTAATCTTCCCGCTCCGCATTTCCTGTGGGGCTACCCCCCGCCCTTTCCAGACCGTGCGACTTAGTGGTGAAATAATGGCGTGTCCCGCGGGCTTTTTACATCCCAACCAGTTGAATAACAATACTTTTTCGGGTTATCCACACCTGTTGAATAACGTGTTGGCAACTTTCGTGCTATACACGTCCTTAACCGTTGGAAATACGAAGCTTTTTACCGCCGCGACCGACCTGCGGCAGGCCGCCGGAGTTGCCTAATTGGACACCACCCCGCACGAATGGTACCTCTTCCTCGACGATCTCAAGAAACAGGTTCAGGAACACGAATTCAACACCTGGCTGCGGCCCCTGAGTTACGTTTCGAAAGAGGACGGCGTGCTCCGGATCGGCGCGCCGGCACCGTTCTACAAGCAGTGGGTGACGGACAATTACCTGCCCCTCATCGGAAAAACGGCGGCCGAGCGGTTCGGAACCCTTTCTGAAATCGACATCGTCGTGATCGACGAGGAACCGGGAAGCGCTGCGCCCCCGGCAGAACCGTCCGCCACCCTTCCGGTCGAAGTTTCCGCGCCCGCAGCCGCGAAGCAGCTCGGCGCCCTCGATCCGCGCTACACGTTCGACCGGTTCGTCGTCGGAAAGGCCAACGAGTTCGCCCACGCCGCCTCGTTCGCCGTCGCGAACAATCCGGGCCAGACCTACAACCCGCTCTTCATCTACGGCGGCGTCGGGCTTGGCAAGACGCACCTGCTCCACGCCATCGGCCATCTCGTCCGCGAAAAGAATCCGTCCATGAAGGTGTGCTACATCGACGCCGAGAAATTCACCAACGAGATGATCAGCAGCATGCGACACCAGCGCGGCGGAATGCAGGACTTCAAGTCCAAGTACCGCGGGGTCGACATGCTCCTCATGGACGACGTCCAGTTCATCGCCGGCAAGGAGCAGACGCAGGAAGAGTTCTTCCACACGTTCAATGCCCTCTATTCCCACCAGCGCCAGATCGTCGTCACGAGCGACAAGCTTTCAAACGAGATCCCCGACCTCGAAAAGCGGATTCAGTCCCGCTTCGAGTGGGGGCTGGTTGCCGATATCGGCGCGCCAGACCTCGAGACCAAGGTGGCGATCCTCAACCGGAAAGCAGAGACCGACCGCATCCCGCTCCCGCAGGACGTCGCGTTCTTCCTCTCCTCCACCATCCAGACCAACAACATCCGCGACCTCGAAGGCGCGCTAAACAAGCTGGGCGCCCACTCCTCGCTGATGAAGAAGACGATCACGGTCGAACTGGCTCGGGAAGTGTTCGCATCGCTTCTAAACGCGGCTCCCAGGGAGGTACAGCCCGAGGCGATCCTGAAAGCGGTTGCCGAATTGCACGGTGTCAAGGTTTCCGACCTCAAATCGGATCGCAAGCACAAGGTCGTCGTGACGCCTCGCCAGATCGCCATGTACCTGCTCCGCCAGATGACCCCGCTCTCCTTCCCGGACATCGGCGCCCGGTTCGGGGGAAAGGATCATACGACCGTGATGTACGCCGTAAAAAAAATTGATCAAAAAATGAAGGACGATGTATCTTTGAAAAACACCGTGGACGCCCTCCGGAAAGCACTCGAGGGATAACCATGTGGATGCGGCTGTGGACGTTGTGGACAGCTCCGGCCGAAGGAGACGGGTTGTTGATTCCCGCCAATTTCTTCACCAGCCTTCCGGGATTTGTTTTCCCGTGTTCACGGGCACTTTGGCCAGTTATCCCCATTTCCACAGCGCCTACTGCTTCTTCAAGTACTTATTAATTATTAAAAAAGAAAGAGGAAGACGATGAACTTCACTGTGGATCGCGATCAACTCGAAGGACTTCTTTCCCGGGTCCAGGGCGTATCCGAACGCCGTCATACCATGCCGGTCCTTTCGCATGCGCTGATCAAGGCGGATGCGTCCGGGTTGACGATGGTGGCGTCCGACCTCGAAATCGTCATCCGGTGCACCGTGGCCGGGGCGACCGTTTCGGTCGAAGGAGCGATCGCGCTTCCCGCCAAGAAGTTTTTCGATATCGCCAAGGTCCTCCCGAAGGGCGATGTGACCATCTCGATGACCAAGGAAGGCACATCGGTCAAGATCTCCGGCAAGAGCGGCAACTTCCGGCTGGCGGGCCTTCCCGCTCAGGAATTTCCCGAGATGCCCGAGAAACCGTCTTCTGTGCCCGTCGCGGTCGACGGCGAACTCTTCCGGAAACTGGCCGACCGGGTTACGCCGTTCGCTTCAAGCGACGAGACGCGCTACAACCTGGCCGGCGTGCTGCTAGAGCAGCACGACCTCGAAGGGAAATCGATGCTTCGCATGGTGGCCACCGACGGGCACCGGCTGGCGCTTTCCGACGGCGAGGTCCCCGGGATCGCCGCCCTCTTCGCGTCGCGCAAGGCGCTGGTTCCCAAGAAGGGGCTCACCGAAATCCGGAAGTTGGCCGAAGGCGGCGTGGGTTCCATCGAGATGTCGGTCTCCGAAAAGTTTCTCTTCGTCGGCAAGGGAGACACCGAGATCTGGGTACGGCTGCTCGATGCCGATTTCCCCGATTATCGCCAGGTCATCCCCAAGGGAAACCCGCTCTCCGCCAAGGTGCCTCGCGAGGCCTTCACGGCCGCTCTCAAGCGCGTCGCGGTCATGGCGCCCGAGAAGGTGCACAGCGTCAAGCTGGCGTTCGAAGGAACCTGCCTCGACGTCTCGACCACCAGCCCAGACCTGGGCGAAGCGTCCGACACGGTCGATGTCGAATACGCAGGCGAACCGCTCAAGATCGGCTTCAACGGAAAATACCTGCAGGAGGCGGTTGCGGGCGTCAGCGAAGACTACCTGTTGATCGAGATGAAAGACGATGTTTCCCAGGCGGTCATCCGGCCAGAATCCGGAACGTCGTTTCTCGCGATCATCATGCCGATGCGGATTTTCTAGCCCGTAATTTTCCATACCCCCGGGTTATTTTCCGGCCGGTGTCCGATGCGGGACGCCGGCCGTTTTTCGTTGTATAATGAATGATTGAACCTTCTGCAGACCAGCCCCCGGAGAAACGATACGCGATGGAAACTGAAGTGAACGACGTTCCGGCACACGGAAACGGCGCGTCCGATTATACCGGCGACAACATCCAAATCCTCAAGGGGCTCGAAGCGGTTCGCAAGCGCCCCGCGATG
>JANXQJ010000199.1 GCA_025356865.1 Deltaproteobacteria bacterium | reverse complement strand
CCTCGTTGCCGATATTGGGCTCGTTGAAGGTTGCAACATCTCCCTTGCCGATGTTCTCCGCCAGCAGGTTCCAGTGCTTGAGTGCCAGTTCGCCGATGACCGCGGCACGGATGGCGCGCGCCGCGTGGCGGCCGAGCGTCGAGTGCAGGATTTCGGGGGATAGTTTCGCTCCCGCGATCTTCGAGGCCTTGTCGAGCGCGGCATCGGCCCATCGACGGGTCGGTTCGTGCCCGGCAACGTAGGCCATGTAGACCTGTGCCGTCGGCCCGACCTGCATCGGCATCCCCTTGAAGCGGGGCGCCTTGACCCAGGAATATTTCCCGGCGTGGTCGACCTCGCCGGGCTTGGGGTCGGTCGTCTCCTCCCAGGGATGCTTGTCCCACGATCCTTCGTAATGGGCCCGGGCGATCCCCTCGGTCACGTTATCGCGGAAATACTTGTCGTTGAAGGAGGTGATCGGGGTATAGCTTTCGGGCTTCCCGCCGATGATCGTTCCCCCCGGCATATCGAATTTCGTCCCTTTGGTATCGAGGGGCAACTCGGGCACCGCGAGGTAGTTGGTGACGCCGGCGCCGTACTTGAACCAGTCGGGGTACATCGCGCCGATCGCGCAGACGTCGGGCACGTATACCTGCTGAACGAAGGCGACCACCTCGTCGAGGAGGGACTTGACCGTATAAAGCTTCTCCATGTTGAGGGCGGAGGGACTGTCGAGGTTGATCGGGTTTGCGACGCCGCCCACGGCCAGGTTCTGGATATTGGGCGTCTTCCCGCCGAGGATGGCCACGGCCTGGTTCGCCTTGCGCTGGATATCGAGTGCCTGCAGGTAATGGGAAACGGCGATCAGGTTGACCTCGGGCGAAAGGCGCATGGCCGGATGGCCCCAATAGCCGTTGGTGAAGATGCCGAGTTGCCCCCCCGCGACGAATCCGGCGAGTCGCGCCTTGGTGGCTTCCATCTCGCGCCGACCGTTTTTCGGCCACGGGGAGAGACTCTCGGCGATCCCCGCCGCCTTGACGGGGTCTGCCTTGAGCGCCGAGACGACGTCGACCCAGTCGAGCGCAGAGAGGTGGTAGAAGTGGACGATGTGGTCGTGGAGCGCGTGGGCCGTCACCAGCAGGTTGCGGATGTACTGCGCGTTGAGCGGGACCTCCATGCCGAGGGCGTTTTCCACGGCCCGTACCGAGGCGATCGCGTGGACGGTCGTGCAGACGCCGCAGATGCGCTGCGTGAAGATCCACGCCTCCCGCGGATCGCGCCCTTTCAGGATGAGCTCGATGCCACGCCACATGGTGCCGACGGACCAGGCGTCGCGTACGACGCCTCCGTCGACTTCGACGTCGATGCGCAGGTGCCCTTCGATGCGGGTGATCGGGTCTATGGTTATACGGGCCATGGTTCTGCGCTCCTTACGATTTGGGTTGTTTCGGCGTTGCGGGCTTGAACGCGAATTGCCAATCGGCGATCGGTCCCGGCAGCACGGCAAAATACCGGATCGCCAGCTTGAATCCGACGATCGCCGCCGCGATGAATCCGAGCGTCATGGTCAGTTCGGCGACCGACGGGAAATAGTTGGCCTTGCGCGCGGGAATGAATGCGATCAGCGCGGGAACGAGACGGTACAGGCAGGCGCCGACCCCGGCCGAGACGGCCGCCATGAAAAGTATTCGGGGGGTTTCGCGAAGTTGCTTCGATCGGAGCATGATCGCGGGCACGAGGAGCAGGATGTTTTCGAGGACGAAGTACGCGGTGTACTTGTCGAGCGCCAGAAGCAGGCCAAACTTGCCCCGTACCGCGATATCGACGAACCGGAAGGCCAGCCACGCGAAGGTGAGCCAGGACATCAGGCTTCCCAGTTCTCCCAGAACATCGGTGCTCAACGGCCGGCTGTAGCGGAGGCAGCAGACCAGCAGCGTTCCGATGACGAAAGCAAAACCGGCGATGCCCGCGGCCATGACGTAGAGGAGCGGCAACGCCTGGGTCTGCCAGAGCGGGTGAACCTTGGGACCCGCGAGGAGCATCAGGGCGCCGAGCGAAGACTGATGCATGATGGGAAGCAGGTAGGCGAACGCGATCATGACGGGATAGATCTTCCGGATCACGGGCTCCAAACCGGCGATCCGTGCCCGGGTGGCATCCGATCCGAGGTAGCTGTACCGCTCGAGGACCAGCGGCACGTTTTCGAACGCGAGGAACAGGAATGCGTAGGTCGGCATGCAGACCGCGACCTCGAGCAGCGCGGAATGCATGTTCCAATGCCACGGCAGCAATATGTGCCACAAGTTCCAGGGGCGCCCGACGTCGACCATCAGGGCGAGCATGCCGGTGGTGTAGAACAGGAAACTGGTGACGAGCGCGGTGCGCATGACCACGTGCAACTTCTGTCGATCGAACGCCCAGGCGGCGACGCCGACGGCCAGGCCGCCGGATCCGATGGCCGTGAGCGTCATGACGTTGAACGTCTTCCAGACGCCCCATGCGTAGAAATCGTTCATGGCGCTGTACCGGCCGAGGGGGCTGGCCATCCGCAACACGGCCAGAATGGTTCCGGCGATGGCCAGGATCGTGAAGAATATGAAGGTTTTCTTGACGGACCGGTCTTCGTAGACCGGAATCGCGCGCTGCCAGACGGAATCGCTCATAATTGCTCCGGAAGGTGACCTTCGGCTTCGTGATCGCGCCGATTGGCCTCGTGGTGCTTCCAGTTCCTGTTGATGGATCCGAAAAGCAACGCGAAGACGATCGCGGGCCCGGCGAGCCACCCGTAGATCTTCGAACTGACCTTGGTGGCGTAGTGCGGGTTCGATTCGTCGCTCAGCGACGGGAGGCCGAGCCGGCTGAACGGAACGCGCGAGAGATAGAAGACCTGCGTCCCCCCGCCCTCGGTCTCGCCGTAGACCCGATCCTTGTAATATTTTCCGGGGTATCCCGCGATCCGCCGGCGAGCATCGGCCAACAGATTTTCCCGCGTGCCGTAAATTACGGCGCCGGTCGGGCAGGCCCCCGTGCAACCCGGGTGCTTCCCGTCCTTAAGGCGCTGCTCGTAGCAGAACTGGCACTTGACGATCCGGGGGTTGAACTTGTCCCACTCGAACTTGGGGATCTGGTAGGGGCATGAAATCTCGCAGTAGCGGCAGCCGATGCACTTGGCCCCGTCCCAGGTGACCACCCCGAGATCCCGGTCCTTTTCGAGCGCCTTGAACGGACAACCGGCCACGCAAGCCGGCTCGAGGCAGTGCATGCACTGGCGCTTGACGAAGGACCAGCTTCCCGCCGGGTCGTTGTAGAGCTTGATGATGTTCATCGTCCGGGAGTTGAGATCGGCCGGCATCTGGTGCAGCCCATCGGATAGCCCGGTGTCGGGTTCGAGGTGGTTGGTGGCGTTGCACGCCGACATGCACGCCTTGCAACCTGTGCATACCGTGGCGTCGTATAGCATCGAAACAGCGTGCGGCGGCACGACCGAAGGACCACCTCCGGACGCCGATGCGAGCGACGCGGGGAGCGCCAGGGCGGCCCCGCCCAACCCGGCCAGTTTCAGGACATCGCGTCGGGAGAGCCCGCTCATTTCTCATCACCGGGATCGGCCGGAGGTCCTTCCTTCCCGGAAACTCGGCGCCTTTCGCCCGGGACACCCTGATCGCCGCTCTTCCCGGAGAACTTCCGGCTCGCGACCAGTCCCGCGCCTGCGAGTGCCCCCAGCGCCGCACCCGCACCCAACGCAGCCGGGATGCTCAGTTTCCCCCCCGATTCGGCGACCGGGGCATAGGTGGATGGCGGCGTCGCGTTGTGGATCGGCACCACCTCGAACATCGGGATGCGGAATGCGACCTTCTGTTCGGTGCAACCGACGCACGGATGGCCGATGCCGATCGGCCAGGCGCCGGGCATCTCGCCGAAGGGAAGAAGCGAGCAGTTTGCGTGCGTAACGGGGCCCTTGCACCCGAGCTTGTAGAGGCAATGCCCGTCCCGGTGCGCCCCTTCTCCGAACTTCTCGGCAAACCGGCCTGCGTCGAAGTGAGGACGCCGTGGGCAATCCTCGTGGATCACGCGGGTGTAGGCGAACCTGGGCCTGCCCAGTTCGTCGAGCGCCGGCAACGTGCCATATGTCGCGAACTGAAGCACCGTGCCCAGCAGGTTGTAGGGGTTGGCGGGGCAACCGGGAAGCGTGACGACAGTCTTCCCCTTGAGAATCTGGGGAACGCCGGTGGCGCCGGTCGGGTTGGGGTCGGCGGCGGGGATGCCGCCGAACGACGCGCACGATCCGATCGCGATGATCGCCCCGGCCTGCGGGGCGACCTCGTTGAGGATCTGGAGGGCGGTCTTGCCGCCGACCTTGCAATAGATTCCGTTGTCCTTGACGGGAATCGCCCCTTCGACGACCAGGACGAACTTCCCCGCGTTGGCCTTGATCGCGGCGTTGAGCGCGTCTTCGGCCTGGAAACCCGCGGCGGCGAAAAGGGTTTCGTGGTAATCGAGGGAGACGAGGTCGAGAATCAGCGAGGAGAGTGCGGGGTGGGAGGTCCGAAGGAGCGACTCGGTGCATCCGGTGCATTCCTGGAAATGGAGCCAGATGACCGAAGGCTTCCCCTTCTTCGCAGCGGCCTCGGCCATCTTCCCGACGGCCGACACCGGCAGACCCACGGACGCCGCCGCAATCGTAATGATCTTGAGGAATTCCCGCCGGTTCGGACTGTGGCTATCCAGCCCGGACAAGAGTCCCTTCCCGCCTTCACGGTCCCCCATCACCAGACACCTCCCGGAAACTAATGCGAATTGGGCATACCCTATATCGCATTACTTACCGGTCGGTCAATAAAATAACCCCGAGCTAGACGTTGAACCGGAAGTGGAGCACATCGCCGTCCTTGACCGGGTATTCCTTTCCCTCCAGACGCCACTTTCCCGCATCCTTCGCGCCCTGCTCCCCGCGGTAACCGATGAAGTCGTCGTAGGCGATGGTTTCGGCGCGGATGAATCCCTTCTCGAAATCGGTGTGGATGACGGCCGCCGCCTGCGGCGCCAGGCACCCGGCGGAGATCGTCCAGGCGCGGACTTCCTGCACGCCGGCTGTGAAGTAGGTCTTGAGCCCGAGCAAGCGGTAGCCGGCGCAGATAACCCGGTTGAGACCCGGCTCGGAAAGCCCCATGTCGGCGAGGAATTCCGCGCGGGAGGCCTCGTCGAGCTGCGAGATTTCGGCCTCGATCGCGGCGCAGACGGGAACGACCTCGGACCCTTCCTTGGCGGCCAGTGCGACCACGGCGTCGAGGTGACGGTTGTTCGTGAAGCCGTGCTCGTCGACGTTGGCGATGTAGACGGTGGGCTTGGCGGTGAGCAGGTGCAGTTCGCGGATCATCGACCGTTGTTCGGCGTCGAGGCCCATCGACCGGACCGGATCGCCGGCCGCCAGATGATCGCGCACCTTCTCGAAAATGGCGTACTGGGCGACGGCTTCCGGGTTGCCCCCCTTCATCCCCTTCCCCACGCGCAGCAAAGCCTTCTCGACGGTATCGAGATCGGCAAGCGCGAGTTCGGTATGGATGACCTCGATGTCGCGCACGGGGTCGACCGAACCCTCGACGTGGATGACGTCGTCGTCGTCGAAGCAGCGCACGACGTGCGCGATCGCCTCGGTCTCGCGGATGTTGGCGAGAAATTTGTTGCCGAGCCCTTCACCCTTGGCGGCGCCCGCGACGAGGCCGGCGATGTCGACGAATTCCATCGTCGTCGGAAGGATCCGCTTCGGTTTGACGATCTCGGCCAGCGCCTCGAGTCGCGCATCGGGCATCGGGACGATTCCGACGTTGGGCTCGATCGTGCAGAATGGATAATTTTCGGCAGGGATCACCGCCATCGTCAACGCGTTGAAAAGGGTCGACTTGCCGACATTCGGCATGCCGACGATGCCACAACGGAAACCCATGATGTCACTTCCTGTTTGAGAGGCCGCAGGAAATCGCGGCTTGAGATTTTCCCTGATGGGCCGGGCAGGATAGCACAATCCCATGCCCGGGTGAACCGAATCGAACCGTTACCCTTGCTGAATCATCATTTCCCGGACCTTGCGAAGCAGGGCGATGTTGTCGGAATGTCCGGTCATGTTCGCCACCACCCTGCCCTGCAACCGCCGCCCGAGCAGATAAAGGTCGCCGATGGCGTCCATGATCTTGTGTCGAACCGGCTCGTCGGGAAAACGGAGCGCGTCGTTGATGGGGCCCTCGTCGCCGAAAAGGATGAAGTTGTCGAACCGCCCGCCGAGCGCCAGGCCCTGCCGCTGGAGGTGTCCGATATCCTTGACGAAACCGAATGTGCGCGCCGGGGCGATTTCCTTCCGGTAGATCGCGGGGTCGTCCAGTCGGAAGACGCAATGCTGCCGGCCGACCGGGTGCGGATAGTCGAGCGTGTAATCGATCTCGAATCCGTCACACGGCTCCAGCCGGATCGTTTCACGCCCGTCGCCGATGCTGACCGTTTCCTTGACGACAATCTTGTACCAGTCGCCGCGCTGGTTTTCGAGGCCGATTTCTTCGAACAGGGAACAGAACTCGGCCGCGGAGCCGTCGAGGACCGGCACCTCGCCGTTGCATTTTATGAGGAGGTTGCTGACGCCGTAGGCGTTGAGCGCCGACATGACGTGCTCGATCGTCGCCGCCTGCGTGGTGCCGAGGCGGATCGAGGTGGCGTATCCGGTCGAACCGACGAAATCGAGGTGTGCCGGAACCGCGCGATTGTCGGACACCCCGATGAAATGAATGCCGGAATCGGGACCGAGCGGTTCGAGGATGAGGCCGCTCTTCTTGCCCGAGTGGAGCCCCTGCCCATACAGCACCGCGCCGTGCGCCAGCGTCTTCTGCGGAACCAGCGACCCGCGCATCGCCTGCTTTTCGAATACGACCCGCTGCAGGTCCGGCACGCCGAACGGCGCCTTGCTTCCGGGCGGATCGGCGAGTACCCCGGCGTCGGCGGCATCGCCCGTTTCGGGGCGCGCAAGCGCCCTGCTGATCGCAGCCAGCGTCAGGTCGAGTTCGAGCGGCTTTTCGATGAAGTCGGAGGCGCCGGCCTGCGTCGCCTTGATCGCGGTGGCGATCGTCGCATGACCGCTCATCATGATGACGGGGAGTCGCGGATTGATTTCCTTGATTCTCCGCAACGTTTCCATGCCGTCCATGCCCGGCATCCAGATGTCGAGCAGAACGAGGGCGGGATTTCGGGATTGCACGAGCGCAAGCGCTTCGGCGCCTTCGGCCGCGTGAAGGCACAAATATCCGACGTCGCCCAGCACGCCTTCGAGTGACTTGCGTATGCTTGCCTCGTCGTCAACGATCAGGATCAGTCCGGAATGAGTCATCGTCCGCGCTCCGAGATTGGATTATTGGCAGAATAACACGGGGCCGGAATCATCTCGCCGCCAGCGCATCCTTCAGACCCGATTTTCTTTCGGTGCGACGCCCGGCGGCGGAGAGGAAGACGTCGCGTCCGCCGCGGATATCCACGAATCGCCTTGCACGGGTGATCCCGGTGTAAAGCAGTTCCCGCGTCATCACCCCGGTCGAAACCGTCCCGAGAAGGAGCATCACGCGCTCGAATTCGGAGCCCTGTCTCTTGTGGACCGTCATCGCCCAGGCGGAGACGTGTTCGGGCAGGCGGGCCAGGGCAATCGCGCGGAATCCCCCCTTGTCGTCGGGAAAGAAAGCCTGGACGCCCCCGCCGCCGGAAGCGGGATCCTTCAGAACAAGGCCGATGTCGCCGTTGTAGAGGCGTATCCGGTAATCGTTGCGGGTGACCATGATCGGCCGGCCGGCCGAAGGAAAAAGCCGATCGGCCAGCGTGTTGATGCTTTCGACGCCGAACGGCCCCTGCCGGTAGGCGCAGAGGACGCGGAAACGCTGGAACGCCTCGAACTTCTCACGGATTCCGTTTGCCGACAGGTATTCCCGGTAACCCGCGAGGAGCGCCCCTTCCAGTTCCCTGATGGAAGTTTGCCCGGGGGAAAGCGCTTCCCATCGGATGTCGGGATACCGCCCCGACGAGGCCAATTCGAGTGCCGCCTCCCCTTTCCCCTCGTTGACGAGGCGGGAAAGCGCGCCTATGCCGCTCGTTTCGCCGAACCGGTAGCTTTTGGACAAGACGACGACCGATTCGCTCAACCGATTCGCGGAGGACGTATCGCACAGGTCGCCGAACACTTTCCCCGGCTCGACGGATGACAGCTGATCGCGATCCCCAAGGAGGACAAGCCGCGCCTCGGGCCGCATCGCGCCGACCAGCTTGGCCATCATCGGAAGGTCGATCATCGACGCCTCGTCGACGATGACGACGTCGTGTGGAAGCGGGTTTTCGGGACCGCGACGGAATTTCGCCGCGCCCGGGATCGCCCCGAGCAGCCGGTGCAGCGTCGACGTTTCGGACGGAATCAGGTCACGCACTCCGGGGTCGCAATCGAGACGGTCCCGCGCCTCCTCGACCGCTTCCCTCAGCCTCGCCGCCGCCTTGCCCGTCGGCGCAGCCAGCGCGATATCGATCCGGGCGGCGGAGGCCCGCTGTGCCAGCAACGCCAGGATCTTCACCACCGTCGTCGTCTTGCCGGTGCCCGGCCCCCCGGTAATGAAGGTGACGCCCCGCCGAATCGCCGTGGCGGCCGCCTCCCGCTGACCGTCACGCTCACCTCCGGGCAACGGCGGGAAAAGCCGGTCGAGTTGCGCGAGGCACCCTTCCGGACCCCGGGGCGGGGCATCACCCCGCCGCAACAGCGACGCGACAAGTTCCTGTTCGTACTTCCAGTATCGGTGAAGATAGAGCCGGTTCGAATCGTCGAGGATCAGTGGCCTGAATGGATCGGTGTCCGAATCGGCGATACCAACCGCTTCCCAGCCGCGAAGGAGCGCAAGCCACTCCGGCAGCGGCGGCAGCGGCCGTTCGGCGCGGGAGGAATCCTCTTCGGGATCATCCGTATCGACCGGGGCGGAAGCCGCGGCGAGGTCGAGACAGACGTGCCCCTTGCGCGTCTCGGAACTGGCCAATGCAGCGGCGAGCGCAAGACCCGGATCGGTGCGGCCTGTGATCGAGAGCAGGAAGCGCGCAAACTGCCGGTCGATCTCCTCGAAGCAATCGCCCGATATCATCGGGCACCTTCCTTGAGCCGGCGGGCCAGTTCCTGAACCAACGCCTGTGCGGGGCGATCGTGATAGACACCGAAAGCGGGGCCGCGCGCCGGGTCCATCCCGCGCACGTACAGGTAATACACGCCGCCGAAATGAGTCTCATAATCGTATCCGGGAATCCGGCCAGACAGGTATCGGTCGAGCGCCACCGTGTAAAGGAGCGATTGCAGGAAGTAGAATGACGCCGCCATCGACCGCGCGAGCGCATCCGGCCCGTAATCCTCGACCTGCGCGCCAAGATGGTTGGTCTTCCAGTCGAGCAGGTAGTAGCGACCGTTCCGCGTGAACACCAGATCGATATACCCTTTCATCAAGCCCCGCACGGGTGAAAACGACAGTTGCCGGATCAATCGTTCGAACCCGGGTTCCCCTTCCGCCTCGAACCCGGAGAAGACGGCGCGCAGCGCTTCGGGGGTCAACCGCCCGAGCGAAAGCCCGAACTCGATTTCGTGGCGGCGATCGGATGTCGCCACGGTTGCCAGGACGAATCCGGAATCGACCGGATCGAGCGCCGTGGAGAGCGCGTTTTTCACCATGACCTTCGCCGGTTCGATCCACTCGGGGGAGAGGCCGAATTCGGGCAACCGTTTTTTCGCCGCCGCCCGGATCGCCTCGTCGCCCGAAGCGAAATCGAGCGACTCCATCAACGCGTGGAAGAAGAGCCCCGACTTCGCCCCCATGGGAAAATCGAACGGCGTCGGAGAGGCCGGAACGGTCGCGGCGGGTCGACGGGAATCGGCGGGAACGGAGGAATCTTGCGGAAGTTCGTCCCGATCCGGCTTCTCGGCTTTGCCTTTTGCTCCCGAAACGAGCCCCGTGAAACTGGAAACGCCCCAGTCGCGATCGATCTTCTTTTCGAAAGGACGACAGGCGAACGACCGTCCACCGGCGGCATCGGGAATATACCGCCGGTAGGAAGATGCAGCCATCCCCCCCCATTCGATCGTCCCCGATTCGACTTTCAGCCGTTCGAGCGCGGCGGTCATCCCGTCATCGGCCGCAGGCATCCCGTCCGGATGGAGCAGCCGGCCCAGGGCGGTGCGTCCTGCGCCGTTGAAGGCGCCCCACGCCACCACGCAACGGTACTGGGCCCGTGTCAGGGCGACATAGAGCATCCGGGCGTTTTCGGAGAGCTGCTCCCGCGCCTCTTTTTCCGCGTGCTCGCCGAATCTCGCGGAACCGAAGTCGCGCACCATCCGCGCGTCGTCGCCTGCGCCGTGGCACAGGACCCCTTTTTTGAGATCGCCGGTCCGCGATCCCGGCGCATCCCCTTCCCCCCCCCTGGGCGTGAAAATATCCCACAGGTACGGGCAGTAGACGATCGGGTATTCGAGCCCCTTGCTCTTGTGGATCGTCACGACCTTCACGGCCATCTCGTCGGTTTCGAGCCGGAGCTGATGTTCCTCGGCGGATGCGCGTCGCTCATCCTCGTCTTCGCCAGCGTCGGTGCGGCGCCGGCCCAGCCAGTTGACGAGCCCCTCGACTCCGAGTCGTTCCTCGTGCTCGACGTCGTGCATCAGTTCGAACAGGTGGAGCAGGTTCGTCAGCCGCCGTTCGCCGTCGGGCATCGCGAGCACCCTTTTCCGGATGTCGGCCTGCCGCATCATCGACCGCGCCATCGCGACGAACCCGTCGGAAACCCACTGGCCCCGCCAGCCGGCGAACCGCAGAACCCATTCCGTCCAGCCGGATTCATCCTCCTGCAGCCGGACCAGTTCGTTGCCGTCCAGCCCGAAAAAAGCGGATGCCAACGCAGCCCGAACCTTTCCGTCGTGTCCCGGGTCGACGACAGCCGCGAGGATCCGCTGCAGGTCGTCGGCTTCCCGCGTGCAGAACACGCTCCCGCTTCCGTAGATGACGGCGGGAACGCCGTGCCTGCGCAACGCCGCGTGAATTTCGCGCGCCTGCCGGTTGGTCCTGACCAGCACCGCGACGTCGCCGGGAGCAACCGCTCTGCCATCGAGCCGTTCCCGTCCGTTTCGGCCCCCTTCGAGGAGCGAAACGATTTCGGACGCCGTTTCCCCGGGAATCGTACGGCCTGCCCACCCCTTCGAAAGTTGCCCCTTCCACGTGTTTTCGGACGTTCGATCCACGAAACGGAATTTCAGGGGGGTCGCATCGGGAATGCCGTCGGAGGTCGCCTCCTTCGCCTTCCCTTGAACGGCCGCCCGGACCTCCGGATAGTCGATCTGCCCGAATACGAAGGGGGCGGGATGGCGTCGGAAGATCGCATTGACGGCCCGGACCATTTCGGGCGTGGAACGGAAATTCTCGCCGAGGGAATATCGCCCCTCGACGTTCCCGGCCGCCTTCAGATAGGCGAATACGTCGGCCCCCCGGAAACTGTAGATCGCCTGCTTGGGATCGCCGATCAGGAAGAGCGTGGAACCGGCCGGGAAGAAGGCGCTGAAGATTTCGTACTGGAGGAGATCGGTGTCCTGGAACTCGTCGATCAGGCCGACGAGGTAACGGGAACGCACCCGCCCGATCAATGCCTCCCTGCCGGGCCCCGAAAGTGCTTTCTGAAGATCCTGCAGCAGGTCGTCGTAAAAACGGATGTTCTTCCGTTTCTTCCGGGTGTCGAGTTCGGCGTTCGCATACGCCAGCAACTCGTGCCGGAGGGCAATGACCGGCGCCCGGTAGATATTTTCAAGGTCGGCGACCGCCTGGAACCACCGCTCGTAAAGGTCGAAGAACGGGTGGTCGGGCGTGGTCTTGTTCTTGTTGGTCCGGTTGGCCAGCGTCTCCGGCCGAAACCGATCGATATCGACAAAACGGACGATTCCCGGTTCGGAGTCGGCGTATCCGTCCATCTCCGCTTCCATCCGGGCGCGGATCTTGGGCGAATAACTGTTCCCGTTCAACCGCCCGTCGCCCAGGAGCGCCATGATCGCGCTTTTCCCGTCGCGCCAGGCTGCGGTCGCCGCCAGCCATGCCGCCTCGAAACCCGCTTCCAGCGCGGGGATAGCCCGGCAGTCGTTCCCGGTCTCTTCCGGCCCCGGCAGGAGGGAGAGAAACGGCTTCGACGCGTTCTCCCGGATGAACTTCGCGAGTTCCGATGGCGAGAGGCCGTTCTCCATGAAATACCGGACCGGATCCCCGACGAACCGCATCGGATACGGCGTCAGCTGTCCGTGGACCTTCGTTCGGTAGAAATCGGCCGCGATCTCGTCGACCAGGTCGGAACCGTCGGTCACCAGTTCGGTATCGAAGAGCGAGGAACTTTCGAATGCGTTGTCTTTCAGGACCCGCCCGCAGAAGCCGTGGATCGTGAAGATGGCCGCCTCGTCGAATATCCGCAGCGCATTCGCCAATAATTCGGCTGCGTGCCCGCCCTGCCCGTTCGCCACGAGTCTTCCGTGCAGCTCCCGGATGAAATCGTCTTCGGCCGGGGCTCCTTCGAGGACCGAGAGCGTCTCGCGGATGTTTTTCCGGATCCGCCCCTTGAGCTCCTCGGTGGCCGCCTTCGTGAAGGTCACGACGAGGATCTGCCCGACCTGAAGTTCCCTCTCGACCAACAGCCGGACGTAAAGGGACGCAATCGTATACGTCTTCCCCGTGCCCGCGCTGGACTCGATCAACTTCCGGCCTTCCAGCACGCCGGGTCCGAAGCAGTCGAACTGTTCCACCTTCAAACCGCGCCCCCGGTATCCTTGAACATCTCCTCGAACACCCTTTCGGCCAGCGTCGAGAAATCCGCGCGGTTGATGGATTCCCCCGATTCGCCGAACGCCAGGACGTTCCAGGAATCCTTCCCTTCTTCCTCGGGCCACTTTCGCATGGCGTCGCCGTAAGCCTTTTCGGGCGTGCAATTCCCGGAACGGATCGCTTCCAGGTAGGCAGGGGACGCGCGTGGGAAGAACGGGAGCGGTTCGGATGTGCCGCGCCAATAAAGCGCAAGGAGCGTTTCGAGACTATCGCGCGGGTTTTCGGATGGTTTGTAGATAACCGTCGCGTCGGCCCCGACCAGGCGAGTCTGCGCCGGGACACCCCGCTGCGCCTGCAACACGAGGTGCTCGATCCAGGCAGCGAGCCGGTCTTTGCCTTTCAGGTTCGCGCACCGATACCGAAGCAGGCCGCCGCTATGGATGTCGTCGATCCGCCCCGTGATGCGATAACCTCCGATGACCAGGTCGACATCCACGGCCTCAAGGTAAGGTTCAGCGAAAAACGGCGCGACCTTTCCGGCAAATATCGTCGCCTCGTCGGCCGAATCTTCCCACGCCATCCGACCGGGCGCGCCCGGCGGGAGCACGCCACTTGCCCGGAAAACCGCCTGCAACCGGTCCAGCGACCCGCCCTCGAGAAGCCGTTCGGTCACCGCCTCTTTCACGAAATACCTCTCGAGACCGTCGAGATCGAACGGTTCGTGGTCGTCGGAAGCCGACCCCGCCCTTTCGTGGTGGATTCGGATTCTTTCCTTGAGGAAATATTCCGCCGGTCCCCGAAAAAATCTTTTGAGTTCTTCGACCGTCACGTGCCGCCACGAATCCGGAGGAGGTGGAAGCGGAGACAAAAGGAAAGGCGGACCCGGTTCCGGAACAGCTGTCGATCCCGCGGCCTTCTCTCTCAACCGGAGCGCCTCGCGGGACGCCAGCGCGTCGAGATTTTCGGTCGAATAGCTGAACAGCGGCCGCTCGCGAACCTCTGCAGATGTGAGGAAGTACGAAGGACTGAAAGGCTGGAGCGGGTGCTTCTCGACAAGCCGCTCCTCGACCCGCCTGCAACCGGCGGGGGGGGCGTACCGCTGCTCGATCGTATCCACCAGTTCGCTCACGAGAACCGAGGGCGGCATGTCGCTGTTGTCGACGATGCTTCGCCCGACATAGCTCACGTAGAAACAGTCGCGCGCCGAGAGGAGTGCCTCGAGGAACAGGTAGCGGTCTTCCTCGCGGAGAGATCGGTCGCCGGGCTTCGGATCGCTCGCGATCTTGTCGAAGCCCGGCGGACGATCCTGACGCGGGAAGGCGCCGTTGTCCATCCCCACCAAGGCAACAACCCTGAACGGGATGCTGCGCATCGGAAGCATTTCGCAGAACGTGACGCCGCGGGAAAGGAAGCCGCGCCCCCCGCGGTCGTTTCCGAACTCGTCCTGGATCCAGTGGTGCGCAACTTCAACCGGGACCGGCGCATCGAAGCCCGACTCGTCCGCGAGTTGCCCGAGCCGGATCAGCCGTTGCCTGACCGCGCGGAACGCTTCGCCGGATTCGTCGTCCTCGTCCACGAAATCGGATAGCAGCCTCTGGAAGGTCTCGGACCACGCCGTGAGCGTGCGCGTTGCTTCGAGGTCCCGCACCCGTTCGGTCAGGACCCGGAAAAAGCCGATGAAACGCCCGAGCAGGAGCGCGTCGGCCCCTTCGACGCCTTCGTGCGGAAGGAGCCCCCGGAACATCGACTCGTCGTCACCCTTGACTGCATACCCGAGCAGGAGCCGGTCGAAACCGGCCACCCAGCTGTTCTCTGAAAATGGCGGCACCCCGGCCCTTGCGCGATCAGCCGCATCGACACCCCACCGGATGCGCGTTTCGGCAATCCACCGTTGGATCCGTTCGACCTGATCGGGCAGGAAGCCGAATTTGCGGCCGATCGCCGGCAGCTCGATCATCTCGGAGATCTCGCTCGCCCCGAAGCGGCTGCCGCAGAGCGCCACGACCTTGAGGAAAGCCCGCGCGGCCTCGTTCTCGGCCCCGGCGCTCCGGTCGGAGAGCGACCAGGGAATGTACCTGGGATCCGACGAGAGGATGCTGCCGAAAACCGCCGACACGAACGGCGCGTAACTGTCGATGTCGGGCGCCATCACGACGATGTCGTGCGGTTCGAGCCCCTCGATTCTCTCGAACAGGTCGAGGAGCTGGTCGTGGAGCACTTCCATCTCCCGCATCGGGCCATGAACCGCGTGAACGCGCACCGAACCGTCGGCTGACGGGAAAAGCGGCTTTCCCATCCTGGAATCTTCGGCCCGGTCTTTCAGGAGGAGGATGTCGGACTGGAGGGATGCGAGGAGCGTCGGTGATTCCAGCATCGGGTCGATGAAATCGGCCTCTTCCACGACGACGCCGCCGGAGTCGCACAACAGGTTGAAGAAGTCGCGACCCAGTTTCCCGAGCGAGCCCAGGAGCGGGTTTCCGACCGTCAGGTGCTGTTCGCCGGCCGACTCACGTTTCAGGCGGCAACGGATCTTCTTCCGGACCAGTTCCTTCGGAGAGACGATGTCTCCCCAGAATTCGGCGCTCGGGTTCATGAAGAAGAGGCGGACGTCACAGTGCGGCGCGATCGCCTCGAACACGTCGAAGTGGAATTTCGGCATTGCGGGGATGCCGAAAATGGAAATCCTCGGCGGGAGCACCCCTTTGGGCGGCGCCTTTTTCAACTTCGCGATGAAGGCACTCCGGATGGCGGCCCGGTGCGCCCCCTCGCACCCCCGACTCAGCTCGCGCCACAGGATCGCCTGCCAGTCCTCGGGCGACTCCCCCCGGTCCCACCCGAGGATCATCCCGGGACGGTACAGCGTGTACTGGTCGAAGGCGTCGGCGATTCGCGACGCCAACTGGAAACCCTTGAGGCCGAATGTCTCGCCCCCGAGGTAACTCCGGAGCGACTGGAACGGGGGGGTATCGAATAGAGCGGGGAGCAACCGCATGATCCGCCACGACATCAACTCTTTTGAAAAAAGCCCAGCCCCTTCCGGCTTTTCCACGACCGCGTCGAAGAATTCACCGACCAGCGCATTGGGGAACGGGAACCGGGCATTGGCGAATACGTCGCGTTTTTCAGCCAGTTTCCAGGAGAGCCACCGCTGCATCCCCTTGCTCTGCACCACGATGACTTCCGGGTCGAGCACCCCGCCGAGCGGTTCATCGAGTGCCCCGGCCAGCGCATCGAGAAGCGTCTCCATCCGGTTGCTCGCGTAAACCGTGATTCCGTTCATCATGGGATTAACGGCGGCTGAATGCAGTTGTACGGTCAGGCCTTGATGTCGAGGAGCGTCCGGGTCATCTCGTCGGCGGTCTTGATGGTGGAGACGTTGGCCTTGAACAGGTTGCTGTTGACCAGCAGGTCGGCCGCCTCTTTCGAGATATCGACCGGATCGCTCCCCTTGACCGCAGATGCGGTCACGCCGCCCCCCTTGATCTCTTCGGATCGCGACGTCGAGGCCTTGAAATCGGGCGTGTTGACATTGGCGATGTTGTCGGCGGTGACGGACTGGCGGACCGAAAAGGCGTTGAGAGCCGTGGCGGCGATCGATGCGGCGTTATCCATGGTGACGTCTCCTTGCAAATGTCGCTTCATTACTTATCGGCAGGTCGCGCGAAAAATATCAGTCGATTGCCGCGACCCGTTGTAAATTACCAGATCGGAATCCATTCCCGTTTGAAAAGGAGTCGTTTCATGAAAATGCCGTTCCTGGCTCTCGCCCTGTGCCTCGCCGTTTCCGCTTCGGCCCAGGCAGCCGATCCCGTCGCGGAGGCCGCCAAGACGAAGGGCGCCGTCACGACCCGCTCGGGGGCGGTCGTCATCCCGATCAAGGCGGGTACCGGCCCCTCCCCCACCGCAGCCAGCACGGTGAAGGTGCATTACACCGGGAAACTGCTCAACGGCAAGGTGTTCGATTCGTCGGTCCAGCGCGGGACCCCGCTCGAGTTCCCCCTGGGTGGCGTCATTCCCTGCTGGACGGAAGGGTTGCAGAAGATGAAGGTCGGCGGCAAGGCGAAGCTCGTCTGCCCCTCGGAGACCGCCTACGGCGCGGCGGGTTCGCCCCCGGTCATTCCTCCGAACTCGGTTCTCACGTTTGAAGTGGAACTGCTCGGAATCGTCAAGTAGTCACCCGGAGCCGGCCGG
>JANXQJ010000190.1 GCA_025356865.1 Deltaproteobacteria bacterium | reverse complement strand
CTCTTCCATGACCTTGCACATGTAGTTCATCGACCGGTAGCAGTGGATGATGTTGAGCTTCACCTGGTGCGTCGCCGCAATCCGCTCCATCTCGCCGTCGCCGGTCCAGGTCGCCTTGACGTTGAGGCCGATCTCCTCGAGGAGCGGCTTGACGGCCCAGACGTCGCCGCCGATGTTGTAGTCGCCGATGAGCGCGATGTCGTAAGGGCTCGAGGGCTCGGCGAATTCGCGCGTCTCGATCATGTAGTCGCGAATCGTGTCGTTGCTGATGTGGTGCCCGAGCGATTGCGACACGCCGCGGAATCCCTCGCAGTTGCACGGGATGATCGGGATGTCGAGTTCCTTGCTCGACGCCTTCGCGACCGAGTTGATGTCGTCGCCGATCAATCCGACCGGGCACTCGGAGAGGACCGAGATCCCCTTGGCCAGCGGGAACAGTTCGTGCGCCTCCTGGAGCAGGACCTTGAGCTTCTTGTCGCCGCCGTAGACGATGTCCTTCTCCTGGAAATCGGAGGTGAACTGCATCGCGAAGTTGGTGACGCCCGTGATGCCGCTCATCAGGTTTCGGCGGGTGCCCCAGGAGTACCAGCCGCAGCCGACCGGCCCATGGGACACGTGGACCATGTCCCTGATGGGGCCCCAGACGACGCCCTTGGCGCCGGCGTAGGCGCAACCACGGGCGCTCATCACGCCGGGAACGGTCTTGCGGTTGGACTTGACGCAAGAGCCCGCGGTGTTCGGATCGTTCGGCGCCAGGTGCGGAGCGCGCTTCTTGCGCGCCTTTTCCGGGTAGATGGAAAGGGCGTCGTCGATCATCTCCTGCGTCGATTCCTTCGTGATGCCTTCGACTTTTTTAACCGGATCAGACATGAGCCGCCTCCTTGGCTTCGGCGACGCCGACGATCGTTTCGTCCTCGGCCTCCATGATCCCGAACTCCATCAGCAGGTCTTCCAGTTCCTCCATCTCGAGCGGCGTCGGGATGACCAGCATCTTGTTCTCGTAGATCTTTCGGGCCAGTTCCCGGTACTCCTGCGCCTGGGGATGCTCGGGGGAGTATTCGATGACCGTCATCCGGCGCATCTCGGCCCGCTGGACCTGGTTGTCCCTGGGGACGAAGTGGATCATCTGGGTCCCGAGTTTCCGGGCGAGGGCGTCGACCAGTTCGAACTCCTTGTCGGTCTTTCGCGCGTTGCAGATGAGACCGGCCAGCCGGACCTTGCCGGAAGTGGCGTACTTGAGGATTCCCTTGGCGATGTTGTTGGCCGCGTACATGGCCATCATCTCGCCGGAGCAGACGATGTAGATCTCCTCGGCCTTCCCTTCGCGGATCGGCATCGCGAACCCGCCGCAGACGACGTCGCCCAGGACGTCGTAGAAGACGAAGTCGAGATCGGGGACGTAGGCGCCGTTCTCTTCCAGGAAGTTGATCGCCGTGATGACTCCGCGCCCCGCGCAGCCGACGCCCGGTTCCGGGCCGCCCGACTCGACGCACCGGATGCCGGCGTAGCCGACCTTCAGGACGTCGTCGACTTCGAGGTCCTCGACCGTGCCGCGCTCGCGGACGAGGTCCATGACGGTGGCCTGCGCCTTCGCGTGGAGGATGAGTCGGGTCGAGTCGGCCTTCGGGTCGCAGCCGACGATCATCACCTTCTTGCCGAGCGAGGCGAGCCCCGCAACCGTGTTCTGGGTCGTCGTGGATTTGCCGATGCCGCCCTTGCCGTAGATCGCGATCTGCCTCATGTAAGTACCTCCTGGTTTTTTGGTCGGAATTGTTTCGTACATGACTTCACTATTCCAAGGGGCGTGCCATGTTTTATGCGAAATGCCAAGCAACCGTAATCTAAGCGAAATCAGGGATTTCTCAAGTGATGGGCTTACCCGGACGGCCAAAAACGATACATTCAGGTATCGACAATAGACAATAATGCAGACAATAATGTCGCATGCAGCCGCTCACGATGAACCTGTGCAACCTGCCGCCCTGGGTGGTCTCGACACCGGAGTTCAACGGAAATCCGAAGTCCATCGAGATCCAGGGGGTGCGGCGTTCTCACAGGCAACTATTCGAGCGACTGCCGACGCTTCCTTTTGCCGAGGCGCGCGCAAAGGCATTTCTCGACCACATGGACGTGGCGTTCCAGCTGCACCAGTGGGAGCAGGAAACATCCGTGCTGGGCCGCAAGAGTCTCAAGAACAGCTACCTCCGATTCCTGCGCGGCTGGATGTTCGACTCGAATTCCGTCGAGGGGGCGGTGCTCAAGGGGTGGGTCGAGAGCCGGATCGGGATTCCGCCCACTTTCCACAAGGGGCCGATCGAGGGTGTCCATTCGGAAGGGTACGAGATGTACCTCGTCGACCGGATGCGGGGCACCGCGCGGACCAGCGCCATCCAGGCGCAGTTCGACCTGCTCTATGAATTCGTCCAGGAGGAACTCCGGCTGCTGGGCGAACCGCCCGTCTCCACCCTCTTCCGGGGAGTCCATGATTTTTCCGAACATCGCGTTCTGGAAAAGGGAGAGCGGAACCGGATGCGGCTGCGGCTCAACAACCTCAATTCGTTCACGCCCGACTTCGAGCGGGCGTTCGAATTCGGGAACCGGGTACTTGAGGTACGCGTCCCGGCCTGCAAGATTTTCTTCCGCGCCGACCTGCTGCCGGGAGCGCTGCTGAAAGGCGAGGAGGAAGTCATGGTGATCGGAGGGGATTTCGATGTCGTCGTCCGGACCGGTTAGCCCGCAATCCCCACCCGTTGACGGCGGTCGGCGGGTCGTTCCCGCCGGGCCCGAGGGAATGATCGACCGCGCCGTCGCGTCGTTCCTCGGCGTGGCGGTCGGAGACGCGCTGGGCGCGACGACCGAATTCATGACCCCTTCCGAGATCCGGGAGAAGCACGGCGTCCACGACCGGATCACGGGGGGCGGCTGGCTGCGGCTGAAACCGGGCAAGGTGACGGACGACACGGATATGTCGCTGTGCATCGCGCGGGCGATCCTCGAAAAAGGGACGTTCGACCTGCGCGCGGTCGCGGAGCGGTTCGCGGCCTGGCTGCGGAGCAGCCCGCCCGACGTCGGCGCCACCTGCCGGAAAGGGATTCGCGACTACATGCTCAAAGGCCAGCTCGTGTCGCCGCCCAACGAGTGGGACGCCGGGAACGGCGCGCTGATGCGGATGGCGCCGGCCGCCCTCTTCTCGCTCGGCGACGACGCGCTCTTCGAGCGCGCCGTGATCGGGCAGGCGCACCTGACCCACAACCACCCCCTCTCGGATGCCGCCTGCCTCTGCGCCGGCCGGATGGTCCACCTGGCGATCCGGGGGGAGGGCCGATCCCGCCTTCGGCGGGAGGCGGACGCGCTCGTCGCCGCCCACCCGGACTTCCGTTTCGACCCGTACCCGGGCGAGGCGAGCGGCTACGTCGTCCACACGCTTCAGACGGTCTTCCATTTCTTTTTCTCGACGCGTTCTTTCGAGGATTGCCTCGTGGGCGTGGTGAACCGGGGCGGCGACGCGGATACGACCGGCGCGATCGCCGGGATGATCGCGGGTGCCTATTACGGCGTGGCAGGAATCCCGGACCGCTGGCGGAAAGCGCTCGACCCGGCCGTGCGGACCGAAGTCGAAGCGAGCGGAGCGCACCTGCTCCGGATCTCGCCCGCCTTCGGCAGGCCGGAGGCGTCATGAGCGCGGCCCCCGCAAGCCGCTCCGCGCGCAACCGCCGCGACGTAGACCTCCAGCTGCTGGAACTGACGACGCTGCACGAGATCAGCAAGGTGCTGACCGAGTCGCTCGACCTGCGGATTACTTGCGGCAAGGTACTGAAGCTTTTGTCTCAGATGCTGGGGATGGCGCGCGGCACCTTCCTGATGCGGGAGCCGGGGCACCCGCGCCTCTCGATCGTCGCCGCGCACGGGATGAGCGAGGAAGAGATCGCCCGCGGCCATTACAAGATCGGCGAGGGAATCGTCGGGCGCGTCGTGGCCTCCGGCAGCCCGATCGTCGTCCCGAACATCGGCGACGAACCGCTCTTCCTCGACCGCACGGGGTCGCGGTCGGCGCTCGACCGGAAGACGATCTCCTTCCTCTGCGTGCCGGTGAAGGTCGGGGGCGAGACGGTGGGCGTCCTCTCCGCCGACCGGCTCTTCGAGGATCGCGTCCCGTTCGACCGGGACGTGCAATTCCTGACGATCGTGGCGGGGAGCATCGCCCAGGCGGTGCGGATCGGCGAGATGGTGCGCGACGAGCAGCAACGTCTGCTCGATGAGAATCTCACCCTCAAGTCCGAGTTGAAGGGCCGCTACCGGTTCGACAACATCGTCGGCGTGAGCGACCGGATGCAGGCGGTTTTCGGGCAGGTCGACCGGGTCAGCAAGAGCAACGCCACCGTGATCCTGCGCGGGGAGAGCGGCACGGGAAAAGAGATGATCGCCGGCCTCATCCACTACAACAGCGGCCGTGCCGGGGGACCGTTCATCAAACTCAACTGCGCGGCGCTCCCCGAAACGCTGCTCGAGGCCGAACTGTTCGGCCACGCGCGCGGCGCCTTCACCGGCGCGGTCGGCGAGAAACGGGGCCGGTTCGAGCTGGCGAACGGCGGGACGCTCTTCCTCGACGAGGTGGGCGACCTGCCGCTCTCGTTCCAGATCAAGCTGCTCCGCGTCCTGCAGGAACGGCAGTTCGAGCGGGTGGGCGGCACCGAGACGATCTCGGTCGACGTCCGGCTCATCACGGCAACCAACCGCGTGCTGGAAGAGGCCGTGCGCGCCGGTATTTTCCGGGAGGATCTCTACTACCGGCTGAACGTGATCCCGATCTTCCTGCCGCCCCTGCGGGATCGGCCCGAGGACGTGCCGCCGCTGATCGAGTTCTACCTCACTCGTTTCAACCAGGAAAACGGCAAGTCGGTGCGCCTCGCGCGCGCCGTCTACGACCGGTTGCTCCGCTACCCGTGGCCGGGCAACATCCGGGAACTGCAGCACGCGATCGAGCACCTGGTCGTCATGGCGGGGGGGACCGAGGCAGGAGAGGGCGAGTTGCCGCTCTCGATCCTGAACGGGCCCGGCTACGCGGCGCAACCGTCCGCAGGCGCCGGTTTCCCCGTGCCCGCATTCGGGCAGTCTACGCCGATCGGGCCCGCCTTCCCCGCGACCACCGCCAACGAGTCCGGGTTTTCCACGATCGAGCTGTCGGAGAAGGAGATGATCGGGGCCGCGATCGCGAAGGCGGAGGGAAACCGCTCGAAGGCGGCCAGGGCGTTGGGGATCACCCCGCGCCAGATCGGCTACAAGGCGAAGAAATACGGGCTGGGATGAAACCGTTTCATTGCTCTTTCCCGGGCCTGATTATACCGCTGCGCCCCGGAACATGAAGAAAGCCGCGCCAACGAGGCACAGCCCCGCCCACAGGTAGTCGAGGGTCAGCTGCGTCCGCATGTAGAAGACGGCGAAGGCGGCGAACACGATCATCGTGATCACCTCCTGCATCACCTTGAGCTGCGGGAGCGTGAACTGGCCGAAGCCGATCCGGTTGGCCGGAACCTGCAGCGCGTATTCGAAGAAGGCGATCCCCCAGCTCACGAGGATCGCCGCCAGCAGCGGCTTCCCCTTCATATCCTTCAGGTGACCGTACCAGGCAAATGTCATGAAGACGTTGGAACAGAACAGAAGCAGAAAGGTTTTCACGAGGGTTTCCCCTTCCAGGCGATTATTGCCTTGCAGGGTATCGCGATTCGGGGAAGGGGGCACGACGACTTTTTCGCCTGCGGCCTGTGCATGACGCAACCGGCGAGCCCGAGCAGGCCGCTGCCGATGAGCATCAGGGAGGCGGGCTCCGGGACCGGGGTCGACGGGTCTGTTTCCGAGAAGTTCAGCGACTCGCCCGGAGCCAGCAGCGCGACGGCCGGCACGACGCCGGAAGGCGCCTGCGCGAAACCGGCCAGTTCGAACAGGGACTCGGGGGCCCTCATCAAGAGGGCGGTCTGGATGGGATCGTACACGTTCACGGTGTGGTAGAACGAGAAGTCGAGCCGACCGTGACCCCCCCGCCCCGGGCGATGCCCGTTCCGAACAGAAACAGCCCGGCGGCCAGCCACATCACGAAAATGGAGAAACTGCGTCCTCCGTTCATGGGCACCTCCCGTGCTATCGATTTTTCGGAAAATCGACACCCGCCGGAGGCAGGACGCCCCCCTTTTTCGGGGAGCACCCCTGCCTCCGTCGTCCCTCAGGCGGGTTCCACCATTGTTTCCGACACGTCCTCCCCCGCTTCGTCCGCGGCCTCGACCTCGAATTCCTCCGAGTCGGTGTACGGCACGGCTCTCCGGCCGAAAAGGGAAAGGACCTTTCCGGCCAGCAGGCCGGTCAGGCCGGCCGTGAGGGTCGTCACGACGAGCCCGGACAGTTGCGCGCCGGCGCTGATTCCGTCGACCGTGAAGAGCGCGGCCGCACCGCCGAGGAGGCCGGGCAGACCGTGCAGGTAGAGCACACCGCAGGTGTCCACCTTGCCCGTCCACCGCGTGATCCGCGACTGGAGGAAAGCGAAACCGAACGTTGAGACAATGCCGGCCATGATGCCGATCGCAAATGCAGCCGAGGGTACCGCCCGGTCGCAGCAGGATCCGATCGCGACCCCGCCGGCCAGCGCCGCATTGGCGATATCGGCCGCGGAAATCTTCCCGCGCAGCCGGACCGTCGCGAAATAGGTGGCGAGCGTCGAGCCGCATAGGGCGAGGATGACGTTGACGGCGGTCGCCGGCACATCGGCCGGTGCCACCAACGCGGCGCAGAAACTGGGCCAGAACACCCAGAGCACCATGCTCCCGAGAAGCGAGTACCGGTCGCTCGTCTCGTCGCATTCGATGGGCGCCTCGAGTTCCGCCGGGGTCGTCATGGAGGCTGCGACCCCCAGGCCGAACAGGGCCCCGAAGGCGTGGATGACGATCGAGCCGCCGGTATCCAGGACGCTCTTTCCCGCGATCAGGCCGAGCCCCCCGTTCAGGACCACCCATTCGTTCAACGCGTAGGCCGGGACGAAGAGCAGCCCGAGGAGCGGATATTGGTTCATCTTCAGTCGGCCCAGGACGGCCCCCGCGCAAATCAGCAGGCTGGCTGCTGCGAATTCGGCGAGGATCATCCGGTCCATGATCCCGCCCGGTCCGGCCGGTGCGGATACGCTTTCCTTCAGGAAATAAAGCGGCAGCGCCACGCTGACCAAGAGGTACGTCGCCGTGATCGCCGACCGTCCGTACTGCTTGACGAAAACCATGAGGAACCCGAAACCGACCAGCAGCATCGCCATGATGTGGATGGCGCGCTCGAATTTCTGGACTTCAACCAGGGCTTCCATATTCGTATCCCGCTCCTTTGTCGTCGATTAAAAAAAGGGCCGCCCCCGTGAACGGGACGGCCCTCTCGCCTTAGCCTTGCCGGAAGTTCTCCGGGTTCAAATCGGCTACACGATCCCGTGTGCGGTCATCGCGCGCGCGACCTTGATGAACCCGGCGATGTTGGCGCCCACGACCATGTTGCCCGGTGCGCCGAACTCTTCGGCCGCCTCGGAGCAGATCAGGTAGACGTTCTTCATGATGTTGTGCAGTCTCGTGTCGGTCGCTTCGAAGCTCCACGCATCGCGGGCCGCGTTCTGCTGCATCTCGAGCCCCGAGGTGGCGACGCCGCCGGCGTTGGCCGCCTTGCCCGGCCCGTAGAGGGTGCCCGCCTCGATGAAGGCGTGGACCGCCTCCGGGGTCGATGGCATGTTCGCGCCTTCGCCGACCGCGATGCAGCCGCCCTTGATCAGCTTCTTGGCGTCCTTGCCGGTCAGTTCGTTCTGCGTGGCCGAGGGGAACGCCACGTCGCACTGGACATCCCAGATGTTGCCGTTGGCGATGAACTTCGCGCCCTTGTGGTATTCGCAGTAATCCTTGATCCGGCGCCGCTCGACTTCCTTCAGCGTCTTGATCGTGTCGAGGTTGATCCCCTTCTCGTCGATGATCACGCCGTTGGAATCGCTCATCGCGATGACCTTGCCGCCCAGCTCGGTGACCTTCTCGTGGGTATAGATCGCCACGTTGCCGGAGCCGGAGACGACGACCTTCTTCCCCTTGAGGCCGTTCTTCTTCGCCTTGAGCATCTCCTCGACGAAATAGGTGCAGCCGTATCCGGTCGCCTCGGTCCGCACCTGGGAGCCGCCGTAGACCAGCCCCTTGCCGGTGAGGACGCCCGCCTCGAACTTGTTGGTCAGCCGCTTGTACTGGCCGAACAGGAACCCGATCTCGCGGCCGCCGACGCCGATGTCACCCGCGGGGACGTCGGTGTGCTCGCCGATGATGCGCCACAGCTCGGTCATGAAGCTCTGGCAGAAGCGCATGATCTCGTTGTCGGACTTCCCCTTGGGATCGAAGTCGGAGCCGCCCTTGGCGCCGCCGATCGGCAGGCCGGTCAGCGAGTTCTTGAAGATCTGCTCGAAGCCGAGAAACTTGATGATGCCGAGGTAGACCGACGGGTGGAAACGGAGGCCGCCCTTGTAGGGACCGAGCGCCGAGTTGAACTGGACGCGAAAGCCTCGGTTGATATGGACTTCGCCGCGATCGTCCTGCCAGGGCACCCGGAAGATGGTCTGCCGCTCGGGCTCGCAGATCCGCTCGATGATCTTCGATTCGGCGAACTCGGGATACTTCACGAGGACGGGGCCGAGCGATTCGAGCACTTCGCGGACGGCCTGGTGGAACTCGGCCTCGCCGGGGTTGCGCTTGATGACGTCCTGATAGATCGATTCCAATCCTTCCGTCAAAGCCATTGTGGATCCTCCTTGCGGTGTCGGGAATGGGTGCGGCATCGCCGCGATTCGCCCACTCTATCGGCCGGCGAAATCGGCACAAGCGCCAAAATCACAATCGGGTATAATCGGGCATATCCGTGGCGAAAGGGGAAGACCGATTGTTCGAGCGGCTGGACCGGAGAATGTTCGCGGCATCGCCGGACGTCGCCCAGCGCGTATTCCGCGCCGTGGCGCGCATCGATGCGCTCTCGGGCTGGTGGGACGGATACTGCGTTCATCCGGCGCCCGGGCCCCGGCGGATGCCGGCGGTCGCGGCCGCGATCGCCGAAGGCGCCGGCGCCTCGACGCAAATCTGCCGGCGCGGGTTCCAGCGGCTGCCCGGAACCTCGGGGCGCGGCGAGGGGGTCGTATCGGCCGCCTTCCAGGCGGGGTGCGAGGCGGCGCTTCGGGAAGTCGTCACCCGGCACGCCGAACTGCCCCCGACCGAGGCGACGCTGCTTGCGCTCCACGCGGCGCTTTTTTCGAGGTCCCCGGCCGACGCCCACCACCGGGGCCGGTACAAGGTGGCTGCGCCGAGAGACGGCACGCTCCAGCGGTGGGGACTCGAACCGGTCGCGCTTCGGCCTTCCAGTTCCTCGGTCGTCCCGGGGGAAACGGCCTTCCTGCTTTCGTGGCTTTCGTCGCGCCTTTCGCCCGGCTGCGAGTTCCACCCGCTGACGGTGGTCGCCGCCTTCCTGCTCGAATTCCTCGCGATCCAGCCTTTCGCCGACGGCAACGGGCGGATGGCCCGCCTGCTCTCGACGCTGATGCTGCTCCGGTGCGGATATGCTTTCGCGGCCCATGCTCCGCCGGACCGGCAGATCCTCTCCCTGCACGGGGAAACGATTGTCGCCTTGCGGAGAAGCCAGGCGACCCGAAACACGCCGAAGCCCGACATCATGGCCTGGCTCTTCGTGTTTCTCGGGATTCTCGAACGGTCGGCGGGCGGACTGAAGGCGCGGACGCAGGCGTCCGAACCGATGCGAAAACTGTCGTCGAACCAGGCGGAAGCGCTCGGGTTGGCCCGGAGGCACAGGGAGGTGACCAACCGCCTGGTTGCCGAAACGCTGGGGTTGCCGCGCGAGACCGCGAAACAGACGCTGGGACGGCTTTGCGAGATGGGATTCCTTACGCGCCTCGGGATGGGGCGGGCGACGCGCTACCGCTACTGCGAAAGCGCGAGGTAGCAGACCGCCCGCTGGCGGGGCGAATCGGCGTTGACGCAGAGCACCCGCCCGTCGGGCAACGGGAAATCGACCACCCGGATCACCCCGGAAAGCCTGGCGTCATCCGGCAAAAGCGTGGCCAGACGGTTGGGGACTTCGCGCAGCGCATCGAGCGAAAGCGCGTGCCCCTCGCGTCCCGGGAAGAGCGCCAGATAAAGCATGTTCGCCTCGACGAGATCGTTGAAGAAGTGGGAGCCGAGCGAGACATCGGGCACGACGCCGGCCCCCATCGCCACGACCTCGCAGATCACCGAGACGGCGCTGATCTCGCCGAAGGAGACGGGAACGCCGAGCGACGGCGTGCTCGTTCCCCAGCGGCCGGGCCCGACGAGCATCTGGACCGGCTCCGGATCCGGCCCCGCTGCGGAATCCCGGGGAGCCATGTGGACCAGGCGCCCGATCGTCCGTGCGGTCTCGTACCGTTCGTGGATCGGAAGCGCCGCGTAGGCGTCCGGGTCGACGACGATCAGCCGGTCGACCGTCGCAAGCGAACTCACCCCGATGACAGGCCCCCGCGTCGAGAGCAGGACGGCCTCCGACAGCAACCCCACGGGCGGCGCCACGTGGACGCCCCCCTCCTTGACCTGGAGCGGGCGGCACTGCACCGGGTCGATCCGCCACCGTCCGTCCGAGAGCAGGTTGGCCGTGAACTCGACGTCCACGGGATAGGCGTAGGCGGCCTGGAGCGTCGCCAGCATCTCGCGCATGTGGGGCACCAGCGGCGTCTCGGAAAGCAGGCGGTCGAAGGTGAGCACCCACGACGCCGGCCCCGACGACTCGCCCGACCGCCCCAGCAACCGGTCCCGCTTCACGGCGAACGTCTCGACCGGCAGCGACGGGCTGACGCGCACCACCTCGTCGATGTGGAGCGACGCCATCTCGTTTTTCGCCAGGTCGATCACGTCGACGCGCCGCTGGGCGTGGTCGAGCCGATCCTCGCCCCCGGCGTCGGGCCTTCGCGACGGGTCGTTGAGCGCCACGATCCGCGTGTAATCGTCGTCGGAACGGTCCACGGCGCGGGTGCCCAGCCCGAACACCAGGCGGACCACCCCCGCCTCGGGGTCGATCCCCTCGCTCCAGACGTACGGGTTGTACGATAGCCCGACGCCCGCGACCTGCGGGTAGAACAGGTGGCCGTGGACGGCGCCGGATACCCGCTGCACGAGCACCGCCATCTGCTCGTCCCGGTCGAGCAGCCCGCGGTGGGCGCGATAGAGCAGCGCTTCCTCGCTCATCGTGCTCGCGTAGACCGTCCGGACCGCGTCCAGGAAAGTCGCAAGGCGGTCCTCGGGCGACCCCTGGTTCGGGCAGAAGACGCTGTCGTATTTCCCGGTGAACGCGTTGCCGAAGCCGTCCTCGAGGAACGAGCTCGACCGGACGATGATCGGCGACTGGCCGAAATATTCGAGCATCGCGATGAACTGCTCCCGGACGAACGGCGGGAAACCGCCCGCCAGAATGCGCGCCCTCGCCTCGGAAGCGCCTTCGAGATAACCGCCCGCCTCGCGTTGCGTCCGGCGCGCCTTCCAACAGCCGTTCCGCACAAGGTAGGTGTAGAAGACGTCGGAACCGACGAAGAAGGAGTCGTGCGTCTCGAGCCGTTCCGCCCACGCGGGATCGCTCTTTGCGAGGATCGCGCGGGAGAGGAGCATGCCGACCGTCTTGCCGCCGACCAGCCCCGTGCCGAGCATCCGTTTCCGGATGGCGAGCAGGTCGGGCAGGTCGAGCCACTTCTCGGCGAGGGCGATCACCCGGTCGTCTCGGGAGACGAGCATCCGCAACAGGCGGCGGAAGATCCGACCCGCCTCTTCGGGCGGCGCCAGCCCGCGGCCGACCTCGTCGAGCGCCTTTCTCGCCTCGAGCACCGTGCGGTCCCACATGTCGAGACCGCGCGCGGCCGTATCGACGCGCCGTCCCGCGGTGCCCGCGAGCACCTGCGCCAGGAATGCGCTCTCGGTCACGGGGCGGAAGATCCCGTCGCGGCGAAGGTGAGGCAGGTACATCGTCGGCGAGTGCCGGCCGTCGACCTTGAGCGGGTGGACATAGCGGTCGTCACCCTGCCGGAAGACGTCGATCAGCAACTGCGTCGTGTCCCGGATCGCGGCCACCGCCTCGAACGAATGCCGGTCGCGCAGCAGCGCGAAATAAGTGACGGTATCGAGTTCGTAGAGGTAGGGGCAGGTGACCATGAAGAAGTTTCCGAGCATCAGGTCGCTGTACCAGTCGGCCGCCAGGTCGGAGAGCGAGTCGAAGACGTAGTAGGCGCCCGGCCCCGCCAGCGTAATCACCCGGTGGATCTCGG
>JANXQJ010000174.1 GCA_025356865.1 Deltaproteobacteria bacterium | reverse complement strand
ATCCTGGTGACGCTGTACTGGCCCGCGGTCGACTTCAGGCTGCTGCCGTTCGACGACGACCAGTTCGTCCGCAACCCCCTCGTCACGGGTGGCCTCGATCCTGCCAACATCGGGCGCGTCTTCACCACTATCCCGAAACAGGACCTCTTCATCCCGGTCACCCTCTTCTCCTTCATGGCGGACGTCTCGCTGTTCGGTGTATCGTCACGCGGTTTCCACCTCACGAACCTTCTCCTCCACGCGTTCTCGATGGGGTTGCTGCTGCTGGTGTTCTGGCGGATGACCGGGTCGCTGTGGCGCAGCGCCCTGGCGGCCGCGCTGGTCGGCCTGCATCCGCTGCGCGTGGAATCGGTCGCCTGGGTGGCCGAGCGGAAGGATGTCCTGTCGGTCTTCTTCCTGGTCCTGGCGATGGCGTCCCACCTGCGGTATGCCCGGTCGGGCAGGTTTTCGTGGTTTGCGGCCACGTTCTCCTGCGCGGCGGCGGGGATGTTGTCCAAGCCGATCCTGGTGACGTTGCCGGCGCTTCTGCTCCTGCTCGACTTCTGGCCGCTGGGCCGATTCCGGGAATTGTCCGCCGGGGAAGGCGGGGGAGGGCGGCGCGTCCTGAACCTGCTGCTGGAGAAGGTGCCGTTCGCGCTCTGTTCCCTCCTGCTGGCTTCCCACACGATGACTTTCGCCCGGGCGGGTCTTCGAGCGGACGTCACCTTTCTCTCCCGGGTCGAACATGGCCTGGCCTCGGTGTTCGTCTACTTGGAGCAGACCTTCCGGCCTTCCGCGCTTTCGTTCCAGTTTTTCGAGACATCCTGGGCGCATTATTCCGGGACGCTCCTTCCCGTCGCCGCAGCGGTCCTGGGAACCACCTTGATCGTGTTCCGCCTTGCCGGGCGTTACCCCTGGCTGGCTATGGGCTGGCTCTGGTACCTGGCCGCGCTCTTCCCCGTCAGCGGCATCGTCCCTTCCGGCGTCCAGTGGCTCTCCGACCGGTTCACCTACGTGCCGCACGTCGGCTTGATGGTCGCGCTGGTCTGGATGGCGGGTGAATTCCCGGTCCGGCGACTCCGCACGACGCTGCTCCTGCTGCTGGCGTTTTCCACGGTCCCGCTCGCGTTCCTGGCCCGGCAGCAACTTTCTTTTTGGAAGGACGGCGTCGCCCTTCTCGGGCGGGGGATCGTATATTGTCCTGAAGATATGGATTATTCGGGAAGATACGTCGAGCAGTTGCTGGCGGCAGGGAAGGTTCCCGAGGCCCGGACCGAACTCGAGCGCCACCGGGGCCTGATGATGGACCCGAAGTTCGGGGTCGACCTCCAGGACCGGTACCTCACCGTGCTCGAGCGGTCCGGGGGGCGGGCGCAAGCCATCGCGGAGGCGCGCGGGTTTCTCTCACGGGACGGCCGCTTCTTCCGGACGCGCCTGCATCTGGCCGACCTGCTGGTGGAGGAGCGGCGGTACGCCGAGGCGCTCCCCGAATATCTTGAGGTGCTGGCGGTGCCCGTGCTCCGGCCGGTCGACCGCGCGTACGCGCTCGAGGGGACGGGGATCTCCCTGGCCGGGCTCGGACGCGAGCCGGAGGCGCTCGACCGGTTCCGCGAGGGGTTGGCCGCGGATCCCGGGCGTTCCCGCCTGCACTATCATCTCGGCGCGTTGCTCGCCAGGCGCGGATCCGTCGCGGAAGCGCGGCTGCACTTCTCCGAGGCGCTCCGGATCGAGCCGGAGAACCCGCTGGTCCGGTTCGGACTCGTGGAACTGCTGATGGCGGCCGGGGAGCAGGCAGCCGGCGGGGCGCTCCTTCGGGATACGGCGGGCCTTTTCCCCGGCGCGGCCGAGGGGCTCTATGCGCAGGGGCGCCTGCAGGAGGCGCAGGGCGAACGGACGGCGGCGATCGCGTCCTACGAGGCGGCGCTTCGCGCGCCGGCGCAGTGGCCCGAAGTGCTCGACCTGGTGCGGAAGCGGTTCGGCCGCCCGGCGACGCCATGACCGGCCACCGGTTATTCCCCGACGGTTTCCCCGCTGCTCCGGTTCCGCCCGCCGGTTCCTGGCGCCGGGCGATGATGCTGGCGTTCGGCCTTTTCGTCGCCCTGGTGGTGCTGTACTGGCCCGCGGTCGACTTCAGGCTGCTTGCGATCGACGATCCGTACTACGTCCACAACGTCCTGGTCGGGAAGGGGCTCGATTCCGCGAATATCGTTCGCGTTTTCACCAGTCTCCCGGAAGAAGATCTCTACCTGCCGGTCACGACACTCTCCTTCATGTCGGACGTTTCGCTCTTCGGGGTCTCCCCGCGGGGATTTCACCTGACCAACATCCTGCTCCACGCCCTGGGCATGGCGATGCTCCTCCTTGTGTCGTGGCGGATGACGGGGTCCCTCGGGTGCGGCTTCCTGGCTTCGGCGCTGGTGGCGTTCCACCCGCTCCGGGTCGAATCGGTCGCGTGGGTCGCCGAGCGCAAGGACGTTCTGGCGGTCTTCTTCCTCGTCTCGACGATGGCCGCGTACGTCCGCTACGTCCGGTCGGGACGGCTCCCCTGGTACGGGGCGGTGCTCCTGTTCGCGCTTCTGGGCCTTCTCTCGAAGCCGATCCTGGTGACGCTGCCGCTGCTCCTGCTCCTGCTCGACTTCTGGCCGCTCGGCCGCTTCCGGGTTGCGACGACGGGCGTAACCGGCGACTCGTCGAAGTCGCGGCTGGTGCGCCTTTTTCTCGAAAAAATTCCGTTTGCGGCGCTTTCGCTGGCGGTCTCCCTGCTGGTCCTGAAGACCCAGGCGGCGGGTGCTTCGATCCACGTCGAACTTCCGCTTCTTCCCCGGCTCTTCCACGCGACGGCGGCCGGCGGCATCTACCTGTTCCAGACGGTGTGGCCGTTTGACTTGGGCGTCCGGATGTTCGATGGTTCCTGGGGGATATCCCCATGGCTCCTGGCGGGCGCTTCGCTGGTCACGGTTGCGCTCACGGTCGCGGCGGTCCGTTATGCAAGCCGGTACCCCGCCCTGGCGGCGGGGTGGGGGTGGTACCTGGTCGCGTTGCTGCCGGTCAGCGGCGTGCTGCCCTCGGGCGTCCAGTGGCTCTCCGACCGTTTTACCTATGTGCCGCATATCGGGCTGATGCTCGGGGTTGCCTGGACGTTGTCCGAAGGCACCCCCGGGAAGCGGACCCGGACGGGCCTCGCGTTCTTCCTCCTGTTCGCGGTCGGGGCGTCCGCGTTTCAGGCGAGCCGGCAGCTCCCGTACTGGAAGGACGGGGCGACGCTATTCGCCAAGAGGATCGAGGCGTCGCGCAATGACCCCCGGTATATCGATCATTACGCCGCGGAGTTGATCGAGGTCGGAGACCTGGTCCGTGCCCGTGCGGAGATCGAGCGGATCCTGCCGCACGCGCTCGATCCGTGGTACGGCATCCCGATCCAGCTAAAGCACATGGAACTGATCGAGCGGATGGAAAGCCGCGGTGCGGCGATCGCGCAGGCGCGCCGCTACCTCGACGCGAATCCCGGATTCTGGAAGACGCGCCTCCGGCTGGCGGACCTGCTCCTGGGCGACTCCCGCTTTCCGGAAGCCGTCAAGACGTACCGCGAAATCCTGCCCGAGCCGGCGCTTGCGCCCTCGAACCGGGCCTACGCGCTCGAGGGGTTGGGGGCCGCGCTGGCCGGGGCGGGAGACATGCCTGCCGCGGAAGCGTGTCTCGAGGAGGCGCTTCAACTGAATCCCGGCAGCCCGATCCTGCGTTATCATCTCGCACGGGTCTATGCCGCTACGGGCAGGATGGCCGAGGCGCGGGCGGCGTATGAGGCGGTCCTCCGGCTGGATCCGAACAACGTGCAGGTTCGTCACGAATTGGCCGAATTTTCGTCGGGGCGCGGGAACAAGTGACGGGCGGGCGGCGGCGAAGTTGCTGTGAGATAATGCACCCTGAAATCCCCGCCTCGATCGGCGCCGGAGAAAAGCGATAAACACCGAAAGAAGCCAGACGACCCTGAAGCAGAAACTGCTCCTGATCGGGGCCGGCCTTGCCGTGGGAACGCTTCTCGCGGCGGCGGCCTTTTTCCTGTTCGAGCGGATCACGGGTCGCGGAAGCGGTTCGCGGATCGACAACCTGGCCGACCTCAAGGCGCGGATGGACGACGATCCTTCTTCGCGGTTCATCTACGACGCCGACCTGAATTATCGTCTCAAGCCGCACTTCGACGGGGGGAAGTACTACCCCGATCCGCCGCCGCATCCCACGAACTCGCTCGGCCTCGTCGGGCGCGACGAACTCTCCCGCGACCCCTCGGTCCGGAAAATCCTCTTCCTCGGCGATTCCGTGACCTACGGCGAGCGGGTTTCCTACGCCGACCTGTTCGTCACCCGGATGCAGAAACTTGCCGGCAAGCGTTTCCAGCTGGTCAACGCCGGATGCCCGGGGTGGAGCACCTTCCAGGAACTTCTTTTTTTCGACCGGTATCTCGCGAACGAGGATTGGGCGCTGGTCGTGATCGTCTTCTGCACGAACGATCTCGTGAAGTTCGAATGGCGGTACGATTCCAGCCGGCATGAGCGGGCTTCGGGCGATCAGCTCGTCGCCGTCGAGAGCACTCTGGATGCTGTCCGGCTCAAGGTCATCCGGACGGGGCTCTCGAGGCGGCCGGAATCCGAGTGGCTCTCGAAACAGCACGACGGTTTTCTCGCCGCGTGGGACGAAGGGATGTGGCAACGTTTCCGGGAGGATGTGCTGCTGCCGCTCCTGATCCGGAAGGTGCGGGCGCCGGTGGCGTTCCTGGCGGTTCCGAACCTCTACCAGGTCAAGGCGGCCCGGAAGAACGCGCCGCCCGGGGAGGTCTATTATCCCCAGAGGCAACTTGCCGCTTTTTGCGCCGAGCACAGGATACCGATCGTCGATCCCGCCCCGGTCCTCGTGGCCGACCCGGACCCCATGACCGTCTTCGTCGACGACACGCATTTCAGCCCCGCGGGGCACGAGGCCGTCGCACGGTACGCCTGGCCGAAGATCGCATCGCTCCTGAAAAAATAGAACAGGGGGCGCTCAGGTGCGCGCAGTGTAGCCATTCCGTCGCCCGGGGAGTACTATTAAACTACGTCTTCTGTCAGGAACAAGTCGCGACAGTTGTTCATGCTTTGCGGCCAACTTTTATCGCCTTGACCCCGGAAACGTCTGCCGCGGGCCGAGGATGGGGGGAAGGATGTCCTTATTTACGAAAACGGTCGGGTTCCTGGCCGGACTGATCGGGGTGCTCGTTGCCGGGTGCGGGTCCGATAACCCTCCCGGCGCCGTCGCCGATCTCGTGCTCTCCGACAACACGGCGATCGTCGTCACCACGCTCGAGGATGCGGCGGTTCGTCCGCGCGGCAAGATGACGCTCCGTGCGGCCATCCAGATCCTCGAGCCGGGTGGGACCATCACTTTCGACAACGCCCTCAACGGCGGGACGATCCAGTTGAGTTTCATCGACAACGACCACACGGTCCTCAAGGGCGAAGTGTTCGGCGGCCCGGCGGGGATGGTGTTCCAGAACTTCAGCGAGCGGGATTACGGCAGGTCGGCGCTCTACGCCCGCAAGAAGATCACGATCGACGCCTCGGGCCTTTCCAGGGGCATCACGCTCAAATGGAACGGCGGAGACTCGAACCGGGCGCGCGTGCTCGCGGTCTACGACACCACCATGTCCGACAGCACGACCGACCCGATCCTGACGCTCAACAACGTGAAGATCACGGGCGGATACTCGAGCTACGAGGCCCGGGCCGACAACGTCCAGCCCTTCACGCTGGCGCGTGGCGGGGCGGTCGCGGTCTGGGGCATCGCGAAACTCGACAACTGCGCCCTTTACGGAAACAAGGTGAACGGCGACATCCAGTCCGGCCGCGACCGCGGCGCCTTCGGCGGGGGCATTTACGCCGACGTCGTCCTCATGGACAACTGCATCGTCAGCGGCAACACCGTGAAGGCCTACGGTGCGGCCGGCGGCGGGATCTATTCGATCGGCAACTGGGAGAAGACCGGCGGCGACGGCTATTCCCGGATAACCCGCAGCTCGATCACGGGCAACCGCCTCACCGCCCAGATGGCCTACGGCGGCGGGGTCTACTCCGACGGCGGGTCGCTGACCAACGTCGGCGGCGTGGTCATTCCCAACGCCAACTACATCTACCTCGAGAACTGCACCATCGCCCGCAACGTCATCGAGGACAATCCCGAACTCGCCGAAGATCCGGTGGGCATCCCCTCCTCCACCGGGAACATGCTCTCCTATTTCTACCGCGGCGGCGGCTTCTACATGTCCAATGGCTACCTGCGTCTCACCAGCTGCACGGTCGCCGAGAACGACGTCACCGGCGTCTACGGCATCTCCCAGGGGAAACCGAACCTGGGCGGCGGCGGCATCGGCGCGACGGTCGGGAACGCCCACAGCACCGAGGAGATGCAGATCATGCACTCGGTCATCGTCGGAAACACGCTGAACGGCGTTCCCAACGACGTCTTCACCGGTTCCATCCTCCGGTTCCACAGCTACGGATACAACGTGATCGGCCGGATCGACTTCAGCCAGATCCTCGTCCCCATCCCGATGTTCAGCACGGCCTCGCGCAAGCACTGGCCGAAGATCGGCGACCGGCACGGCCTCCTGTCGTCCGAGGTCATCGGACTTCCCGTCCGGCACGCGTCGATCCGCTCCGCGGGGACCGATACGGGCGAGGCGGCGGTTCTCTGGTATCCGCCGGTCAACCAGGCGGTCGGCCGGATCCCGACCGATCCGTACACGCTCTACTGCGCCTACGTCGATTACCAGGTGGGTACCCTCGCCCCGGACAACACGTTCACGACCGAAAGCGACGCCACGCTGAACCGGGCCACGGGCTCCCCCGACAACGCGTTCATCCACGACGATTTCCCGAGCCATGTCCTCGCAAAACTGCAGACCGAGTATTCGGCGACCCTCGGCGCGGGCTTCACCGTTCCCATCGCCGACAACACCTACTGGCACACCAGAAAGGGAAACAGCTGGCCGGGCGACGCCCTCAACGCGACGTGGGTCAACTTCTGGCGGACGCTCGACAACACGATCGGCGAACGCCTCGGGCCGGCGATCCTCGGGGAAGATTTCTTCGCCGGCTTCATCCCGGGTGCGGTTCCCGCAGGGGAGACGGTTACCTATTACGGGCGCGTCGGCGACCGGATTCTCTACCACCTCCAGTGGGACCAGGAGGGGCTTGGCGGCCGGGGGGGCGATCCCTACGAACTGGCGGTCGTCGACCAGCTCGGGCAGGCGCGCACGCGCGGCTACAACGGGGACATCGGCGCGATCCGCCGCTGATCCGGCAGGTTCCCCGCAACATCGGAAACCCGTGAACGGCAAACTCGACCGGCCGGGGGGGGAGGCGTTTCTCGACGCTTCTCCCCACCGCCGCTTGATGGTCGCCATCGTGGCGCTTGTCGCGATGACGACCCTCGTCTATTGGGACGTCGGGTCGTTTCCGTTCTCCATCTACGACGACGTTCCGAACCTCGTCCGGAACCCCGTCCTGCAAGGCGGCCTCTCCGCTGCCTCGATCCGCTGGGCCTTCGCATTCACCGAGGTCGGCTGGCTTCCGGTGACCTGGCTTTCCCACCTGCTGGATGTCTCCCTGTTCGGGATGGACCCGGGGATGCATCACCTCGTCAACCTGCTGCTGCACCTCCTGAACACGACCCTGGTGTTCCTCCTGTTCCGGAGGATGACCGGGCAATCCCGGGAGAGCTGGCTTGTGGCGGCGCTCTTCGGAATCCACCCGCTGCACGTCGAATCCGTCGCCTGGATCACCGAGCGGAAGGACGTCCTCAGCACGCTCTTCTGGCTCCTGGCGACGGACGCGTACGTCCGGTATGGCCGGACTCCCGACGGGCGCCCGTGGTACTTCGCGGCGCTCCTCTGCGCCGCGCTGGCGCTGATGTCGAAGGCGATGCCGGTCACCCTGCCCTTTGCCCTCCTGCTCCTGGATTTCTGGCCGCTCGGGCGGTTCGGACAGGTTCCGGTGCGGCGGCTGCTCCTCGAGAAGGTTCCGTTCCTCGCGCTCTCGCTGGGGGCGGTGGCCGTTACCCTGGCGGTCCAGGCCAACGACGGGGCGTTGACTCCGATGGCGTCGTTTCCGTTGTGGGCCCGAGCGGGTTACGCGGTGCAGGCCTACGCGGGGTATCTCCGGAAAACCGTGTGGCCGTCTGGCCTTGCGGTCTATTACCCCAATCCCATGAAGGATGTCCCGGCCTGGAAGAGCGTGGCGGCCTCGTTCCTCCTGCTCGTCTTGACCGTGCCGGCCATCCTGCAGCGGCGCCGCAGGCCGTGGTTTACCTTCGGTTGGTTCTGGTTTCTCGGCACGCTGGTTCCGGTGATCGGACTGGTCCACGCGGGAACGCTGACGATGTCGGACCGCTATACCTATGTCCCGTTGATCGGCCTCTTCGTCGTCGTGGCCTGGGGGCTCCGGGAAGCGACGGACCGTCTCGAACTTTCCCGGAGGGAGACGAACGCGGCCGTGGCCGCATGCCTGGGCGCGATCGTGATCGCGGCCCGGGTCCAGGCCGGCTACTGGAGCGATTCGGTCGCGCTCTTCCAGCACGTTATCGAGGTGGCGGGCGACAGTCACGTGGCCCGGCTGAACCTCGGGGGCGCGCTCTCGGCCAAGGGGCGCGACAGCGAGGCACTCCCGCATTACCTGCGCGCACTGGAACTGCGGCCGGGTTGGACGGAAGCGGAACATGCCGCCACCGTGACGCTGGCCCGCCTGGGACGGCTCGACGAGGCGGAACGGCTCTTCGGCCGAACGCTGGTCAAGGCCATGAAAGACCCGGAGTCGGCGGTCAACGTCGGCATGGCGCTGGCCGGGGCCGGAAAGTTGAAAGAGGCCGAGGCGGCGTTCCGGGAGGCGCTCCGCCTGCGCCCCGATTTCCCGGAGGCGCACTACGACCTGGGGGTGGCGCTGGGGAGGCAGGGACGCAAGGACGAGGCGCTGCCGCATTTCCGCGAAGCGCTCAAGATGAAGCCGGTCGACGCCGGAGCCCGGAACCGGATCGGCGTGGCGTTGATGCGCCTGGGCCGGCCGGCAGAAGCGCTGCCCCATTTTCGGGAAGCATTGAAGGAGAGCCCGGGTTACGGCGAGGCGCGATTCAACCTGGCTATAACGCGACAGCCAGTTTGAGAATTTGCGACAGCCAGTTTGAGAATTTCCCCCTACCAGCCGTTTCCCTGTAGCCTGCAACATTACGCGCAACATCATGTTGCATTTTGCCGATGTTGGCACCGTTCGGTATATATAGAAGCGTCAACGGCCATTTAATGGGCCGTTGAAGGGGTTCTGGCGGGCGTTTTCTGAACCTCCCAGCAGTCGCTCGGGAGGAAGGTCACCACCGACTTCCTGACCTTGTCGTAGAGCAGGACGAGGGGCGTTCCCCGCCAGTACACCTTCCAGCACGATACCCGGTTGCTCTTCTTCTGGATGAACACCCCGTCGCCCTTCCGGATCGCCTCGATCAGCTCCCGAAGGTCCGCCGAATTGAGCGTCACACCGTAGCGCAGAAACGCCTGGCGCTTGGCGTGGATCCGGAGGGCGACGGCCTTGTTCACAGCGGGGATCTACCGGTAGGAGTCCCGGAACGGCTCGTACCGGAA
>JANXQJ010000173.1 GCA_025356865.1 Deltaproteobacteria bacterium | reverse complement strand
CCGCCACCGGCATAGCGCCCCGCGATCCCGCGGAATTCCTCCTGGACCTTCAACAAGGCGTCGATCACATCCGGGTCGAAATGACTGCCCCGTTCCGCGGCCATCATGCCGATGGCCGCCTCGTGCGGGATCGCCGGCTTGTAGCCGCGCGCGCTGATCAGCGCGTCGTAGACGTCGGCAACCGCCATCAGTCGGCCCGAGAGCGGGATCGCATCGCCCTTGAGCCCCTCGGGATAGCCGGTGCCGTCCCACCGTTCCTGGTGCGTCCGGACGATGTCGTCCGCCATCGCAAGGAAGGAGTCGCCCCCCATGAAATCGTTCGCGAGGCGGATCGTTTCCGACCCGTACAGGGTGTGTCGCTTCATCTCCTCGTATTCGGGTTCGGTCAGGCGATCCCGCTTGAGCAGGATCGAGTCCCGGATGCCCACCTTCCCGATGTCGTGCAGCGGCGCAAGGCGGAAGAGCAGGTCGACGGTTTCGTCGTCGAGGGCCGCGGCGTGGCGCGGATTCTTCCGGAGTTCGAGCGCCAGCGCCCGCATGTAATGGCGCGTCCGATGGATGTGCCCGCCCGTCTCCTGGTGGCGAGTCTCGGCGAGCGACGCGAGACTCAGGATGACGGCGTCCTGGGTGCGGGCGATTTTCCGTTCCCGCTCGCGGACCTCCCGCTCGGCCCAGGCAAAGCGCGTCGAGGTCGTCACCGAAAAGACCAGCGCGGCGGCCCCCGCCGGAAGGACCGGAGAAACGAAGATTCCGTGGCGCGAGAGCAGCCAGTACCCGCCCCCCCACAATCCCCCGACGGCGGCCGTGGCCAGGGTGATCGCCGATACCGCCCCCGAGCGTGAAGCCACGAGCGCCAGCAGGACTCCGGGGACGAGCACGAGCATGACCTGGAGCGCCCTCGACCAAACAGGCAGGACGAGTGCATCGCCGGCCAGGAGGTTGTCGATGACCGTCGCCTGGATCTCGGGGCCCGGATGGGCGGGCTCGAGCGGCGTCGTCCGGATTTCGTGGAGACCGGCGGCGGTGGTGCCGAACACGACGATCTTCCCGCGGATGGCGCCCGGATCAGCCGCGCCTTCGAGAATCGCACCGGCGGAAAGGGACGGGAAGGTGCGGCGCGGCCCGCGGAAATTGACGGACAGGTTCCCCTTCCGGTCGAGCGGGAAAACCCGCCCGCCCAGTCGGAGCGACTCGACCCCTTCCGGCCCGGATTCGAGTACCGGGTCGCCGCCCCGCGCCCGCAGGAAGGCCGCCAACGCGAGCCCCGGGTAAAGATTTCCATGGTGGCGGATGACCATCGGGACGCGCCGAAGGACGCCGTCGCGGTCCGGGACGACGTTGAAAAACCCGGACGCGCCGGTCGCGCGTGCCAGGACGGGGAGATTCGCGACGACGCCCGGCGCATCGAACAACGCCTCTTCGGCACGCCCGCCCCGCGCCCGGGTCGCGATCCGCAGCGGGTGGAGCAGGCGGTCGTCTCCCCTTGCCGCGGTGAAATCGAACTGATACCCGAGGACGAACGGACCGCTCGCCAGAACCGCAGCCAGGGCGCGATCCCCGTCGGTCGATGTCCGGTCCGCCTCCGCGAAAACCAGGTCGAGCGCGACGACCGCTGCCCCCATTTCGCGAATCCGGGAGAGAAGCGACGCCACCCGGTATCGGGGCCAGGGCCACTGCCCGAACCGCTCGAGACTCGCCTCGTCGAGATCGACCAGCAGCACCTCACCCGTCGGCGCCCGGGGCGGGGCGAACCGGAGGAAGGAATCGTAGGCCTTCATTTCAAGGGATGAGACGAACGACGGAGGATACAGGCAGATCGCCGCCATGACGGCCGTGACGAACAGGCCGGTTGCGAGCGGGGGGCCGAAATGCCGGCCGGAGCGGGGTCGCACTTTCAGCGAACCGTGACTTCCACCCGGCGGTTCTTCGGTTCGGCAACCTGGTCGGCCGTCGGCACGAGCGGGTTCTCTTTCCCGTGCGACGTGATCTCGAGGATCGACGCGGGAACGCCTCCGGCGGCCAGGCGGGCGGCAATCGCCTGCGCCCGCTTCATCGAAAGACGGTCGTTGTACGCCTTGTCGCCAAGCGTGTCGGAATGCCCCACCACGCTGACGTCGACCGCATCCCGCGCCTTGATCGCTCCCGTCGCATCGCGGAGAACCGCCTCGGATTCGGGCGTCAGATCCGCCGTCCCCTTGGAAAAATAGAGGAGGAATCGCGCGGGCGGTTCGGGGAGCGCGTCCATGGCGCCCCCCGCCAGGGCGCGAACCGCCGGTTCGTCCATGAGGAACGGGACGCCGGGCGTTCCGCCGGAAGCGACCCGGGTCGCCTCCATCGGGCGCGAGAGACGCTGTTCCGCGCCGGATGCCGAAACGATGACGACGCCCGTGGTTCCGGCCTTGTCGGGAAGAAGCACGACGGTGTCGCGCGGAACGGCCGCCTTGGGCGGCGGGACGGGAAGCGGCGGCCGGGAAGCGCAGGCCCCCGCAAGCAAGGTCAGAAAGAGTCCGAAGGCGGGTATCCGGAGGGTTGCGCGGGGCATGTCACTAACCCCCCGCACTTTCCGATTTCACGATGAGGTGCGTCCCGCGGATGCCGATCGAGGAGACCGGCGTGTCGATGCGGACCGATTCGGGCGCCAGTTTCCCGATGAGCCCGGAGATATATTCGAGCGTTCCACGGGAAAGGCGGGCGACCAGGCCGAGTTTTCCTTCGGCCGGCGCGTACTGGAATTTTCCGAGGGCGAGCGAACTGTCGGCCCCCAGGGAAACGAGCGAGTCGTCCCGGAGAATGATCCCGACCGATCCGCCGCTTCCCGTTTCGATCGTGTCGGCGACAAGCAGTTTCATGCCGACCGCAGCCGGGACGGCTTTCCCGTCCCGGACGACCTGGACGGCGCCGGCCGTCTTGCGGACCACGCCGATGGTCTCGGCGGCGGTTGCAGGATGCGTCATGGTGAAGAAGAAAAGAGTCGCCACGCCGACCATCAGGAATCGTCTCATCAATGCCTCCGTGGCAAGCAGGATCTCGCAATCATTATTCCACCGATCAGCGGTAATCGGAATAACCTACATTCGGCCGTTTCCGGTTACCGATACGACCTTGTGGTAAAATCGTCGACTCCGGCCCGCCGCCGGACAGAGACGAACGCCCTCACGAAAGGATCCGACCATGGAAATCTCCCTGAACATCGCGAACCCCGCGCAGCGACGCCCCCGGCCGTCCGACGAAAGCAATCTCGGCTTCGGAGCGATATTCTCCGACCACATGGTCCGGATCGAATACGCCAAGGACAAGGGATGGCACGACGCACGCGTCGAACCGTACGGGCCGATCACGCTCGACCCGGCGGCGATGGTGTTCCATTACGGCCAGGAGATATTCGAGGGGCTCAAGGCCTACCGCGGGATGGACGGATCGATCCTGACCTTCCGCCCGGAAGCCAATTTCGAGCGTTTCAACCGCTCGGCCGCGCGGGTCTGCCTGCCCGAACTGCCGGTCGAAACCGGGCTTGCGGCGCTCTTCGCCCTGCTCAAGGCCGATGCCGACTGGATCCCGTCGACACGCGGTACCTCGCTCTACATCCGCCCGGCGATGATCGCGACCGAAGCCGGCCTGGGCGTCCGCCCGGCGGGCGAAGTGCTCTTCTTCATCATCGCGGGCCCGGTCGGCAACTATTACGCCCGGGGCCTCGAGCCGGTCAACATCCTGGTCGAGGAAAAATACGTCCGCGCGACCCGCGGCGGAACGGGCGAGGCCAAGACGGGCGGGAATTACGCCGCCAGCCTGCTCGCCGCGAAGGAGGCCAAGGAGAAGGGGTTCGACCAGGTTCTCTGGCTCGACGGCGAAACCCAGTCGACGATCGAAGAGGTCGGGACGATGAACATCTTCTTCCTGATCGGCGACGAACTCGTCACGCCGCCGCTCAGGGGATCGATCCTCCCCGGCATCACGCGCGACTGCGTGCTGCGCATCGCACGCGACCGGAACTGGAAAGTGTCCGAGCGACCCATCGGCATTTCCGAGTTGCGGGACGCCGCTGCCGACGGATCGTTGCGCGAGGTGTTCGGAACCGGCACGGCGGCGGTCATCTCACCCGTCGGGATGCTGCGCTACAAGGACGAAACATTCACGGTCAACGGAGGCCGGATCGGCGCGATGGCCAAGGAACTCTTCGACGAGATCACCGGCATCCAGTACGGCGAGATCCCCGACCGGTTCGGTTGGGTGCGACGCGTCGAATAGCCGCAAATGCCAGCGCAATAACACGCAGCGAAGCACCCCCCCCCCAGAGGGGTCCCGAGACCAGTCCTTAATTATCGATGGGTTGCACCAGACGTGTCATTGGCACATAGTTTGCTAATTATCAGTACAAGTGGAGCCGCAGCGCGAAATCGCCGCGTTTCCCTGCCCCCGCCGGAGGGTTTGAAGATTCCCCCCACACGACCCTCCGGCACCCCCTTTTTCTTTCCGGCAAATTATCTCACCAGCCTTCTGCTACAGCGGCGGATCCGGGCATGTCCACTGCGTTCCGCTCGATCGGGCTCTTCGACGTCGTGTCAAATACGCCTGCGTCGCCCTCAGGTCGCGGGGGCGGCTCCGAGGCGGGCGCAGACCGCTTCTCCGGCAAGGCCGTGAACCCGGATCAGCTTGTTGCGTCCGTGGTCGCCCGCAACCAGTTCGAGCGCGCCTTTCGGTACACCGAGTTTTTTCGAGAGGAATTTCAGGAGCGCCTCGTTGGCCTTCCCCTCGACCGGCGGTGCGGTCAACCGGATGCGAACCACCCCGTCGGATATTCCCGCAACTTCCTCCTTCGAAGACCTGGGCTGGACGCGAACCGCCAGGACAAAGGACGGCGGCGGCGCGGCCGGAGACGAGGGACGACGGCTCACGGCATCCGCTGGGCGAAGTCCCTGAGCGATGCCACGAGGAACGATTGCAGGAAATAGATCGCCAGGATCACGACCAGCGGCGTGAAGTCGACGGTGCCGGCAAAGAGGGGAAGGCGACGGCGCAGGAACCGGAATACGGGATCGGTCATGGCCGAGATGGCCCGGACGATCGGGTTGTACGGGTCGGGGTTGACCCACGACAGCACGGCGCGGGCGATGACGACATACATGTATCCGGAGAGCGCGATGTCGAGCACCATCGCCAACGCCAGGATGAAATTCTTCGCGAGGAACATCGTCTCTCCCTATTTTGAAAGATCGAGGCAGCGTTTATGCGCGGCCTCGACGGCCGACATCACGATGCCGCGGAACGCACCCGCCTCGAGGGCGGCGACCGCCGCGGCCGTCGTGCCACCCGGCGACATCACCATGTCCTTGAGGCGCCCCGGGTGCTCCCCGGTTTCGCGAACCATCCGGGCCGCCCCCTCGACCGTCGCGGTCGCGAGCGTCATGGCGTCGTCGCGACCCAGCCCCGCGCGCACCCCGGCATCGGCCAGCGCCTCGATGAAGAGGAACACGTAGGCGGGACCGGAGCCCGAGAGGGCCGTCACCGCGTCGAGCAGTTCCTCGCGCGGCAGTTCGACGACGACCCCGAGGGAAGCGAAGAGCGCCATGGCGCTTTCCTTCTGGGAAGCCGTCACGTGCGCGCTGCAATAGATGCCGGTGGCGGCCATCCCGGCCTGCGCCGGCGTGTTGGGCATCGCCCGGACCACGGCGCTGTCGTGGCCGAGTCCCCCCAGGAGCGCCGAGAGCGGGGTGCCTGCGGCGATCGAGACGAACAGCGTCCCCTCGCGCCCTTCGGCCGGAAGATCCTGTAGAACGGTGGGCAGCACCTGCGGCTTGACGGCGAGAACCACCGTGTCGCAATGCGACAGCAGCGTCTCGACCGTCACGGCAGGCCGCACCCCGAACCGCTCGTGAAGCTCGATGCACCGACCGGGTCGCGAATCGAGCACGAACATTTTTTCGGGCGGCAGCAACTTCGAGCCGAGCACGCCCCGGATCATCGCCTCACCCATGTTGCCAGCCCCGATGAATCCCAGTCCCTTCATGGTCGCCTCCCGGCTCGGTCCCCGAACAGGGCGGTTCCGATGCGGACCATCGTCGCCCCCTCCTCGATCGCCGTTTCGAAATCGTCGGACATCCCCATCGACAGCTCCGTCATCCGCTCGCCGCCGCCCGCCTTGCGCCTCGCCTCGCACAGCAGTGCGCGAAGCCGGGCGAAGTGCGGCCGGCTTTCATCCGGATCTCGGGCGGCCGGCGGAATCGCCATCAGCCCGCGGAGCGCGAGGCCCGGCAACCCGGACACCGCCTCGACCATCCCCGGCAGCGCGGCGGGGTCGACACCCGCCTTGCTCCATTCACACCCCAGGTTGACCTCGATCAGGACGGGCACGACCGTACCCGCCTCGACCGCCCGGCGGGAAACTTCGCCTGCGATCCGCACGGAATCGACCGTCTGGATGCAGGTGAACAGGGAGACCGCCTTCTTTACCTTGTTGCCCTGCAACTTGCCGATGAAGTGCCAGTCGGCGTCCGGAAGCAGCGCGATCTTCCCTTCGGCCTCCTGCAGGTAATTTTCGCCGAACACCGTGATCCCCGCCTCGCGCGCCTCGATCAGCAACTCGATCGGCTGCATCTTCGACACGGCGACGAGCAGCACGTCTTCGGGCCGCCGGCCCGACCGGGTTGCCGCCCGACCGATCCGCTCCCGGATTCCGGACACCCGGTCGCCGACCCGGCCACGGCTCAATCGTGCCGCTCCGAGAAACGGTACCAGCCGGGGCCGTCGGGATCGACGGCAAGAAGGTTTGCGGCCTGGAGCATCGCGAGCGTCCGGGCCATCGGCAGTCCCACGACATTGCTGAACGATCCGGATATCCGGTCGATCAGCGACGCACCGGCCCCCTGCGCCGCGTAGGCTCCCGCCTTGTCGTCGGACTCGCCGGTGCGCAGGTACCCCTCGATCTCGTCCGGTGCGAGCGGGCGGAAACGGACGCGCGTCGTGCCCGTGGATTCGGCCCGGTAGTTGCGGTCGCCCCGTATCAGGCACACGGCCGTGTGCACGCGGTGCTCGCGGCCGGCCAGGAGCGAGAGCATGCGGAACGCCTGCCGGCGGTCGGTCGGCTTGCCGAGAATCTTTCCGTCGAACGTCACGATGGTGTCGGCCGAGAGCACCCACGCGGCGGGAAACCGGACGGAGACCTCGTGTCCCTTGTCGCGCGCGGCCCTAAGGGCGTACCGGCGCGGATCCTCGCCCGGGAACGGTTCGCTCTCGGCCGCGCGGGACGGAATCACGCGGAAGCGGATTCCGGCTGCCCGGAGCAGTTCGCGCCGCCGCGGCGACGCGGAGGCCAGGATGAGGGATGCGTGCGGTTTCACGGGGCTCCATTATAATCGGGATCGTGCGCTTTCGGATTGGCGTTTCTTGACCCCGGCAAACCCGCCGTGCTACAAGAGGGATACTTAAACTTTCGGAGACGGCAGCGCATGCGCACCCAGACACTCAGTTTCACGACGGACCAGTCGCAGCAGATGCTCGACATCACGGGTGAAATCCGGAAAACCCTGAAGGAGAGCGGCGTCACCAGCGGCGTCCTCAGCGTATTCGTCCCGCACACCACGGCCGGCCTCACCATCAACGAGAACGCCGATCCCAACGTCCGCAAGGACATCCTCTCGGCCCTCGAAGCGATGGCGCCCTCGACGGCGGCCTACCTGCACGCCGAAGGCAACTCGCATGCCCACATCAAGGCGTCACTCGTCGGCTCCTCCGTGCGCGTCTTCGTCGAGACCGGGCAGCTCATGCTGGGCACATGGCAGGGCATCTTCCTGTGCGAATTCGACGGACCCCGAACCCGAAACGTCCTGGTCCGGATCACCCCTTCCTGATCGCCTCATAACGCGCCCGCAGCGCCTTCCGGGGCGGACCGCCCCCGACGAGGTCCCACGGGAAACATTCATCCGCGCCCTTCTCGCGGAAGAGCAGTTCCTCCGCCCGCACCGGCAGTTCGCCTGCGGGCAACGAACCCTTGGTCGGCCGGCAGCGGCGGAGCAGCGCCTCGACCCTCCGGTCGGACATTCCCAGGTAGCCCTGTAAAACGGCGGAGCGTGCCGTGTCCGACGTCACCTCGAGATTTCCCTCGGGGCGCACCGCCTTCGCGATGGCCGACAGCCGAGCCGTCAGTTCCTTTTCTCCCGTCATCGGTGCCCACTGCAACGGCGTGAACGGCTTCGGGACAAACGGAGAGAGGACCGCCGTCACCGTTCCCATCCGGCCGATCGCCCGGGCCTCATCCAGGACCGCCCCCTTGAACGCCCGCATGAAAGCCGCCGTGGCACCGACTTCCTCTTCCGCCGGCGCGCCCGGAACCCCCACCAGGAAATACAGCTTGAACGACAGAATTCCCGCCCGCGCCAATGTCCGGGCGGCCGAGAAGAAGATCTCGTCCGGAATCCGTTTGCCGATCAGCGCCCGGCGCCCCGCGTCGCCGCATTCGGGCGCGAGCGCAACGGTCCGGTGCCCGCTCTGCCGGAGGATCCCGGCAATCTCCGCGTCGACCAGGTCGGCGCGCACGGAAGCGGGCGAGACGGCGCCCCCCATCGCCAGCATCTCGCGGGCAAATGCGCGAAACGGCGACCAGTCGAGAACGGCGGCGCCGATCAGCCCCACCTTTTTCCGGTCCGGGAATGAAGCCATCGCAGCGGCCCGGACGTGTTCCAGCGGCGCCTCCCTGAAGCGGGGACAGGCGTGGGAGGCGGCGCAGAACGCGCACTTGCCGGGACATCCGCGCGACGTCTCGACGAGGACCATCTCGCCGAATTCGGAATCGGGCGAGTAGACGACCGGCGGTTGCGGGTAGTCGGCGAGGTCGACGGTTTCGCGAACCACCTCGCCGGGGAAACCGGGGCGGGGGGTAAGAGAACGGAGACGCCCGCCGCCCGGCGGATCGCCGGTTCGTGGGCCATCGTATTCGGCGCGGTATCCGGAGGGAACGTAGAGCCCCGGGATGGCCGCCACCTCGCGCAGGTAGCCGGAGCGGTCGTCGGGCGGCGCCCCGAGATCGAGCAGCGCGGAGAGCGCCCGCTCGCCGTCGCCCACCACGACCGCATCCGCGATCGCCCCCGCCATCTCGGGATTGAGGGATGCCGCGAAACCGCCGGCGAGCACCATGGGGTGCCGCCCGCCGGATGCCTCGCGATCGGTGCGGATCGGCAGGACGCCCCCCATCGACAGGATCGACGGCAGGTTCGCGAGGTCGGTTTCGCACGACAGGGAAAACGCGACGATGTCGAAATCGGAAAGCGGACGCCCGCTTTCCAGCGTCCCGAGTGTCGACGGCGCCGCCTCCCTGCCCGCCCACTCGCGCGGATCGGGGAGGAAAGCACGCTCGCAAAGCGAATCGACGCGGGCGTTGATCCGGGCGTGAACGGTGAGGAACCCCAGGTTGGCCATCGCCACCGGATACCGGTTCGGGTAGACCAGCGCCACCCGGAGGCGCCCGCCCCACTCCTTGCGCACGGTACCGACTTCCCGGGCCCAAACGGGACGGCCCGCGAAGCCCGCTTTTCTCACCATGGTTCGTCGCGAGGCGGCGCAGCCGGGTATGGATACAAGGCGCCCGGCCGAGCGGAACGCGGTAGACATACCCGGATCCGCCGCCGTAGCCGCGTTACTCGCTCCTGCGGCGCAAGAACGTCGGGATCTCGAAATCGTCGATCTCCTCGAGTTCGCCCTCGGCGTCGATGACCGGCAACTCTTCGATCTTCTCGGTCTCGAGCGAGCGGCCGTTGCGCAGGATCGCGGGGCGCTCGAACTCGCTCCGGCCGCCGACCAGCGAAATCACGCGCCGTCCTGCCTGCGGCTGCCGCCCCATCACTTCGGTGCCCACCGTATCGAAGCCGGTCGCGATGACGGTGACCTGCAACTCGTCGTCGCTCATCGTCTCGTCGGTCACGGTGCCGAAGATGATGTTGGCCTCGTCGTCGGCCTCTTCCTGGATCAGGGTCGCCGCTTCCTGCACTTCGGTCAGGGAGAGCGACGAGTTGGCGGTGATGTTGATCAGCACCCCGCGCGCGCCGCGGATCGAGACGTCTTCGAGCAGCGGGTTGGAGATCGCCTTCTCGGCCGCGGCCATCGCCCGGTTCGGCCCGGTCGCGCTGCCGGTGCCCATGAGCGCCACGCCCATTCCGGACATGACGGTCTTCACGTCGGCGAAGTCGAGGTTGATGATGCCCGGTTTGGTCACCAGCTCGGAGATGCCGCGAACGGCCTGGAACAGGACGTCGTCGACCTTCTTGAGGGCGTCGCTGAACTTCATGTCCTTGCCGGCCACCATGGGCAGCTTCTCGTTGGGGATGACGATGATCGTATCGACGATCGCCCGCAGTTCCTTGAGTCCCGCATCGGCCTGCCGCCGTCTCGGGGATCCTTCGAAGAGGAAGGGCCGGGTGACAACCCCGACGGTGAGCGCGCCGATCTCACGCGCCACCTCGGCTATGACCGGACTCGCGCCGGTTCCGGTGCCGCCGCCGAGTCCGGCGGTGATGAACACCATGTCGGCGCCGCCCAGCGCCTCGCGGAGCATCTCGCGGTCTTCCTCGGCTGCCTTCCGGCCCACCTCGGGATTCGCCCCCGCCCCCAGCCCCTTGGTCAGCTTCGCCCCGAGCTGCAGCTTGAGCGGCGCGAGACTGCGCGCCAGCGCCTGCGCATCGGTGTTGGCGACGATGAATTCGACGCCGACGAGCCCCTGTTCGATCATCGTGTTGACGGCATTGCCGCCGCCCCCGCCCACGCCGAACACCTTGATGACCGCCTGGCAGCGGTTCTCCTCGATCACTGAAAACATCTCATCCCCTCCGTTTCTAAAAAAGATCCTGCAAGAATCGCGTCATCCGCCTGAAATATCCGGTGCCGTCCACGTTGCTGTCGGCCGGCCCCTCGTGCTCGATCATCCGCGCGGCGTACATTGCCAGTCCGACCGCAGTCGCGTATGCGGGCCCCGCGACCGACTCGACCATCCCCTCGATGCCGTTGCTGCGCAACCCCAGCCGGACGTCGACGCCGAACACCCGGTCGCCCAGTTCGGGGAGGCCCTCCATCAGGGCGCTGCCGCCCGTGAGGACGATGCCCGCGCCGATCTGGTCGTCGAGCCCGGATCGCCGTATCTCTTTCCGGAGGCGGATGAATATCTCTTCGCACCGCGCCTCGATGATCTCGGCGACGTGCTGCCGCCGGATCTGCTTCGGCTTCCGTCCCCCGATTCCGGGCAACTCGACCAGTTCGTCTCGCCGCACCTTCTGGATCATCGCGCAGCCGGAAGCGATCTTTAGCGCATCGGCGTCCTGGAACGGAAGCTTGAGCACGCTGGCCAGGTCGGAACTGATCATCGAGCCGCCGTAGGGGAGGAAGGTCGTGTGGCAGAGCGAGCCATCCCGGAAGATTGCCATCTCGACCGTGCCGGCGCCGAAGTCGAGCAGAACGACGCCCACCTCTTTTTCCTCGGGTGTCAGCACCGCTTCGGAGGTCGCAAGAGACGAGAGGACGAGGTCGGTCACGTCGAGTCCCGCCTTCTCGATGCAACGCCTCATGTTTTTCATGCTCGGGATGTCGGCCGTGACGATGTGGACCCGCGCGTCGAGTCGGATGCCGGTCATCCCTTGCGGATTCTTGATGCCGCCCGAATCGTCGACGATGAACTCCTGGGTCAGGACATGGAGCGTCTCACGGTCGTGCGGCAGTTCGACATCCTTCGCGCGCTCGAGAACCCGCGCCACATCCGCATCCGCCACCTCGTGCTCGTTCTTGACCGAGATCGCCGCGTGGCTGTTGAACGACTTCACCAGCGGTCCGGATACGCCGGCGAAAACAGCATCGATTGCCAACCCGGCCGTCTTCTCGGCCTCTCCGACGCTTTGGCGGATCGATGCGACGGTCGCATCGACGTTCACGACGACCCCGCGACGCATCCCGTCCGTCGACGCCGACCCCATCCCGAGAATCTCGACGCCGGTGCCTGTCTTGCGTGCCACGACGGTCACGACCCGGTTCGAGCCTATGTCGAGCCCGGCCACGACCGGAGTGTGCTGATCCTGGTTCATCTATTCCCCCGAGCGGATGAAAATCCTGCCTTCTGTTTTCAGGTCGACCACCCCGCTGCCGGGCCCCAGACCCGCCAGTTTGGGAATCGCGGCGTCGATCCGCCGGAGCGCATCCTTGAGATCGACGGTTCCGAGCTTGAGCTGAAGCCCGTTGTCGCGCGTAACGAGCGTGAATCCTTCCTGTGCATCGAAGTGGATCTCGGAAATGTTGCGCCCGAGCGGCCCCGACTCGGCCACCTTGAGCAACTCGATGGTCCGCTTGAGGTTCTGCCGGACGACGACATCCTCGATGGACGCCAGTTCGCGACGCTCGAATCCGGTGATGATCGGGAAGTTCTTGGGGTCGTACGCGGAAAGACGCTTGAAGATCGTCCCGCCCGCATCGACGTACCAGAGCGCGTCGGAGTTGATCATCGCCACGGCCTTGCGCTCGGCGATCCGGACGACCAGGGTGTCGGGGAAGGCCTTGCGCACCGACACGTCCTTCACCCACGGATGTTCCTTGAGCCGCATCCCGATCGCACGCGTGGAGAGCCGCCAGATGTTGCCCTGCGGAGCCCCCTTGAGAATGCCCCACACTTCGTCACGCGTCACGTGGACGCACGGGTTCATGTCGATCTCGCGCACGGTGAAGAGCGCGGACCGGCCGAGCCAGGAGTAGGCCATCGCCCCCCCCACGGACACAAGCACGACCGAGATGAGCACGACCGCGAGGAGGGCCATCTGGCGGAACGACACCCGGGGCTCGCCACCGGCCCTTTCGGACGAACGCGCCTTCCCCTTCCGGCGAACGACGCTCGTCGGCTTTTTTTTCCCCAGCGATTTCTTGTGGTACGCCTTGTACTCGATCATCCTAGTTTCCCACGCTTAGCGATTCAGCCCCGCATCGTCGAGGATCTCCTCGACCAGGTCGTCGAAATCGAGCCCGTCGAAACGTGCCGCCTTGGGGAGCAGGCTCGTCTCGGTCATACCCGGAATCGTGTTGGCCTCGAGAAAGAACAGGTGCCCCGACGGGTCGACCCGGTAGTCGATCCGGGCCGCGCCGCGAAGCGTGAGCGCCTCGGCCGCACGCCGGGTGTAATCGGCCGCCCGGGCCAGGGTCTCGTGTTCCATCGGCACCGGGATGACGTACTCGGTCTCGCCCGCCGTGTACTTGGCGCGGTAATCGTAGAAGCCGGATTTCGGCCGGACCTCGATCGCCGGAAGCACGCGCCCGTTGACGATCCCCACCGTCAGTTCGCGGCCGGCGATGAACACCTCGGCCAGGATCCGACCGTCGAACTTCGCGGCCTCGGCCAGCGCCGCGGGCCATTCGCCTGGCATCCGGACGATCGAGATGCCCACCGTCGACCCTTCGCGGTCGGGCTTCACGACGAGCGGGAGCCCGAATGACGGAAGCGACGCACCGTCGATCGCCCGGCCGTCGTAAAGCGCGTCGGCCGCGACCGGAACGCCCGCGGCGGCCACGACCCGCTTCGCCAGCACCTTGCTCATCGTCAACGCGGACGCCGCCACGCCCGAACCCGTGTAGGGAATGCGCGCGAGCTCGAGCGCCCCCTGGATGCAGCCGTCCTCGCCGAAGCGCCCGTGCAACGCGATCAGCGCCACCCCGATCCCGGCATCGCGGATCCGGCCCAGCCAGTCGCCCCGGATATCGATTCCGGCGACGTCGTATCCCTTCCGTTCGAGCGCCGCGACCGCCGCCGCGCCGGTTCGCAACGACACGTCGCGCTCGGACGATTCCCCCCCGAAGAACACGCCGACCCGCACCGCGCGGAAGCGACCCTTCTCATGCATGGACGGCACCCCACATCTTCACTTCCGGGACGAGTTCGACGCCCGCCATGGCGCGGACCGCCTCCTGCCCGCGCGCAATGAGCCGCAGCACGTCGGAGGCCGATGCGTTCCCGATGTTGACGATGAAGTTCGCGTGCTTCCGGGAATAGGCGGCGTCGCCCATCCGGAATCCCTTCAAGCCGGCGCGCTCGAGCAACTCGCCCGCGCTGACGTTCCCGTCGGGGCGGAGAAAGGTGGAACCGAACGTCCGCTCGCCCCACGGCTGGCTCTCGCGCCGCTTCTCGTTGATTTCCTTCATCCGGGCGAATATCGCATCGGAGAGCGACGCCGCGAGACGGAACGCCGCGCGCACGACCATCCCTTCGACCGGGCAGGCGGCATGTCGATAGGAATACCGGATATCGCACGCCTCGATCCGGTGAAGCCGGCCGGCGACGTCGACAACCTCGACCCACTCGACCACTTCGCCGATGGACCGGCCGTAGGCCCCGGCATTCATCGTCAACGCGCCTCCCACCGTGCCCGGGATGCCCGCCAGTTCCTCGACGCCCGAGAGCCCCGAGAGGCCGCAAAGGACCGCCAGGCGCGGCAGCATCGTCCCCCCCTCGGCGACCACGGACCCGCCCGCGGAGAACATCACCTTGCCCATGTTCTTCTTGAGGCACATCACCCGGCGGTCGATTCCCTCGTCAGCCACGAGCAGGTTGCTCCCGGCGCCCAGCGAAAGGTATTCCTCCCCCGCCGCGAACGCCGAAGCCTTGAAAGCCCGCACTTCGCCGGGCGACCGGGGAAACACGATGAAGGGCGCAGCCCCGCCGATGCCGATCGTCGTGCAGGTCGACAGGAGGACTCCGGATGCCTCGTCGGGTTTCCGCACGGCTGCCTCCAACCTCCCGCTCCTTCTTCGCCCGTTATCGGGAAAGGAGGCTTTCTCCCAGTTTCCAGACATCGCCGGCTCCCATCGTCAGGAATATGTCGCCGGGCCGAAGCGCCCGGGCGATCTCGTCCGTTGCCACGCCCGCCTTGCCCGCAAATCTCGCCGCCTTGTGCCCGTGCTCGCGGATCGCCTCGCAAAGCCGCTCGCCGGTCGCCCCTTCGATGGGCTGTTCGCCCGCCGCGTAGACGTCGAACACGAAGACGTCGTTCGCATCGTTGAACGCCGAGAGGAAGTCGCGGAAGAGCGCCTGGGTCCGCGAATAGCGGTGGGGCTGGAATCCGACGACGATCCGCCGGTCGGGCCACACCTCGCGCGCGGCGGCCAGCGTCGCGCGGATCTCGGCGGGATGGTGTCCGTAGTCGTCCACGACCGTCACCCCGTCGCGCTCTCCCTTGACCTGGAACCGGCGCGCCACGCCGCGATAGTCGGCCAGGCCTTTCCGGATATCCACGAACGGGACCCCCAGTTCGGAGGCGACCGCGACCGCTGCCAGCGCGTTGCTGACGTTGTGGCGGCCCGGCGCCATGAGCGACACTTCGCCAAGCGGATCGCCCCGCCGGACGATCCGGAAGCGGTTTCCCATCCCGCCGGGAACAACGCCTTCCGCCCGGTAGTCGGCGTGCGCGGAAAAACCGTAGGTCACGAACGTCTTTTCGACCGATGGGATCAGGTCCTGCACGTTCGGGTGATCGATGCAGAGCACGGCGAAACCGTAGAAGGGAACCTTGTTGATGAAGGAGAGGAACGTCTCCTTGATCTGCCCGATGCCCGAGTAGAAATCGAGATGCTCGGCGTCGATGTTGGTCACGACCGCGACCGTGGGCGAGAGTTTCAGGAAGGACCCGTCGCTCTCGTCGGCTTCGGCCACGAGGAAGTCGCCCTGCCCGAGCTTGGCGTTCGAGCCGAGACTGTTGAGCTTGCCCCCCACGACGGCGGTCGGATCCCACCCTGCCGACGCGAGGATGGTCGCGACCATCGAGGTCGTCGTCGTCTTGCCGTGCGTGCCCGCGATGGCGATCCCGTATTTCATCCGCATCAGCTCGGCCAGCATCTCGGCGCGGGGAATTACGGGAATCTTCCGGCGGTGCGCCTCGCGAACCTCGGGGTTGTCGGACGACACCGCAGACGATATGACCACGACATGGCCGTCGGCCGGCACGTTTTCGGCCGCATGCCCGGTGGAAATCGACGCCCCCAGCTTCTCGAGCCGGTCGGTCGTGTCGGACTTCTTGAGGTCGGACCCCGACACCCGGTATTCGAGATTGAGCAGCAGCTCCGCGATTCCGCTCATCCCGATGCCGCCGATGCCGACGAAGTGGATGCGCAACCCTTTTCTATACATGGCACGCCCCCGTCCCGATTCCCGATTCGCGGAGCGCCGACTCGACGATCGACCGCGCCGCCCCCGGGCGAGCGAACCGCCTCGCCCCGGCCGCCGCATTTTCGGCCGAACCGGGATCGGACTCCCAGGCGGAAAAGATCGCGTAAAGTTTTTCAGGCGTCGCGTCGGCCTCGGAGAACCACCTTCCCGCGCCGCTCGAGCAGAATTCGATGGCGTTTTTCTCCTGGTGCCCGTCGGCCGCGTACGGATACGGGAGGAGGACGCACGGCTTTCCGAATAGCGCCGCCTCGGCGATCGAGAGCGCCCCGGCGCGCATCAGCACGGCGTGGCACCGGGCGAACAGGTCGCCGATCCGGTCGGTGAACGGAAGCGCCTCGACCGGCAGCCCTTCCTTTTCGATCGCCGCACGCACCCCTTCGAACTCCCGCGTCCCGGCCTGGAGCAGGAAGCGGGTGGCGAATCCTTCCCGCTTGACGATGCGCGCCATCTCGAGGACCCGTTCGTTGATTGCGCGCGCGCCCTGGGAACCGCCGATCGCGAGTACCGTGAAGGGAGCCGGCACTTCCGCCGGGCACGACGCGGCTGCCGCAACGATCTCGCGCCGGACCGGGTTGCCGGTCACTTCGACGTGCCCCGCCGGAAAGCGGGAGGCCGCGCCCTCGAATCCGGCGTATATTTTTTTGGCCAGCCGGCCCAGGATCCGATTCGACCGTCCGGGCACCGCGTTCTGCTCCTGCAGGAAGAGCGGCACGCCCGATATGGCCGCAACGAGCGCCACCGGAACCGACGCATAGCCGCCGACCCCGAAGACCAGGTCGGGCCGGCGCCGGCGCAGCACCGAAGCCGCCACGAAGAGTCCCTTCAGCATGGACGCAACCCCGCGGATCGCCCCGAACCCCTGCCCGCGAATCTTCCCGGAGGGGACGAAGTCGATCTCGAAACCGCGCGCAGGGACGGCTTTGGCTTCGAGCCCGGACGCGGTCCCGACGAATGAAACCGTGCCGTCGGGGCACCGGGCGAGAAACGCCTCAGCAAGCGCTATCCCCGGGAATACATGCCCACCGGTCCCGCCCCCGGCTATGATCAGTTTCTTTGACAATCCCTTCCGCCCCTTTCATCGAGATGTTGATCATGATCCCGGCCGCAGCCATGTGCAGGATCAGGGAACTGCCGCCGAAACTCAGGAACGGCAACACCATCCCCTTGGGCGGAAGTAGCGACAACCCCACCATCATGTTCATGAACGCCTGCAGGCCGATGACCACGGAGAATCCCATCGCGAGGAATTTCCCGAACGGGTCGCGTGCGCGACGGGCGATCCGGAAGCCGACCCAGACCAGGACGAGGAAGCAGGCGCCCACCGCGGTGACTCCGAGGAAACCCAGTTCCTCGCCGACCACAGAGAAGATGTAGTCGGTGTGCATCTCGGGGAGGTAGAAAAGCTTCTGCTTGCTGGAACCGAGGCCGGAACCGATCAGCCCCCCGTTCGAAAAGGCGATCAGCGACTGGACCACCTGGTATCCCGCGCCGCTGGCCTGCGCAAACGGGTCGAGGAACGCCGTCAGCCGCTTCATCCGGTAGGGCTCCAGCTTGACGAGCAGGACGACCCCGGCAATGGCCACGGGGACGATGCCCGCGAGCACCCGGGCGGGGAATCCGGCGATGAAGAGGAGCGTCATGAAGGAAACGAAGATGACCACCGACATCCCGAAGTCGGGTTCCCTGAGGATTGGAAGGATGAAGAACCCCAGCACGGCCATCATCGTCAGGTAGGGCTTGATCGTGGCCAGGCTTCCCGCGTCGGTCACGGCGGCCTTGTCGATGGCCCAGGCCGCATAGGCGATCAGCAGGAACTTGGCCATCTCGGAGGGCTGGAACAGGCAGAGGCGCAGGTTGATCCAGCGCGACGAACCGTTGGCCGAGTGGCGGAGGCCGGGAACGAACACCAGCAACAGGCAGAGGAAGCCGGCAGCCATCAGCCACTTCATGTGCTTGCGGTAGAAATCGTAGTCGATGCGCGCCAGCACCATCGAGACCGCGATCCCGAGCGCGAGGTACAGGATCTGCTTCTTGAGGAACCAGGCGGCGTCCCTGCCGTACTTCAACGAGGAGGCGGCCATGACGTTGGTCGCGCTGTAGATCATGACGATGCCGATGAGCGCCAGCGTCAGGACGCAGGTGACGAGCAGCATGTTTTCGTGACGCTTGCCAAAAATCATCCTGCCAGCTCCCTCATTCGGCCAGATCCCGGACGGCCGCGCGAAATGCTTCGCCCCGGTCCTCGAAATTCTTGAACATGTCGAAGCTTGAGCAGGCCGGCGAGAAAACGACGACGTCTCCCGGTTGCGCCATTCCGGCGGCCATCCGGATCGCATCGGCCAGCGTGTCGGCGGTCACGACCGGCGCCGCGCCCGCCAGTTCGGACTGCATCCGTCCGCGCGCCTCGCCGATCAGGACGGCCCCGCGCGCCTTGCGGGAAAGCGGGTCGCGCAGGGGCTTGAAGTCGACCCCCTTGTCCTTGCCGCCGGCGATGAGGACCACCGTCTCGGAGAACCCTTCGAGCGCCTTGAGCACCGCGCCCACGTTGGTCCTCTTCGAATCGTTGTACCAGGAGACTCCGCGCAGCGACCGGACGAACTCGACCCGGTGCGGCAGGCCCTGGAAGGTCGAGAGCACCTCGCGGACCGCGTCTTCGGGAATGCCCATCCGGCGCGCGGCCGCGATCGCCGCCATCGCGTTCTCGACATTCTGCGTTCCGGGAATCCGGAGCAGGGAACGGGAATAGCGCTCTTTCCGCCCCCCGTCCCGGTAGATCATTTCGTCGCCAGAAAGGAAAACGCCCTGCGGCAGATCGCGAACCAGCGAAAAGGGGAGGATGTCGCCCGGGATCAGGGCGGCACGCGAGGCGATCTCGGGATCGTCGGCGTTGATGACCGCCGTGTCGCCGGTGCCCTGGTTGCGGAATACGCCCATCTTGGCCTCGGCGTACGCCGCGAACCCGGAATATCGGTCGCTGTGATCCTCGGTGATGTTGAGGAGCAGCGCCACGGCGGGCCGGAACGCGTCGATCGTTTCGAGCTGGAAGCTGGAGACCTCGACGACGCCCCAGTCGAACGCCCCCTCCGACGCCGCCGTCACGAACGGCGTGCCCAGGTTGCCCCCGACGAACACGCGGGGGAATGCGCGCTGCGCCATCAGGCCGATCAGCGTCGTCACGGTCGACTTGCCGTTGGTTCCGGCCACGGCCGCCACCCGGCCACGGAAACGCCGGTAGCCCAGTTCGAGTTCGCCCCAGACCGGAACCGAGGCGGCCCGAAGCGCGGAAAGGGGGAGTTTGCCGGACGGGATTCCCGGCGACAGGACGACCAGCCCGGCCGTTGCCGCATCTTCGGCGGATGGCATCCCCCGCCGGAAAGCCACGCCCTCGGGCAAGGAACGTCCGAACGACCGCTCGACCGCCTCGCGATCGCGTTCGTCGAAGAGCGTCACGGCCCGGCCCTCGCGGCGCAGCAGCTCGGCAGACGCGACACCCGACCCGCCGGCCCCGACGACGAACACCATTTTTTCGAGCGATTCGGTCATGTCAGCGGATTTTCAGCGTGCTGATCGCCAGCAGCGCGAGGATGATGGAGACGATCCAGAAGCGGACGATGATCTTGGGTTCCGCCCACCCCTTGAGTTCGAAGTGGTGGTGGATCGGCGCCATCCGGAAAATCCGCTTCTTGCGCCACTTGTAGGAAGACACCTGGAATATGACCGAGAGCGCCTCCATCACGAAGACGCCGCCGACGAGCGCCAGCACGATCTCCTGCTTCACCATCACCGCCACGACGCCAAGCGCACCGCCGATCGCGAGCGAACCCGTGTCACCCATGAACACCTGGGCAGGGTAGGTATTATACCAGAGGAAGCCGATGCCCGCCCCGGCCAGCGACCCGCAGAATATGGTCAGTTCGCCTGCCCCCGGCACGTACGGGATCTGGAGGTAGCTCGAGATCTTGATGTTTCCGGCGAGATACGCGAAAAGCATGTAGGTGCCCGCGGCGATGATCGAGGGGCCGATCGCCAGCCCGTCGAGCCCGTCGGTCAGGTTCACCGCGTTCGATGCGCCGACGATCACCAGGATGATGAAGGGGATGTAGAGCATCCCCATGCTCGGGTGCAGGTTCTTGAAAAAAGGGATGCTCACCGTCTGGTTCAGGCCGATGTCCATCGAGAGCAGCCCGGCCGCGACGCTCGCGACCAGGAACTGCCCGAGCAGCTTGCCACGCGGGCTCAGGCCCTTCGAGTCCTTCTTGATGACCTTCTTGTAGTCGTCGATGAAGCCGATCGCTCCGAAGCCCACGGTCACGAACACCACGATCCAGATGTACGGATTGTATAGATTCGCCCACAGCAGCGTCGGAACCACCGACGCCAGCACGATGAGGAGTCCCCCCATGGTCGGGGTGCCGGCCTTGACCTGGTGGCTCTCGGGGCCGTCGGTCCGGATCGTCTGGCCGATCTGCTTGGCTTCGAGTTCCCGGATCAGCCACGGCCCCAGGATGAAGCAGAGCAGCAGCGCCGTGATCGACGCGTAGATCGTCCGGAACGTGATGTACCTGAACACGTTGAAAAAACTGTATGTCGCATGAAGCGGGAAGAGCAGGTGGTAAAGCACTAGCCCCACTCCTCGCTGATTGCGGTCACGATTTCGTCGAGCCGCATGCCGTGCGATCCCTTGACCAGGACGACGTCGCCGGCTGAAAGCGCCTGCGCCGCGGATTCGTGAAGGCGGTCGCGGTCGTCCGCGTGGATGATCCGGGACGGTGCCATCCCGCCTTCCGCCGCGCCCTGGGCGATCAGGAGGCCTTGAGGGCCAAAGGTGACGAGGAGCCCCGTGTCGAGGGCGGCGACCAGGTTCCCGATCCGCCGGTGCGCCGTCGGGGATGCATCGCCCAGTTCGAGCATGTCGGCCAGGACCGCCACGGTGCGGCGGCCGCGGGCCAGCGCGGCCATGTTGCGAAGCGCCGATTCCATCGACGCGGGATTGGCGTTGTAGCAGTCGTCGAGCAGCAGGCCGCCGGCACGCAGCGGCATCGCGCGGAAGCGGCCCGGTGCGGGTGCATAGTTCTCGAAGGCGCCGGCGAGATCGTCGGGGCGAAGGCCCAGCGCGTAGGCGGCGGCGGTCGCCGCGAGCGCATTCATGAGCTGGTGTTCCCCGGTCGCCTGCAGCGACGAGGTGAACTCGCCCGACGGCGTGCGAACCGCGATCTCCATCCCGTCGTCGCGCATCGACATGATGCGCCCGGAGAATTCGTTGAGTGCCACGCCGAAATAGATCTTGCGTGCGCGGCAGCGGCCCGCCTCGCGAACCACGCGCAGGTCGGTCGCGTTGACGACGGCCGTTCCGTTTTCGGGGAGCGCCCGGAACAGGTCGCCCTTCTCTCGCGCCACGCCTTCCATCGAACCCAGCCCTTCGAGGTGGGCGGGCGCCACGTTGGTGACGATGCCCAGGTCGGGCGCCGCGATATCGGCCAGTCGCGCGATCTCGCCCGGCCGGTTGGTCCCCATCTCGATCACCGCCACGTCGTGGTCGGCGGAAAGCCCCAGCAGGGTGAGCGGCATCCCGATCAGGTTGTTCCGGTTGCCCGCGTTGCGAAGCACCTTGCGGCCGTTTGACAGGAGGGCGACCAGCATATCCTTGGTCGACGTCTTGCCGGAACTGCCCGTGATCCCGACCAGCGGGACTTGCCGAAACCGCCGGCGGTGGGCGTGGGCGAGATCGCCCAGTGCCTCGACCGGATCCCGAACGACGAGGAGCATCCCCCCCGAATCGGCCCCGGCGGGCAGTTTCGCCGCTCCGGCCTCGGAAACGATGGCGGCGACGGCCCCCTTGCGGAATGCATCTGCGATGAAATCGGCGCCGTCGACGCGTTCTCCGGGCAGCGCGACGAAGAGCGCCCCGGGAACGACCTCCCGGCTGTCGACCGTCACGAGTCCGACGGGCGTGCGCATCGGCGCGGAACCGACGTTGTGGACGGGGTGGATCGCCCCGATCAGCCCTTCGACCGTAAGGTCAGCCGAGTTCTGCAAGGGCATCTCTGACCGCCTGTCGATCGTCGAACGGCAGGCGCCTGTTCCCGATGATCTGAACATCCTCGTGTCCTTTCCCGGCAATCGCCACCGTATCGCCCGGTTTCGCAAGCTCGAGCGCCCGGCCGATCGCCGCTTTCCTGTCTTCGATGACCACATATTGACGGGACTCCGGCGTTTCGCCGGGGGCCGCCTCGGTCCAACCTTCCGCCGCCAGACCGGGGACGATATCGTCCAGGATCGCGCGGGGATCCTCGTTGCGCGGGTTGTCCGAGGTGACGACGACCAGGTCGGAGCGACGCGCGGCGACCTGTCCCATCTCGGGGCGCTTGGTGCGGTCGCGGTTTCCGCCGCAGCCGAACAGCGTGACGACGCGCGACGGCGACAGCTCCCGCAGCGTCGACAGGATCCGGTCGAGCCCGTCGGGCGTGTGGGCGTAGTCGACGAAGACGTGCACCCCGCGGCCGTTCCCGATCGGCTCCATCCGTCCCGGGATCACCGCAGCCGTTTCGATGCCGGTCCGGATCGCCTCGGGCGCCACGCCGAGCAGCAGCCCCCCGCAAACGGCGGCCATCACGTTCGACGCGTTGTAGGCGCCGATCAGGCGGGTGAATATCTCGAGTTCGCCGGCGGGCGTCGCGAGGACCATCCGGGTCCCTTTCCAGCCGGTCTCCCGCGAAACGACCCGGACCTTCGCCCCTTCGGTAAACCCGTAGGAAAGCGCACCGGGAAATTCGGCGACAAACCGCGCCCCATACGGGTCGTCGGCGTTGAACGCCATTCCCGGGCATTTCCCGCCGGCGGGGAGAAACTCCCGGAAGAAGCGCGCCTTGGCTGCGAAGTACCCCTCCATGTCGCCGTGGAAATCGAGATGGTCGTGGGTCAGGTTCGTGAAAAGGCCCGCGTCGAAACGGACGCCGGCGATGCGCCCCTGCGCGGCGGCGTGGGATGAAACCTCCATCACCAGCCGGGAGGCGCCCCGAGCGAGGGCGGACGCCATCAATTCCTGCAGGTCGTTCGGAAAGGGCGTGGTCAGCCCGGTTCGCAGGACTTCCTTCCCCACGCGATAGTTGATCGTCCCGATCACGCCGGCAAGCTGGCCTTCGGCCCGGAAGATCGACTCGAGCAGGTACGTGACGGTCGTCTTTCCGTTGGTGCCGGTCACACCGATCACTTTCATCCGGGCGGACGGGTCGCCGTTGAAATTGGCAGCCACGCGCCACAATGCATCGGTGGTCGAAGGGACGCAAACCAGCGGGAACGGCGCACCGATGATCTCGCGTTCGACGAGGGCGGCGACGGCCCCGTTGGCTGCAGCAGTCGCGAGGAATGCGTGGCCGTCGTGATTGTCGCCGGTCAAGGCGACGAACAGGTCGCCCCGCTTCACGAAGCGCGAATCGGTGCTGACCCCGAAGATTTCCAGCGCACCCGTGGCCGATGCCGGCGAGGCCACACCCCGGAGGGTCTCGAGGAGGGTCACTTTACCGGCCGCCGAACGTGATCGAGCATTCGGTCCCGGGCATCAGGAGCGCGCCGGCCTCGGGGGCCTGCTTCTGCGCGATGCCGCTTCCGGTCATGGCGAGCCGGACCGAATAGCGCCCCATGATGTCGACGACACGCCCCATGCTCAGGCCCTGAAGGTCGGGCATCACCATCGTGCTGGTGCCCTGCGCCGTCGAGACGGGACGGAGTTTCAGGGAACCCGCCGGCTTTGCCCCGTCGCCCTTCGCCGTGGCCACGATCGGCTGCGTCGGGCGAATTCCGAGATAGTAGGCGGTCTTGATGGCGATCTGGGTGAAAGCGGGCGCGGCGACCGTGCCGCCGTAGACCTGCCCCTTGGGCTCGTCGAGCACGACGAGGATCAGCAATTGCGGATCTTCGACCGGCAGGAATCCGATGAACGAGGACACCCGCTTGGTCGGGGAATATTTTCCGGTCCCGACCTCGACCTTCTGGGCGGTCCCGGTCTTTCCGCCGACGCGGAATCCCTTGATGCGCGCCTTGTCTCCGGTACCGTCGTCCTCGACGACCGAACTCATCATCTCGCGCATCTGCTCGGACGTCTTGGGCGAGATCACCCGCCGCAGCTCCTTGGGTTCTCCCCGGAACACGATGCGCCCCTCGCGATCGCGCACCTCGCGCACCAGGTAGGGCTTCATGATCCGGCCGCCGTTGATTACGGACGCCATCGCCGAGACGAGCTGGATCGGGGTCACCGAGATGCCCTGACCGAACGAGACGTTGGCCTGGCTGATCCCGCGGAATCCCTTCTTCGGCGGCAGGAGCCCGGAAACCTCTCCCTTGAGCTCGACGCCGGTGCGGGTGCCGAATCCGAAGGAGCGGATCATGTCGTAGTTCGCGTCGGCATCCATCTTTTCGCTGATCTTGGCGGCGCCGACGTTGCTCGAGTATTTCAGGATCTCGGCCGCGTCGAGCCAGCCGCGCTTGTGCGTATCGTGGATCACGCGCCCCGCGAACCGGTAGGCGCCGTTTTCCGTGAAGAACTTGTCGGTCGCCTTGACATTGCCCATCTCGAGCGCGGAGGCCAGGGTGAACACCTTGAAGGTGGAGCCGGGCTCCATCATGTCGGTGATCCCGTGATTCTTGCGCGCTTCCGGCACGGCGTTCATCGGGGCGTTCGGGTTGTAGTTGGGCAGCGTCGCCATCGCGAGCAGCTCGCCGGTACGCGGCTGCATGACCAGCGCCGTCCCCCCCCGCGCGGAATATTTGTCGACCGCTCCCTTGAGCTCGGTTTCGGCGACGTGCTGGATGTTGCGGTCGATCGTGAGCATCACCGAGTGCCCCCGGGCATCGACCTCGGTCTCGGCGGATGCCGGGGTTATGATCCGCCCCCGGGCGTCCCGCTCGCAGACCACGAACGACCGCTCGCCGCGGAGCTGGTTGTCCATCGACAACTCGACCCCCTCGATCCCGGCGCTGTCGAGATTGGTGAAGCCGAGCAGCGAGGCCGCGAGTTCACGGTTCGGGTAATAACGCTTCGGTTCCTCGACCGTTCCGATCCAGTCCATCGACTCGTTCTTCTTGCCGGTCTTGAAGGCGTCGCGCACTTCCTTGACCGCCTCGTCGGCCTCGGAGGACACCATCTGCCGCCGGACCCAGACGAAGCTTCGTTCGGACTCGATCAGTTTCCGGAGTTCGGGAAGCGGGAACGACAGGCGGCGCGACAGCAGCGCCGCGACCTTTGCCGGGTCCTTGAGCCGCGCGGGTTGCACGAAGATCGACTTGGTGGAGATGCTGACGGCCAGTTCGCTGCCGGTACGGTCGAGGATCACGCCCCGCTTCGGGATGAGGGGCACCCTGACGCAATACTGGTTCTTGCCGCGCTGCCGGATCGCCCCGCCGTCGGCCACCTGGATCTGGAACGCGCGCACGATCACCACGGCATAGAGGGCCAGCAGGAAGCCGAGGACGATGCGGGCCCGCGGTGTCATTTCAGCGGAGCCGTTCCATCTTGGGGTCGATCATCCCCAGCGTGTTCTTTGCCAGCGTCTCGATGCGAAATGGGCTTTGCAACATCAGCATCTCGGTGCGCAGCGACTCTTTCTCGCGCTGCAGGGTCCGCTTTTCCTCGAGCGCCGCGGAGACCGAATACCCGATCCGGACATTCTTCCCGTGGATCCAGACGTTGAAGAGCGAGAACCCCATGACGCACAGGACGATAATGCCGGCGCGAACCCGGAACCGCCCCTGCGGGAGGATCGTCGCGCTCTCTCGGGGGAGGGGACGGACGTGCGTCAGCATGCAAACCCCGTTCTTGACCACCATCTTCTTCATTGCGGGCCCTCCGTCAGTCGATACGACGCGCGACACGGAACCGTGCACTGCGCGCCCGGGGATTTTCGCGGGTTTCCTCGTTGCCCGGCCCAACGGGCTTTTTCGTGACCACCTTCAGGGTCGCCTCGTCTCCGGCTGCGGCCGACCGGAAGGCGACCTTGACCAACCGGTCTTCGAGCGAGTGGAAGCTGATGACGCCGACCCGTCCGCCCGGCGCCAGGTGCCCGGGAATCCGTTCGAGAAACGCGGCGATCGACTCGAGTTCCCGGTTGACCGCGATCCGGAGCGCCTGGAAGGTGCGCGTCGCCGGGTGGATGTCGCGCGGCCACCCCTTTCGCGGAATCGCCGAGGAGACCAGGCGGGCGAGCTGCCCGGTCGTTTCGATCGGCGTCGACCGACGCTGTTCGACGATCCGCGCCGCGATCCGCCGGGAGAACCGCTCCTCGCCGAACTGGTAGATGATGTCTGCCAGTTCGTTCTCCCGCGTGTACCGGACGATATCGGCGGCCGTGGCGTCGTCGCTCCCGGTGTCCCGCCGCATGTCGAGCGGTCCGTCTTCGCGGAACGTGAAGCCGCGCTCCGGGTCATCGAGCTGGACGGACGAGATGCCCAGGTCGAGCAGCACGCCGTCGAACGGCCGCCCGTCCGCCGCTTCACACAACCGGTCGAGATCGGAGAAATCGGCGTGGACCATGCGGACCCACGGGTACGGCGCCAGCCGGGCCGCCGCGATCCGGAGCATCGAGGGGTCGCCGTCGGCGCTGACCAGGACTCCCCCGGGGCCGATCCTTTGCGCGATGGCTTCGGAGTGCCCGCCCGCGCCCGCGGTGCCATCGAGGAAACATTCGCCGGGAGCCGGGGCCAGCAGATCCATCGTTTCCTGGAAAAGAACGGGTATATGTCCTTGAGGCAACGGTCAGATACCGAGATCGCTGATCCGCTTCGCGAGTTCCGGATTCTGCGTGAGTTCCTTCTCGAAGTCCGCGCACGACTGCTGATGCCGCTGGAGCGACCAGATCTCGAAGCGCCGCTGCATCCCGATGATCGCCACATCCTTCTCGAGGCCCGCGTAGGCGCGCAGGGACGGCGGCACGAGGACGCGCCCCTGCTTGTCGAAGGCGACCTCGACCGCACTGCCGCCGAAGGAACGGACGAACGGCGCAAGCTGCCGGTCGGTGCTCGGCACGGAGGCGAGTTTTTCCTCGATCCGGGCCCACTCTTCGTGGGGAAATACGTAGAGGCAATCCTGGAATTTGGTTATCATGAGGGATTCCTGGCCCGACTTCTGGACCAGGTCGCGGAAGGGCGCGGGTACGTTGACCCTGCCTTTGGGATCGATCGTATATTCGAAGAGGCCACGAAACATCATATGGGGCGCACGACCCACCTTTCCCCACAATTACCCACCGAGTGATCATTTTAATCCCGTGGGGTGGGGTGTCAAGCATTATTCCGGAAAATAGCAAAGTCACCGGAAACATGGATGTTTGTGATTGTTTGTCGGGCACGGGGGGCGATCGGGGTCTTCATGAACCCAAAAAGGCTTCGCCGCGGGATCATTCCCCCGGCGAAGCCTTTTTCAACGAGCGTCTGAGGAAGCCATAAGCCGGGTTCTGTCCGCGGCAAAAAATGCCGCGTGGCGGCCATTTCTCTAGGACACGCGTTACCGCGTGCCTCAAGCAGCCTGACCCGGGGACCTCGGGCGAGCAGCCCTCTCCCCGCCTTGTGACCTGCGGGATCGTCCCCCTATTTGGCCTTGCTCCGGGTGTGGTTTGCCGTGCCGGACCGGTTACCCGGTCCGCGGTGAGCTCTTACCTCGCCGTTTCACCCTTACCCTGATTTTCACCGGGGCGGTTTGTTTTCTGTGGCACTGTCCTCGGGGTCGCCCCCACCGGGCGTTACCCGGCACCCTGCCCTGCGGAGCCCGGACTTTCCTCCCGCCCGCATTCGTTCCGCGAGCCGGCGGCCGCCCGGCCTCCTCAGACGCTCTTTTGGAGCTCGAACTCGTCGATCGCCCGGTTGGCCAGGCGATCCGCATCGCTGTTTTCCTCGCGCCGGACGTGCGCCACGCGCACCGAATGGAAAGCCCTGAGGCGGCGGCTCGCTTCGAGGAACAAGGGACGCAACCCTTCGGATTTCACCTTGTACTGGCCGTTTATCTGGCGGACGAGCAGCTCGGAGTCGGCCAGCACGGTCACGCCCGCGGCGCCCAGTTTTTCGGCCTCCTCGAGCCCCAGGAGGAGTGCCTTGTATTCGGCGACGTTGTTGGTCGTCTCGCCGATGTACGCGTAGAATTCCCGCGGTTCCGGCTCGCCCTCGACCTGCATGAACACGCCGACTCCGGCCGGGCCCGGGTTGCCCCGGCACGCCCCGTCGCTGTTGAAGGTCAGCCGCTTGCCGGTCATCCCGCCTCGGCCCCGTCGCCCTCTTCGGAATAGTAGAGCATCCGGTTGCAGTTCGGGCAGGTGTGGAGCTTGTCGTCACGCTGGAGCATGATGAAGAGTTGGGGCGACAGGTTCATGTGGCAACCGCTGCAGGAGCAGTTGTGGGCGGAAGCGATCGCCAGCCCTTCGCGCCGCTCGAAGATCAGCTCGAAGCGGCGGAGCAGTCCCCCGTCGAGCGAGGCCCCGATACGCTCCTTGTCGGCATTGACCAAGGCGATCTCCTGATCGAACGTCGCCATCCGCGCGTCGATGTCGACCATCTGCGTGCGATAGCGGCCTTCGACCTCCTCGAACTCGGCCTTGCGCTCGGCCAGTCGCTTCTCGGCCTCTTCGAAGCGCACCATCAACGCAAGCAGCGCCTCTTCCCGCTCGGTATTGAGCCGCTTGGTCTGCTCGATCTCCTTGAGCATCGCGTAATATTCCTTGTTGGTCTTGATGCCCATGAGCTTGGCCTTGGCCTTCTCGACCAGGTCGCGCTCTTCCTCGATCTCGCGCTCCTGGTCGCGGCGCTGCTGCCGGAGCAGTTCGAACTCCTGGCCGGCTGCCAGGAACGCCGCCTCGCGCTCTTCGAAAACTG
>JANXQJ010000151.1 GCA_025356865.1 Deltaproteobacteria bacterium | reverse complement strand
CGCTGACGATCGAGGCGGGGACCGCGCCTATGAAGAGTTGCGCGCTGTTGTCGAAGTTTGCGCCCGCGACGGTGACGAGGGAACCGGGCGTCCCGGAGGCCGGCGTGAATCCGCTGACCGACGGGGGGGCGACGACGGTGAAGCCGACGCCGACGGTGCCGCCCGCAGCCGTCACCGAGACGGTGAGGGCGCCGGGCGCGGCAGCGGGAACGACGACCACGATCGACGTCGCACTCGAAGCGTTGACGGTGGCGGGCGTGGCGCCGAACTGCACGCCGGAAAGGCCTGTAAAGTTGACGCCGGTGATGGTGACGACGGAACCCGCGGAACCCGACGCCGGGGAGATCGAGGCGATCGCCGGCGGGGGGATTACGGTGAAGGGAGCGGGCGAAAGGACGACGCCCGAGAGCCCGGGGGTCTCGACGCGAAGCGAACCGGACGCCGCGCCGAAGGGGACGTTCGCGGTGATCCGGGTCGTGCCGGTGACGACGACGTTGTCGGCCGGGGCGCCGTTGGCGAAATAGAGGCGCGAGGCCGGATCGAAGTTGGTGCCCGTGACGGCCAGGGCCGCGCCCACCGGCCCGAGGGCGGGGGTGACGCCCGTTACGGCGACCACGCGGAAAACGTCGGCGCTCGTCATGATGATGCCGCCGGAAACGATCGTGATCGGCCCGTCGGTGGCATCGCCCGGAACCGTAGCCCGGACGTGCGTGTTGTCGATCACCGTGACCCCGGCCGAGGCGACGCCGTTGAACTCGACGACCGCGCCTGCCGTGAAGCCGGTGCCCGTAACCGTGACGACCGCGCCCGCCGCGCCGCGAAGCGGCGCCACCGACGAGATGCCCGGCAACAACTTGACGGTGAACGGCGCCGTGACGGCCGTGCCGCCCGGCGTCGTGATCGAGATGGGGCCGCTCGCCGCGCCGGAGGGAACGATCAGGATGAGCTGGTTGTCTGTGACCGACGCGGCCGTCGCCGCGACCGCCCCGAACGCGACGGCCGTGTTGCCCGGAAGGAAATGGGCGCCGTCGATGAATACGAGATCGGTTTCATAGCCGTCGGCGGGCGCCATGGCGCTGACCGTCGGCAGGAAGAAACTGCTGGTCGGCGTCGCGGTCACCTCGATCGATTCGTTGCTCTCGATCTCGCCCGAGCGGACCGCCGTGACGACATAATAATAAGGAACGCCGTTGGTCAATGGCGCGTGCAGGTAAGTCGTGCCGCTGATGGCGATCGAGGACCCGGTCCCTTTCCGGACCCCCGGGATATTCGACCAGTAGATCCGGTAGGAAACCGCACCGGGAACCGCCTTCCAGGAAAGCGTCACCGTATTGTCGCCCGGGACCGCCGTCACGCCCATCGGCGCGCTGCTGAACGGATAGCGAAGCGTCCCTGCCGCGTACATGTTGACCCAGTAGCCGTATCCGGGCGCCGCGTAGCGAAGCGTGGAAAACGCGGCATTGGACGGATCCCAGATCATGACGCCGTTGGAATCGAATGCGTCGAACGAGGTCACCTGGGCGTAGGACGCGCCGATCCCCTGGCTCCACAGGTCGTCGAACGACGTCAGCGCCACGTTGTCGGTCGTTTCGACCGGGAGCAGCACCCCCGAGGCATCGGCTCCGGCCTCGACGTAGACCTGGTTGTCCCAGTAGCCGGCGAGCGTCCAGCCCGGCTGCAGGTCGAGCGATTCACCACCGCCCGCGGCCGCGCCCGGAACGGTCATCCACGACAGCACCGACGCGTTGTCGGCCTTCATCTTGATGTTGTAGCCGTAGCCGGGCGCCATGTAGGTCAGCGAGGACGTCGCGGGAGACGCCGGCATGTAAAGTTTGGAACCGTCGGCGTCGGCCATGTAGACGACGTCGTAGCGGCCGTCGATCGACTTGAGCGGAAAGGCGTCTCCGATCGCCGTGAGCGCGGTCCATGTCACCGCGGAGGTACCGTCGGCCTTCTTGAGCTGCGCGTTGGCCGGCACCGCGCCGGTGTGGTAACCCGAAAGTGCGCCCCAGGAGACCAGGTTCCACTGGCCGTTGCGGAGCGGAATCCGCTGCCCTTCCCGGAAATCGAGCGAGTCGAGGAGGATGGTCCCGCCTGGATTCCACTGCGCCCGTCCTGCCGCGCCGGTCTCCACGTTCACGGGCGCGAAGTACGTTTTCCCCTCGGAGAGACGATAGATGGCCAGCGACAATTCTTCGCCCGCCACGGGCCCCTCGATCACCGAGGTCGTGGACGGATCGTCCCCGTAGACGACGAACGGAGAAAACCGCCCGGAACCGTCCGCAGTCACATGCCCGACGATCACCCGTTCCCACTGGTTCGCACTCCCGGCTTTCCGGTGCACCGACCAGGCCGCCAGCTCGTCGCCCGGTGCGAGCGGAGCGCCGTTGACCGTGGGGTTCCCGATGCCCATCGCGTTCTGCGTTGTCGGCACCGGATCTGGGAAATGGCCCGCCGCCGCCAGCGCGGGAATCAACATCAGGCAGAGCACGGCGAGGAACCGGGTTACGGATCGAGACATGGCACGTCCTCCCAGGGACATTCGGGCAGAAAGCGTCTGTTGAAAATGCGGCACGTTCATTCGGAGCCGGGACGCCTCATCGCGTTCCCGCGGGGTAGCCGAGCGCCTGGTTGCTTCTCATCTTGATCCAGTAGCCGTAGCCGGGACCGAGATACTTCATCGTGGAAAAGGTGGGCAGTGCCGGGTTCCAGCTCTTGGCACCCCCATCGAACGCGATCACGCGGTCGTAATTGCCCGTGATCGAGGCCCAGACCTCCCCCACGTTCGCAACCACCACGTTGTCCGTGGCGCTGACCGGCAACAGCGAGCCCGTGACCGTGTTGTCCTGGTACACCCGTTCGTTGGCCCAGTAACCGAGGAGCGTCCAGCCGGTGTTGACGTCGAGCGTCTCGTCGCCGCGCGCCATGAGGCCGGGGAACGTCATCCAGACCAGCGGCCTGGCCGATGCCTTGGCCTTGATCCAGTACCCGTAACCCGGCTGAAGCGCCTTGAGCGTCGAGAAGGTCGGCCGCGTCGGGTCCCACGTCTTGACGCCGGACCCGTCGTTCCCCAGGATGCGGTCGAATTTTCCTTCGATCGACTTGAGCGGAACGGAGAGATCCATCGAGGCGACGTTGTCGTATGTTGCCCCCGCGAGTTGCCGGGACGACGCCGTGCCGCCACTCGCGAGAACCCCCTTGAGAACGCCCGCCGAAACGAGGTTCCAGGCGCCCGTTCCCCCGGTCCGCAACGGGATTCGCTGCCCCTCGACGAAATTGAGGTCGACCGGCGGAATCACCGAGGCGTTGTCCCACGCAATCGAAACCGGCAGGCCCGACGTTCCGTCGAGGACGGCGTAGTAGGTCTTGCTGTCGGAGACGCTCCAGAGCGCGAGGAGCGTTTCCTCCCCGGCCACGCATCCTTCGGTGTTGCCGGTGGTCGCCGGGTCGTCGCCGTAGACCGGCATCGCGGAGAGCGTCCCGTCGGAAAGGATCGTCGCGTGCGCCACGAGCACTTTTTCCCACTTGCCCGCGACAAGCGGTTTCGGATGCACGGAATATACGGCGATCTCGTCACCCGCGGGCGACGCGACGCCGTTCTTCTTGACGGATCCCGACAGCGTCATCGACCAGGGGGTCGGAACCGGGTCGGCGAAATGGCGCGTGGTGATCGAGAAACTGTCGACCGATGTCGCGGGACCGGCGGATGTGGCCACGGAGATCGGCCCGTCGAGTGCGCCGCCCGGGACGCGCACGGCCAGAACGGTGCGACTGCTCCCGGCCGGGTCGATCGTCGCGGAGGCGTTTCCGGAGAACGTCACCTGGGTCGCTCCGGCCGACGTGTTGTCGAAGTTGTAGCCGGAGATCGTCACGACGTCGCCGACGCCACCGGTCAGCGGCGAGATGCCGGTGACGGACGGGAACACGGTGAGCGTGCCGCTCCCCGTGCCGGTTCCTCCGGAAGTCGTGACGGAAAGCGCGCCGCTGACGACATCCGCCGGAATCGCGAAGGTGAACTGGTTGTCGTTGACCACGCTGACGACAGTCCCGGAGACGGCGGTCCCCGCCACGAAGAGCGATGGCGCACCGCCGAAGTTGTTGCCGGTGACCGTGACGACATCTCCCCGGACGCCGCTCGAAGGGGTGAAACTGCCGATTCTCGGCTTCACGGTGAAGTCGGAGGAGGTCGCGAAGAAGCCGCCCGAGGTCTGGATGCTGACCGGCCCGCTCTGCGCGCCGCCCGGCACGGTCACGAGCAGGCGGTTGCCGTCGAGCACGTTGTCGACCGTGGCGGGCACCCCGTTGAAGAGCACCTGGTTGCCGGCCTTGATCGCGCTGAAATTTACACCGTTCAGCAAAACATGGGTTCCGACCGCCCCGCTGTTGTCGAACGCGGTGATCACCGGGGGGAAGTAAGCCCGGAGAGAAACGCTCGAAGGATAGATGAACGGCGTTCCCTCGGTACCCGCATACGTGATGCCGGGATCGATCGTCGCGACGGTCAGCCCGCCGACGTTGTCGTGGAAGTAAAAGTCGAGGTGTTCGCCGGAAATCGCCCCGTTCTGGCTCGTGGCCCCCGTGTTGCCGTAGACGTTCACGCTGAAACCGCCCGTGCCGCCGGAGAGCGCGTAGACGCCGACCGCCTGCGACTGCAGCGTCGGCACGAAGAGACCGATCAGGCTGTTGTCGGAACTGACCGGGAAATCGTTCACCGTCAGCGTCCCGTTGACGACCATCAGGACGTTGGTCCCCACCACGGAGGACTGCCAGGTCGCGGAGTCGGGCACCGCACCGGATATGGATGGCACAACGGCCAGCAACAGCGCCAGGACGAGCGCTTTCGTGAACACCGGCTTCATGATCTTCCTCACTTTTTCAGGTGGGTTAAAACATCAGGTCGAGGCGAAGTTCTTTCTTTCCGGCCCGGAATGGAACCCGTTCGATGCTCTTGAACTGCGCCGGATGCTCCTGACCGTCGGACGTGCGGTAGAGAACGAATCGCAACTCGTCGCCCGCCGCGGCGCCGTCTTTCGGCGGCGTCGTCGTGTCGTCACCGTAGACCGGCATGAAACCATACTGGTCCGAGGCATCCCGGGTCACGACGTATTTCGCAACAAGCATGTTTTCGGGCGTGTACCCGCGCACCTCGTCGCCGGCCGCGACCGGCGCCCCGTTGTACGAGACGTTGCCGAAGACGATCATGTAGACCGGCGTGCGCGCCGGTTCGGCCGCGACCGACGGCACCGTCGACGCAACAAGCAGCGTGAGCATCCCCGCAAGCACCCCGATAGACCGTTTCATCGCAATCCTCCTGGTTCGTTGCGGCGACCGCCGAAATTGCGCGCCGTGATTTCGAGATCGATCCCGTCGACGTGCCCGTCTCCATTGAGATCGGCCGCCGGTTCGAAACCGGGATCGCCGGTTCCCTTGCCGAACGACGCGAGTACGCGAACGAGATCGAGCCCGTCGACCCGGCAGATTCCGTCGTCACCGCCCTGCCCGTCGACGTCGCCCGGCAGGAACGCCGGACGCGCGAAAACACCGCCGGAAAGCCAGTGCTCGCGGCCTTCTCGGTCGATGCCCGCAACCCGGTAGTAGTATGGTTTTCCGTTTTCGAGCAAAAGGTCGTCGAATTCGCCCTGCACCCCTGCCGGAAGCGGCAGCAGGTTGACCCGTTCGGGGAGAGCCATCGCACCGCCGGGAAACCGGTAGACGTTGAATCCCCACATCGGGTCGTCTGCCGACAGGCGCCAGGCGAGCGCGACGGCGCCGTCGCCGGGAAGCGCCGACAGCACCGCCGGCATCTCGGGCGACCCGTCAACGGCAAGGACCGGCGCAACGGCGAAGATAACCGATGCAAACGTGACCGCAATGAAGGAAAAAAGAGTTCGAGCCAAGGCACCCCCGGAACGCGCAGACACATACCCCTTTGACTTTATCGGCAAAATGGCTCGATTTCTTCAGCCGATCATCGGGGGGTCTGTCCCGGCAACACCCTGACTTTACCTTAATCGGCGCCCTTTCCGGGAAAATATCGTTGACAATCGCCCCCGGAACCCGCTATTATTTTGTATACAGTATACAAGCTGGGGCCCCCTCCTCGGCTTGTATGCCATCTCCTTCCCTAACCCTTTCGCGTCAACGGGCTTCGTCGGCGGGTCCCCCCCCACCGGCGAAGCCCGCGAACGGGTCTTCCTGGATCGCATTCATGACCCGGGTTCTAATCCCTCGAAAACAACCCGGCGGCTCCCATCCCGCCACCCACGCACATCGTCACGAGCCCCGTCGACGCACCCCGCCGCTTCATCTCGTGAAGGAGTGTCGCCGTCAGCCTGGCGCCGGTGCAACCCAACGGGTGCCCGAGCGCGATCGCCCCCCCGTTCACGTTGACCTTGTCCGGATCGACGCACAATTCCCGGATGACCGGCAACGCCTGGGCGGCGAACGCCTCGTTGAGTTCGATCAGGTCGACGCGCGTCACCTTCATCCGGAGGCGGGACATCAGTTTCGGAACCGCCGCGAGGGGTCCGATCCCCATGAAGTCGGGCGCAACGCCCGCCACCGCGAAGCCCAGGAAACGCCCCAACGGTTCGACGCCCAGTTCTTTAAGCCCTTTCTCGGACACCACCACGCACGCCGCGGCGCCATCGCTGACCTGCGACGTATTGCCCGCCGTCACCGTTCCGCGAACGTCGAAGGCAGGTTTCAGCTTCGCCAGCGCCTCGAGGGTCGTATCGGCGCGAGGCCCTTCGTCTTCGGCGAAAACGACAGGGTTCATCACCGGGCGTTCGCCATCGATCGTCACCGAGACCGTCGTCTCGACCGGGACGATCTCGTCGACGAAATGTCCGGCGGCGATCGCCGCCAGCGCCTTCATATGACTTTGGTAGGCGAAGCGGTCCTGGTCCTCGCGCGTCACCTGGTATCTCGCGGCAACCCGTTCGGCGGTCAGGCCCATCGGAAGATAGATTTCAGGATACCGTTCGAGTAGTTCCGGGTTGAACGACGGTCGCGCACCGCCCATCGGCACCAGGCTCATCGACTCGGTGCCGCCCGCGATGACGATATCGGCCGCACCGGCCAGGATCCGTTCGGCGGCCATCGCGATCGCCTGCAACCCCGAAGCGCATAACCGGTTGACCGTTACGGCGGGCACCGAGTCGGGCAGCCCCGCCCTGAGCGCGGCAATCCGGGCGACGTTCATTCCCTGCTGGCCTTCCGGCATCGCGCACCCCAGGATCACGTCGTCGATCATCGCCGGATCGAGCCCCGGCACCTTGCCGATCGCCCCGCGGATCGCGATCCCGGCCAGGTCGTCCGGGCGCGTGTCCTTGAGTAGGCCCCGGGTCGCCCTGCCCACCGCCGTCCGGACCGCCGAAACGATGAATACCTTCGCCATCTGCTTTCCCCTCCCCCGCTAATTGCGCAGCGGCTTCCCCTTCATCAGCATGTGCGAGATCCGGTCCCGCGTCTTTTCCTCGCCGCACAGCGACAGGAACCCCTCGAGTTCGAGCGCCAGCAGATCCTGCTCGGAGACGCGCGTCCCCTTGACCACGTCGCCGCCGGTCAGCACCCGGGCGATCTTCCGGCCGATCAGTTCGTCGTGCGCACTGATCCGGCGCCCCGCCTTCATCGCGTAGAGCCCATAACAGAGCGATGTGTATGCATCGCGGCCCGCCGCCGGAATGTCGGTGCGCGGTTTCGGGGCCCCGTACCCGTCGAGGTTCATCGCCAGGACGGTATCCTTTGCCGCCTTGAGCAGGAAATCGCGCTGGATCGTGATCCTGTCCCACGGCCGCAGGAAACCGAGCGAACGGGCATCCTCGGCCGACGTCGACACCTTCGTCATGCCGATCGTCTCGAACGCACGCCGCACGAACGGCAGCGGGTCGGCGTCGACCCCTTCCGGTATCGCGTCGGTGCTCCGCAGCACCATCTCCTTGCAGCCACCCCCCGCCGGGAGCAGGCCGACGCCCATCTCGACAAGCCCCATGTAGGTTTCGGCCGCCGCGCGGATCCGGTCGGCGCCCAGGCAGATCTCGGTGCCGCCCCCGAACGCAAACCCGGCGACCGCCGCGACCACCGGCTTCCCGGAATATCGCAGCCGCATGCACGCCTCCTGGAAGCCGCGCACCAGTTTCTCGATGTTTCCGAAGTTGCCGGCCTGCGCCTCCATGAAGACGAGCATCAGGTTGGCGCCCGCGCTGAACGTATCGGCGTGATTGCCGATGACGAGTCCGGCGTGCATTTCTTCAGCCCGGTTGACCGCCTCGTGCATCATCGCAACGACGTCGGCGTCGACCGTGTTCATCTTGGTGCGGAACTCGAGACACAGGACGTCGTCGCCCATGTCGTAAAGGGTCGCGCCCGCATTCCGGCTTACAACCCGGTTCCGGTCCTTCAGCGCGGGCAGGAAGATGACATCGGGCGAAATCGGCGCTTTCACGTACCCGTTCGTCGCAAAATCGAAATATTCGAGCGCGCCGTTGATCCGCCGGTAGAACGAGGTCGCCCCCGACGCCAGCATCCGCTCGACGTTCTTCGGAACCGCCTTCTTGTCAGAATGCATCCGCCCGACCGATTCGGCGACGCCGATCGCGTCCCACGTCTCGAAGGGCCCGAGCGTCCAGTTGAACCCCCACCTCATCGCGTTATCGATGTTGTACACGTCGTCGGCAATCTCGGGAATCCGCTTGGCCGAGTAGCGCAGCGTCGCCGAGATCACCTTCCAGGCGAACCTTCCCGCCGCATCGTCGGCGGCGATCACCCCCTTGATGCGCGCCCCCGCGTCGTCCTCATTTTTCGCAGCTGCCAGCGACGCGTATTCGACCTTGCCCGGAACCCGGTATTCGAGCGTGCCCGGATCGATGACGAGTTTCTGCTTTTTCTCGCCCTTCCCCTCGAGCTTGAAGAAACCGCCGCCGCTCTTGCGGCCCAGCATCCCGCGCGACACCATCTCGCGCAGGAAGGGAGGCGCGGCGAACAGGCGGCGCGCCGGGTCGTCGGCGAGCGATTCGTGGCAATGGTCGGCGACCTGGAGCAGCGTGTCGATTCCGACGAGGTCGGCCGTTCCGAACACCGCGGATTTCGGGCGCCCGGTCGCAGGCCCCAGGATCTTGTCGACCGCTTCCACCGTCAGTTTCTCTTCGAGCATCGCGTGCATCGCGTGCATCACGGCGAAGACGCCGATCCGGTTGCCGACGAAGTTGGGGGTGTCCTTTCCGTAGACGATCCCCTTGCCCAGCCGCCGCTCGCCGCACTCGGCCACGGCCCGAAGCACCCCGGGGTCGGTATCGGGGCCCGCGACCAACTCCAGCAACTTCATGTAGCGGACGGGGTTGAAGAAGTGGGTGACGAGGAAATGTTTGCGAAAATCGGCGCCCCGGCCCTCGGTCATCTGCGCGATGGGGAGGCCCGACGTGTTCGACGAGACGATCGTGCCCGGCGTCCAAAGCGCCTCGACCCGGTCGTAGAGCGCCCGCTTGACCGCGAGATCCTCGGTGACCGCCTCGATCACCCAGTCGCAGGCGACCGCCTTCTCGAGGTCGTCCTCGAAGTTGCCGGCCGTGACGAGCCCGAGCGACTTCGGCGTGTAGAGCAGTGCGGGACTGCTTTTACGGATTCCTTCGAGGCCGCGGGCGGCGAAGCGGTTCCGGTCCGGGCCGGTGGCCCCGGGCGGAACGAGGTCGAGCATGATGCAGGGGATGCCGGCGTTGGCCAGGTGCGCCGCGATGCCCGAGCCCATGACGCCTGCGCCCAAGACGGCCGCCGTGCGGATCTTCGGAACCATGCAGATCACCTCCCGGGATGGCGTAGCATAAAGGATACCGGTATTTCGGCACCGATGTAAGATGACTCATGTCCGGCATCTACGTCCACGTTCCGTTCTGCGTCCGCAAGTGCGGCTACTGCGACTTCTACTCCGAAGCCGGAAGCGGCGAACCGGAGATGGACCGGTACGTCGGCCTGCTGGCCGCGGAAGCGGACCGGTTGCTTTCCGCCTTCCCCCATCTGGGCGAAACAGCGGCCGACACGCTCTACTTCGGAGGCGGCACACCGACCGCGCTCGGCGCGGAGCGGCTCGTCTCGCTCCTCGCATCGCTTCGGCGCCGATTCCCGATTTCCGCCGACTGCGAAGTGACGGTCGAGGCCAACCCGGGCACGGTGACGGTCGATGGGCTCGCGGCATTGCGCCGGGGCGGTTTCAACCGGATCAGCCTGGGCGTCCAGTCGTTCCACCCGGTGACGCTCGACCTGCTGGGCCGGATCCACGGCGTGCCGGAAATCCGGGACGCGATCCGCGACGCCCGCCGCGCCGGATTCGAGAACGTCGGCATCGATCTCATCTTCGGCATCCCCGGGCAGACGGTCGTCGAGTGGGGTTACGACCTGCACCTCGCGGCCACCTTCCTGCCCGAGCACCTCTCCGCCTACGCGCTCACCCCGGAGACGGAGACCCCGCTGGGCAAAGCGCTCGCGGCCGGAACGCTCACGATGCCCGACGACGAGACGGTTGCCGAGATGTACGAACTCGCCCACCGCACGCTGACCGCCTCGGGCTACCGGCATTACGAGACGTCGAACTTCGCGAAGCCGGGACGGGAATCGCGGCACAACCGGAAATACTGGCGACGCGAGGAGGTCCCGGGGCTGGGACCCGCCGCCCACGGCCTCCTGTTTCCGCCGGACGGCACCGCGCCGTTCGGCATCGCCACGGAAAACCCGCCCGACCTGGCCGAGTGGGCGCGTCTCATCGAGTCGGGGCGACCGCCCGGGGCCGAAACGATCCGCGACGCGGACTCTGCCTGGAGCGAGGCGCTGATCGCGGGCCTTCGCGAAACGGACGGGGTCGACCCGGCCGATCTCGCGCATCGCCTCGGGCCGATCCCGACGGAAAGAATCGCGGCGATCGACCGCCTCGTCGCCGTGGGAAAATTGCTGCGCGAAAACGGCCGGTTCCGGATTCCGGACGCCCTGTCGTTCCTCGCAAACGAAGTGCTCGCGGAACTGGTCTGACGCTTGAGAATACCGGCATGGAAGAAGAAGGAGGAGGATTGAATATGGCGACGTTCGAACTGATCCGGGGCGACATCACGAAGCTGGCCGTCGATGCGATCGTCAACGCGGCGAACAGCTCATTGCAGGGCGGGGGCGGCGTCGACGGGGCGATCCACCAGGCGGCGGGACCGGGACTGCTGGCCGAGTGCTTCCAGATGAACGGCTGCCCGACGGGCGAAGCCCGGCTGACGGGCGGCTACGACCTGCCGGCGAAATACGTGATCCACGCGGTGGGCCCCCGCTGGCGCGGGGGCAACCACGGCGAGGTGGGACTGCTTGCGGCGACGTACCGTTCCTCGCTCGCCCTCGCCAAGGAGTACGACGTCTGCTCGATCGCGTTTCCGGCGATCAGTTGCGGCATCTACGGCTACCCGATCGAGGAGGCGGCGCGAATCGCGGTGGATACGGTCCGCAAGCACGCCGCCGGGATGCCGGAACTTGAACGGGTTGTTTTCGTCTGTTTCGACGAGAAGACGTACGACGCTTACGACGACGCGCTGAACAACACGACCGGGTGAAAAAACCGGGCGGGACGGGGACTGGCCCCCCGACCCGCCCAAGGGCCTTCAGTCGCGGCCGTGGCCACGGCCGC
>JANXQJ010000136.1 GCA_025356865.1 Deltaproteobacteria bacterium | reverse complement strand
CACAAGGACGCGAAAAAGTTTTCCGAACTGACCTATATCGACACGCTGCAGCGCAATCTCAAGGTGATGGACGCCACGGCCATTTCCCTGTGCATGGACAACAACCTCCCGATCGTCGTCTTCGATTCCACGACCGAAGGCAACATCGTCCGGGTTATCGGCGGGGAAAAGATCGGCACCGTGGTGCACGGAGGCAAATAGGATGGACCCGATCATCAAGGACGTCGACGACCGGATGGGCCGCAGCATCGAAGCGTTCAGGAAAGAACTTTCCAAGATCCGCACGGGCCGCGCCTCGATGGCGCTTCTCGAGGGAATCAAGATCGATTATTACGGCACGCCGACGCCGGTGCAGCAGGTCGGCACGCTGTCGGTTCCCGACAGCCGCCTGATCACCGTGACCCCCTGGGACACGAAGCTCATCGGCCCGATCGAGAAGGCCATCCAGTCCGCGGGCCTCGGGCTCAACCCGTCGAACGACGGCAAGATGGTGCGCATCCCGATCCCGCCGCTGACCGAAGAACGCCGCAAGGAACTGGTCAAGGTCCTGAAAAAGGAAGCCGAAGAAGCCCGCGTCGCCATCCGCAACATCCGGCGCGAAGGGGTCGAAAAACTCAAGGACAAGGAAAAGAAGAAAGAACTTTCCGAGGACGACGTCAAGCGCGGCCAGGAAAAGATCCAGAAAGAGACCGACAGCTTCGTCAAGAAGGTCGATGACATCCTCAAGGCCAAAGAAATCGAGATCATGGAAGTCTGAAACGAAAGTCGCAAGGCTTTCGATATTACGCATATCGCAAGGAGGGTTTAAAAATGACGGTCAAGATCAACGATGAATGCACCACCTGCGGCGTCTGCATGGACACCTGCCCGACCAGCGCCATCGTCGAGGGCGAAACCAAGTACAGCATCACCGACGCATGCACCGAATGCCTGGCGTGCATCGATTCGTGCCCGACCGGTGCCATCGTCCAGGAATAACGAACCAGAAAGTTCCGCTGCTCTCCCGCGCCACGTCGCCGTCATCATGGACGGCAACGGTCGTTGGGCGACGCAGCGGGGGCTTCCCCGCGTCGAAGGCCACCGGATGGGCATCCGCTCGGTCCGGGCGGTCGTCGAGTGCGCCCGGGAACTCGGGATTTCCCACCTGACGCTCTACGCTTTCTCCTCCGAAAACTGGGGGAGGCCCGAGATCGAAGTCACCACACTCATGGGGTTGCTCCGGGATTTCCTGTTCAAGGAACTCCCGGAGCTTTCCCGTCAACGGATCCGGCTCAACGTCATCGGAGAAATCGATCGCCTGCCGGCCTACGTGCGGGAGGCGCTTCGGCACACGGTCTCCGCAACCGCCGCCCACACCGGGATGACCCTCTCGCTCGCCCTCTCCTACGCCGGACGAAACGAACTGGTTCGCGCCGCGCGCCGCGTGGCCGAAGACGCGGTCGCCGGGCGCATTCCACCTGCGGGCATCACCGAGGCGACGTTCGCCGCCCATCTCGACACCGCCGGGATGCCCGACCCCGACCTGGTCATTCGCACCAGTGGCGAAATCCGGATCAGCAATTTCCTCCTCTGGCAGGCGGCCTACGCCGAGTTCGTCTTCACCGACGTGCTCTGGCCCGATTTCGGCAAGGCCGAATTCCTCCAGGCGCTCGATGAATATTCCCGCCGCCGCCGCCGCTTCGGACTCACGTCCGAGCAGTCCGGCCCGACCGATTCCGCCGGCCAATAACGTGCTGCTCACCCGTATTCTCGCCGCCGCCGTCCTGCTGCCGCTCCTCCTGGGGGTGACCCTCTACGGAAGCGGCTGGCCCTTCTTCGCCTTCATCGGCGTCGTCGTCGTCCTTTGCGGGCACGAGTATTCCCGGATGTTCTTCCACGGATTCCGTGACCGGTCGACCTCCGTGGCGCTGACGGTGTCCGCCTATCTGGCCGGATCGCTCCTCCCGCCGTCTTTTTCGCTGCCTGCCTTGATGGTGGTCGTGGCGGCGGCGCTGTTCCACGTTTTCCCGGGTGAGGCCGCCCCCGAAGGCAAGGCGCGCGATGCGGCGATGCTCGCCCTGGGCGCCGTCTACATCGGAGGATTCTCCTCCTGCATGCCCCGGTTGATCGCGTTGCCGGACGGGCGCCACTGGATCCTGCTCGGCTTCGTCATCGTCGCCTGCAACGACACGGCCGCCTACTTCACGGGACGCGCATTCGGCCGGCGCAAGCTGGCGCCCCACCTGTCGCCCAAGAAGACCGTCGAGGGCGCGATCGGCGGCATGACGGCCAGCCTGCTCCTCGGCACGGGCTACGCGGCTTTCTTCCTGCCCGGTGTCCCGGCCTGGTACGCCTTCGTCGTGTCGGGGCTCGCCGGCGCCGCCGGCATGGCGGGCGACCTGTTCGAGTCGCTGCTCAAGCGCGCCGCGGGGGTCAAGGATAGCGGCACCGTCATCCCGGGGCACGGCGGCATGTTCGACCGCGCCGACAGCATCGTTCCCGTGGCTCCCCTCCTTTACCTGTTTGCACTCCTCTCGCAGTCCCTCATGATATGGCGATGAACGCACCTCCGAAGGGGGTGGCCCTTCTCGGAGCGACGGGGTCCATCGGCCTCAACGCGCTCGACATCATCGGCCGTTTCCCCGAACGGTTCCGGGTGACCGCGTTGTGCGCCGGAAAGAACGTTCGGTCGCTCGTCGCGCTTGCCGAAAAATTCCGCCCGTCGATCCTGTGCCTTGCCGAACCGGTCGCGCCTTCGCAACTGAAGGGCCTCCCTCCCCGCACACGGGTCGTCTTCGGTGAAGCGGGGATGCACGAGGCGGTTGCGGCGCAGGGGACCGATATCGTCCTGGCCGCGGCTTCCGGCGTTTCCTCGATCCGCCCCGTGATCGCCGCCGCGAGGGCCGGCAAGCGGATCGCCCTCGCCAACAAGGAACTGCTCGTCATGGCGGGCCGCTTCCTCATCGAGGCGTCGCGTCTCGGAGGGGGCGAGCTGCTCCCCGTCGACAGCGAACATTCGGCGATCTTCCAGGCCATCGAGGGCCACCGCCGTGAAGACATCAAGCGGATCCTGCTGACCGCTTCCGGCGGCCCGTTCCGCACCTGGACGGTGGCGCGGATGCGGGAGGCCACGGTGGCCGACGCGCTGGGGCACCCCACATGGCGGATGGGCGCCAAGATCACGATCGACTCGGCCACGCTCATGAACAAGGGGCTCGAGATGATCGAGGCGTCCTGGCTCTTCGACGTTCCGCCGTCGCGAATCGACGTCGTCGTCCATCCGCAATCGGTGGTCCACTCGATGGTCGAATACCGGGATGGCGGCGTCATCGCCCAGCTGGGCCCGCCGGACATGCGGATCCCGATCGCCTACGCGCTCTCGTGGCCCGAAAGGTTGCCGCTGGAACTGCCGGGGATGGACCGGCATCTCACAGGCGAATGGACGTTCGGAAAGCCCGACCTGCGCCGCTTCCCCGCGCTTGCCTTGGCCTACACCGCCGCCGGGGCAGGCGGAACGGCGCCGGCCGTGCTCAACGCGGCCAACGAGGTGGCCGTCGAGGCCTTTCTCGCAGGTCGCATCCGGTTTACCGGGATCGCCCGCACCGTGGGCCGCGCCATCGAGTCGACCCGTTGCGGAAAACAGTCCGACACCCTGCAGTCCGTGCTCGACGCCGACGCCGCCGCGCGGGAAGAAACGGGACGGATCCTGTCCCGATCAAGAGATACGAGAGGACGATGACATCGTGACGAGTTTTTCGATATTCGAGGCGGGGATGCTCCCGCCCGGCCTCACCTATGGCCTTTCGTTCCTGGTTGCGCTCGGAATCCTGATATTCGTCCACGAGTTCGGCCACTTCTTCGTCGCCCGGAAACTGGGGATCGGCGTGACCAAATTCTCGTTCGGCTTTGGCCCCAAGCTGTTCGGCTTCACGCGCGGGGAGACGGAATACCTCGTCTCCGCCATCCCGTTCGGCGGGTACGTCAAGATGATCGGCGAGGGGGACGGAGACGATGTGTCGCCCGGGGATCTCGCGCGCTCGTTCCACCACAAGCCGGTCTGGGTCCGGATGGCCGTCGTCGCGGCGGGGCCGGCCGGCAACCTGATCTTTGCCGTCGCCGCCTTCTGGCTCTTTTTCGTCCTCGGGGCGCCGATGCTGACGTCGCGCGTCTCGGTCGATCCGGGTGGACCGGCCGAAAAAGCGGGGCTGCTGGCAGGCGACCTGGTCGTCGCGGTCGACAACGCGGCGATCGGCGACTACGACGAACTCGATTCGGCGATCCGCAAGGCGGGCACCGGGGGGCAAATCGTCCTGACGGTCCAGCGCGACCGGGTGCGACGCGATTATTCCGTCAAGACGGTTCCCGAGGATACCCGCAACGCCTTCGGCGAGACGGTCGCGGGCGTGGGCGTCGGCATCTCGCCCGTTTCCCTGCCGCGGATCGGGGACGTGATTTCCGGGTCGCCCGCAGCCAGGGCGGGGCTGAAGAAAGACGATCTCGTGCTCCGGATCGACAACACGTCGATTTCGAGCTGGGCCGACCTGTCAGGGAAGATCCGCGCCGGAAACGGCGAGCCGCTCAAGTTCGCGGTTCGCCGCGGCGGAGTCGACCTGATGATCGACGTCACCCCGCGCATGGAGGAGGGCGCGGCCGAAAAAGGGAAAAAGAAGCGCGAATCGAAGGTGGGCATCGTCGGCAGTCCCGACACCGTCGTCCGGCGGGCCGGTCCTTTCTCGGCCGTGGCGCTCGCGTTCCGGCGGGTGTGGGAACTGATCGTGCTCACGGTGATGGTGGTCGTCAAGCTGCTGGCGCGCACGGTTCCGGCCAAGACGCTCGGCGGCCCGATCCTCATCGCCCAGATGGCGGGCGACCAGGCGCGGCTCGGGCTCGGGCAGTTCGCCAATTTCCTGGGGCTGCTCAGCGTCAACCTGGGCATACTCAACCTGCTCCCGGTTCCCGTGCTCGACGGCGGCCACCTGGTCTTCTTCTCGATCGAGGGCGTCCTGGGCCGTCCCCTCTCCGAAAGGACGCGCGGCGTCGCACAGCAGATCGGGCTGGCGCTCCTGCTGATGCTGATGGCGCTGGTGTTCTACAACGACCTGGCGCGG
>JANXQJ010000130.1 GCA_025356865.1 Deltaproteobacteria bacterium | reverse complement strand
TCCTTCGAGATGGAGCAGGCCGGGCGCAACGGGGAGGTCGACCGGGTCGCCGGGTTGATTCCGGCGCTCGAGGAGCAGTTCGCCCGGTTCAAGTCCGCCCTCGAGGCGGCGGGATGGGCATGAAACGCAACAACGAAACGGGAAAGAGGAGCAAGGGATGAAAACGCTGATCATCGAGGACGAAACGACGAGCCGGATGTTGTTGAAGGCAATGCTGTCGCCTTACGGGGAGTGCGAGACGGCTCCCGGTGGAAAGGAGGGGATCGAGGCCTTCAGCGCCGCGCTCGCGGGCGGGCAACCGTTCGACCTCGTCTGCCTCGACGTCATGATGCCGGAGATGGACGGCCCGGCCGTCCTTAAGGAGATTCGCAGGATCGAGACGTCCGGCGGCGGCCTCACCAAGGTCATCATGACCACGGGCGTCACCGACAGCCAGACGGTATTCGAACTGTTCAAGGAGTCGTGCAACGCCTACCTGGTCAAGCCGGTCGACCGGAACAAGCTGCTCGGCTACTTGCACGATTTCGGCCTGATCTCATAAACGAGCGACCGGCAGTGATTTTTTCCCCGGGAAAAGCCGTAAAGTTTGAGAGAGGCGCAGAAGCCCTTAATCGTCGCGAGGAGGTCTCCTCACATGATCAAAGATGTCACCACCACGCCCGCCGATTTGCGGAACCTGGCATCTAAAAAGTCGATCGAAGCGAACGAGGCGTCCGAATCCGGCGACCGGAACGAGGCGGCCGAAAAGCCCGGGCTGTCCGGATCCGGAGACCGCGTAACCCTTGGCTCCAAATCGCCCGGCGCCGTTTACGGAAAGCCGGCGGCGGTCGAGGGCTCGCTCGATGCGCACCTCACGGTCTTTCGCGAACTCGTGGCGCGGATGTTCGAGAAGCAGAGAATCTCGATGTCGATCGATGTCGGGGGCGGCAGGACGGCCAGTCTCAAGGACCTCACGCCGCAACAGGCGTCCGACCTCGTGGCTGACGACGGCTACTGGGGCGTCGAGAAGACGTCGCAGCGAATCTTCGATTTCGCGATCAGGGTCGCGGGCAGCGATCCGTCCAGGCTCGACAAGATGAAGGAAGCCGTGATGAAGGGTTTTTCGATGGCCGGAAAAGCATTCGGCGGGTCGCTCCCCGACATCTCGCAGAAGACGCTCGATGCGGTGATGACCCGGTTCGACGATTGGGCGAAGGAGCAGGTGGCCGCGAAATCGGCATCGCCTGAACCGACGCCGGCCGCGTGATGCAGGTTTTATGAGGCGTCCTGCTTCTTCTCGACCCGGGCGTATTCCTTTCGGATCCGTTCGAGCCCCTTGTGGTAGGCCTCGACGTCGCCGTATTCGAAGAAGTGCGGGTAGCGGCCGTGGGCGTCGCGGATCCGGCGGGCGTGCTTGATCGGACACCAGTACTGTTCGGTGCGTCCCGTGACTTCCCGGAAAAACGCCGCCAGTCCGTTGGCGTATGAGCAGAAGGCGCAGTGCAATTTTTCGAGGATGTTCAGGTAGGGCAATTCCTCGCGGTCGAAGACCCAGTAATCGCGCCGGCGGACCTTCGGGATCCCGTATATCGGGAAGCAGACCGCCTGATAGAGCATCACGAACAGGTCCAGGAAAACCATCGGCACGGTCATGGCGTAGATCAGCGGCGCCGTGAGGGCGACGAGCGGGCGGGATGTCGCCAGGTAGCCGGGAAGCCCGCCCCGAAGTCGCCGGCTGTGAACGAGCACTTCCTCGGCGAAGCGGAGCCGTTTTTCCTCGACGGACTCCATGAACTCCGCCCGCCGTTTCCTGAAATCCGCTTCCAGTTCCGCTTCGAGCGCCTTGACGGCCTGGATCAGTTCGTCGATCTGCGATGCCATTATTGCCTCCGCAGGATGACCTGGATCATCGTGTCGAGATTCTGGAGAAAGCGGGACCGGTCGCTCTTCTGGATCGGCGGCGGACCGCCGGTGCGGACGCCGCTCTCGCGAAGTTCGGAGAGCAGGTTGCGCGTGGCGAGGACGTGGCCGATGTTGTCGTCCGTGAACGGGTTTCCGGTCGTTCCCAGGACGCTTGCCCCTTTCTTGATGGCGCGGGCCGCCAGCGGTATGTCCGCGGTGATCACGACATCGTCCGGCCGGACCTGTTCCACGATCCAGTCGTCGGCCATGTCGAAGCCGCCCTCGACCAGTTGAAGCGTGATCTTCGGGTCTTCGGGAATCCGCATCCACGAATTGGTCACGAGCGTCACCTCGAAGCCGTACCGGTCGGCGACCCGATAGACCTCCTGCTTCATGGGGCATGCGTCGGCGTCGACGAAGATCCGGGTCATCGGACGGTCCCGGTCGAGAGGTGAAGGCCGGCTGCTTCCCATGAGAGGATCGCCTGTTTCCTCTCCGCGCCCCACCGGTAATTTCCGATGGCGCCCGTCTTCCGGATGACCCGGTGGCACGGGATGAGGAACGCGACGGGATTGCGGGCCACGGCATTCCCGACCGCGCGCACGGCTTTCGGATGGCCGATCCGGATGGCGATCTCTTCGTAGGAAGCGGTGCTGCCCTTCGGCATCCGGACGAGCGCCTCCCACACCTTGAACTGGAAAGCGGTTCCCCGGACGTCGAGATTCGGCGCCGGGGCGTCACGTCGGCGCCGACGCTCGAAGATCCTTTTCACGATATATCCCGTGTTCTTCGCATCCTCGACAAGATTCGCATTCCGCCACCGGTTCCGCAACCCCGCGACCGCATCCCCGATGCCGTGTTCGTCCGGAAACGAAAGCGCGCAGACCCCCTTGTCGGTGATCGCGACGAAACAGTCGCCGAATGGGCAGGGGGAGACGCCGTAACGGATGGCGATACCGGAATAATCGGGCTGCACTGTCGTCCTCCCGTCACTCGCTTCCTTTTCTTTCCGCTGCAGTATATCCTATGCGCACGTATTATGCGCATGGAGGACATCGTGCAAACCCTGGCATTCGACCCGAAGGCTCCGAAAAAATCCGCGAACCTGAGCATCAACAGCGATTTGCTCCGGCAGGCGCGTGAGGGGCACATCAACCTGTCCCAGGCGCTGGAGGATCACCTGGTGAAACTGATCCTTGAGGAAAAACGCCGGAAATGGCGGGAGGAGAATCGGGAGGCCATCGCTGCATACAATCGGCGCGTCGAGGCCGGTGGGGCCTTCAGCGACGGCGTACGGCGTTTCTGATGTCGCAATTCGATGTCTATGAGAACCGGAACGCGGAAACGCGTGAGGCCATTCCCTACCTCCTCGACGTTCAGGCCGAACTGCTCGACGATCTGGCGACCCGTGTCGTGGTCCCGCTGGTCAAGGCAACCGCCATGGGCAAGGCCGCCCGGCGACTCAACCCGGAATTTCGCGTCAAGCGCCACGCAGTCGTGATGTCCACGGCGGAACTGGCGGGCATATCCGTCCGCTCGCTCGGAGATAAGGTCGGTTCGCTGAAAGAGAGACGCGATGAGATCATTGCCGCATTGGACTTCCTGCTGACGGGTTATTAGGCGTAACGAAATGAAAAATGGTGCGCCCTGAGGCCCGGCTTCCGGCCTTCCGCCCGCATCCAGCGGGCTTATCCTCCCTGTTCGGTCGGCGGCCGGTGCGCGTTCGAATTCCCTGATGTCGCGTGAAGGGAGAAATGGTGCGCCCTGAGGGACTCGAACCCCCAACCCCCAGATTCGAAGTCTGATGCTCTATCCATTGAGCTAAGGGCGCACTTAGGTGGGAAACCATCATAACGCGGTCGGGAACGCCGCGGTAGCACTTTCGACCCTGCGGCTATTTCGCGCCGGTTTCAGCCAGCCAGCCGGCGATCTCGCGAGCCCCCGTCACGAGGTGGTCCCGGGTGGCGGGATTGCTCCTTTCCTGGAGGCCGCAGCCGCGGAGCAGGCGGGCCTCGGGGAAGCCGAGCCACCGGAAGAAGTTCGAGTAGCGGGGGAACACGTCGCCGAAGAGGTCGGCATCCGGGTGGGCCTGGGTCAGGACGAACGCGAGTTTCTTGCCTGGTGAGAGGCGGCTCTTCTCCTCGGCGAAGGGGTAGTCCGGGACGAGCCACGAGAAGGTCCGGTCTATAAACCCTTTCAACTGTGCGGAAACGTCGCCGTAGTAGACGGGCGAGGCGAGGATGAGGGCATCCGCGCCGGCCGCCTTGGCCAGTACTTCCCCGAGGTCATCTTTCACGACGCAAACGGGACTCTCCCGCTTGCACGCGTAGCACCCCTGGCAACCCCGGTATTGCAGGCCGTTCAGGTAAATGGTCTCGACTTCGCCCCCGAGTTCGGCGATCCGGGCCGTCACCCATCCGGCGATGGTGGCGCTGTTGCCCCCTTTTCGGGGACTTCCGAGCAGGCAGACGGCTTTCATTCCGGCTATCTCCTGATGTCGAGATTCGATCATCCGCCTACATTCAGACCTTGAGCACCTTGAGAATCCCGTCCACCTTGAGGGGCAGCATCCCCTCTTCCCGGGAAAGCGCGACCCGCTTCTTGCATGCGACGCATGTCGCCGACCCGGATGTTCCGTCGGCCCTCCTTGTTGGCGGCGCGCAGCGTCTTCTCGATCGTCTCCTTCGGCACCCGGGGGGAGTCGGAGATCAGGTCGCCGAGCCGCCGGTCCCGGAGGGCCTTCTGGGCGTCGAGCGCCTTGTCGATCTTCTCCGGGGAGATGAGGCCCTTCTCCAGCAGGATGTCGCCCAGGCTCTTCTCCTGGTGGCGGAAGCGGACTGCCGTCTTGACGAAGAAGACGATATTGAAGCCGGTGACGAGTGGTTCGCCCAGGATGGTGCCGAAGAAGCCGCTCGCGGAGCGGCCTTTTTCATGGACGACCACACGGAAGTTGTCCCCGGTGAGCGTTTGCACCTCTTCGTTTCCGGATGGTTTGCGGGACTCGGCCCAGGATGGGAGGGCATCCAGGAGGATGTGGGCGACCTCGTCCATCGGGAAGAGGGTCTTCTTCCGGTCCGGGTCGACGACCTCGATCTCGGTCTCGGTGCCGTCGAAGGGATAGAGGAGGGTCCCCTTGACGCTTTGACCGTTCCTGAGCGTGATGATCAGTTTCTTTCCCATGCCTTCTTATCGGACGACTGCCGCATAAACTTTATTGCAACCCGACCCGCATTTTTCGCCAATGTCCGTAGCGGAAGGCTGATGAGAAATGCGGGCCAGTGGGGGGTTGACGAGTAATGCGTAGTCGGATATCTTGTCTGGCGTAACACGATTAAAAATAGTGTGGCATCGATGCCGGGCGGAGGAATCGGGATGGGCAGGATATCGAAGGCGATTCTCGCGGGGGTTGTGGCGGGGACTCTTTTGCTCGCCGCGGCCCATGACGCCCAGGCGGGACATCCGCTGGGGACGGAAGACGCGGGCACGCTCGGCAAGGGAAACGCCCAGGTCGAATTCAACTACGAGCGGGCTCACGGATCCGCCGGCAACCGCGAGACGGCCATCGTGAACGCCTATACGTTGGGATTCGCCCAGAGGCTGGACTTCGCGGTCAACTTCGCCTACCTGTTCGGAAAGCCGGACGCCGCGACCGAATCCGTCCACGGAATGGGCGACACCGAGGCGACGCTGAAGTACGCGTTGTACGAGGGGAAGGGATTCGTCCCGACGGTCGGGGTCAAGGCGGGGGTGGCGCTTCCCACGGGCGACCACGACAAGGGGTTCGGCCACGGCCGCGCTTGCGGCCTGCTCACGCTGATCGCCGACTGGGAGATCGAGAAAGTGCTGCTGCACGCGAACGTCGGAACGACCGTCGGCGGCCGTTCGGTCGGAAACCGGGACCGGGAAGACGCGATCGAGGCCACCTTCGCGGTCGAATATCCCCTCGGCCAGCGGTTTACGGCGGTCGGCGAATACCAATGGGAGAAGAATGTCGGCGCATCCGGGCCCGCCGCCTCCGAACTGATGGTCGGCGGCAAGGTGGCGCTTCCGGGAGATGTGACGCTGGACGCGGGGATGCGGTGGGGAACGACGGAGGCTTCGCCGAACGTCACCTGGCTTGCGGGAATCACCCTCGGGTTCAACGGCGGCAAGGCGGAGAGCAACAAGCCCGCCGGCGACGCGCATCCCACGCCGTAACGACTCGCAAGGAGACCACCCGATGCACATGGCGGATGCACTGGTTTCCCCGGTTGTCGGCGGCACGATGTTGGCCGCGACGGGGGGGCTGATCGTTTACAGCGCCCGGAAACTCAGGCAGGAGGGGGACGACGCGAAGGTTCCCCTGATGGGCGTCCTCGGCGCATTCGTCTTCGCCGCCCAGATGATCAACTTCACGATTCCCGTGACGGGTTCCAGCGGGCACTTGGGCGGCGGCATGATCCTGGCCGTGCTTCTGGGGTCGTCCGCCGCATTCCTCGCCATGGCGTCCGTCCTGACGGTGCAGGCGCTCTTCTTCGGCGACGGCGGCCTCCTGGCGCTCGGGTGCAACATTTTCAACCTCGGTTTCTTCCCGTGTTTCCTGGTCTATCCCCTCGTCTTCCGGAAAATCGCCGGGGGCGCTCCCACGCAAGGGCGGTTGATGGCGGGTGCCATGATCTCGGCCGTCCTCAGCCTGCAGGCGGGCGCCTTCGGGGTCGTGCTGGAGACGGTCTTCTCCGGGGTCTCCGAATTGCCCTTTGCCACCTTCGCCGCACTGATGCAACCGATCCACCTGGCGATCGGAATCGTCGAGGGGTTGGTGACGGCATCCGTCGTCTCCTTCGTCTGGAAGGCGCGCCCCGAACTCGTCGGGGCGGTCCCCGCGCCGCATGCGAGGCACCCCCGATCCATCCGAAAGGTCGTCCTCGCGTTCCTGGGCATCGCCCTGTTCACCGGCGCGTTTCTCTCCTGGTTCGCCTCGTCCAATCCGGACGGCCTCGAGTGGGCGATGGCGCGGACCTCGGGGAAGGAAGAACTGGAATCGCCCGGGCGGGGGGTGCACGAACGGCTGGCCGGCATTCAGAAAATCACGGCGTTTTTTCCCGGGTACGACTTCCGGAAGCCGGAAGAGAAGGGGGCCTCCAGGACCGAACCGGGGAAGGCGGGTGGGGTTTCGGGGGAACGGAAGCAGGGGGCGGCGTGGCCGGCCCCCGCTGCGGGGACGTCCCTCGCCGGCGTTATCGGGTCAATCATCACCCTGGGCATCGCCTTGATGATCGGCTTCGGCTTGCGGAGACTTCACCGCAAGACGTGAAATTGCGGCACCGGGTATAAAACCGGATTAAACCCGGAAGGTCGCAGAGGTCTCGTCCAGCGCTTTCACGACCTCGGCCATGCATCCCACCGCTTCCACCGTCACGTCCATATGGCCCGCCAGTTCGCCGATCGAGTCCGAAAGATCCCTCATCGTCGCCTCGAGCCCGTCATTGGATTCCGTCTGTCGGCGGGTTGCGGCCGAGATGTTCCGGCTGGCTCCCGTCGTTTCCTCGATCATCGCGATGATTTCGGAGAAGGTCCTTGCATTGAGGGAGATCATCTCGGCGGCGCGTCCCGCGTCCGCGGTACCCTGCTCCGTCGCCCGGATGGACTTTCCGATCGCCGCGTGGATCTCGGAGATGATCGCGTGGATATCCCCGCTCGACTGCCGCGTCCGTTCGGCCAGCCGTCTCACCTCGGACGCCACCACGCCGAACCGGCGTCCGGTTTCCCCTGCCGCGGCCGATTCGATCGTCGCGTTGAGCGCAAGCAGGTGGGTCTCTCCGGCAATCTCGTGAATGGTGTTCATGACCTTTCCGATTTCACCCGACTTTTCCCCCAGGAACGCCACCTGGGCCGCGATGTCCTCGACGCGCTCGCGCAATCGGCCGATGGCGTCGACGCTGTCGCGCACGAGGTCGGCTCCCTGCTGCGCCGTCGAAACCGTCCGGTCGGACGCGTCGCGAACCGATTCGGCGCTCTCGGCGATGAGGCGTGACGCCTGCCCCAGTTCCTCGATGTTCCGCGCAACCTGCGCCACCGCGATCACCTGCCGGTTCGTCTCGTCCGCGCCGTGCCGCGTGGCTTTCTTGACTTCGTCCGAAATCGTCCCGAGCCGCTCGCCGGTTTCCCGGATGCGGGCGACGATCCCGCGCAGGGTGTCGGCCATGGTGTTGACCGCGGAAGCGAGTCCCTTGATTTCTGGCGCGCCTTCCTCGGGAATCCGTTTTCTCAGGTCTCCCCCGGCGATGATCCGGGTCGTCCCGGTGATGGCCCGGGTCACCGGTGCGCCGATCCGCCAGGAGATGGCGAGACAGCCCGCGAGGATCAGGAGGGAAACGACGAACGAGACGCCGCCGATGCGAAACATTTCGGAGCGGATGTCGTCGACGTACGCCCCGGAGCCGATCACCCAGTTCCATTCCGGGACCAGGGCGACGAAGGAAATCTTCCGGACCGGGTCCGACTTGCCGGGGCGGGGCCACCGGTACTCGACGGTCCCCTCGCCGTCCTTTCGGCACGTTTCGGCCGCTTCCACGAAAAGCCTTTTTCCGTCGGGGTCCTTGAACTCTTTGAGACTCTGTCCTTCGAGTTGCGGCATGGTCGGGTGCATCACCATCCGCGGTTCCAGGTCATTGACCCAGAAATAGTCGCCCTTCGCATAGCGCAGTCCCCGCAGGGCTTTCACCGCCTGCGCCTGCGCCGTCTCGAGGGGAACGTGCCCGTCGGCCGCGAGTCTTACGTAACCGTTGACCACGCCCCGGATCACGGTCACCAGGTTGCGGGTCTGCTGCCGGCGGGCTTCGTAGAGGTGGTTGTGCATCGTCGGAAAGATCCAGGCCAGGACGAGGGCGAAACAGAGTGCGACAACGCCTCCCTGCGCGATGATGCGCGTGGAAAGCCGGACATTTGACAGCATCTTCGGGGCTCCCTGTTTTCGTGAGGTCTCACCCCGTCGTATCGGCAGAATCGGCGTAAAACTTGGCGACTAATTTTCGGGAGGTCATCGCCCCCCGGATGCCGCCTCGAGGTTCCGCCGCGCCTGTTCGTGCCCCGGCATGAGTCGCAACGCCTCCCGGAAGTGGACGATCGCCTCGTCGGTCTTCCCCATTTTCCCGAGGAGGACGCCCAGGTTGTTGTGCCCCTCGGCGTGACCCGGGCGGAGGCGGACCGTGGCCCGGAATGCCGCCAGGGCGTCGAGCGGTTTCCCGGCTTCGAGCAGGGCGTTTCCCTTCCGGTACGCCGCTTCCGCCGCGTCCGGATAATCCCGGAGGATTTCCGCGAAGAGCCGCACGGCCTCTTCTGTTTTCCCTTCGCCGTCGAGTGCGGCGGCCAGTCCGAGACGCGCCTCGAGGTCGCCGGGGACGAAACGGAGCGCCTCCCGGAAATGGCGGGCGGCCCCGCCGGCATCCCCCTGCTTGGCGGACAGGCGTCCCATGTCGATGCTGACGTTTGCGTCCGGCAGGATCCGCGCCGCGTTTTCGTAATGGCGGGCGGCTCGCCCGAAGTCGCCCAGCTCTTCGAAGGTGTTTCCGAGATGGCGTTCGGCCCACCTGTTTTCGGAGGTCACGTCCGTGGCGTGCGTGAGCGCCGCACGGTGTCGTGCCAATGGTCCGTCTGCCGCCAGGTCAGGAACGCGAGCGCCGCGATCGAAAAGAGGGCGGCGGTCCGCAGCGCCCCTCCCCCGAACGGCCGCGTCCCGAACCGGTCGGCCGACTCCCACGCGACCAGGACGAGCAGTCCGATGATCGGCATGTACATGTACCGGTCGGCCATCGACTGCCCTCCGGCCTGCACGATCCCGATGACCGGCGAGAGGCCGACGAGAAACCAGAGCCACCCGAAGAGGAGCCAGGGGCGCCGCTTCCGGGCGGCAAGGGCTGTTCCGGTCGCTCCGGCCAGGAGCAGGAACGCGCCCGCCGCCTTCCAGGCCGGGACGGCTTTCCCGATCTCGGACGGGTGCGGGTAATAGATCGCCAGCGGGTGCGGCCAGATGAACTTGCCGAGATAGGCGGCATAGGCGGTCAGGCCGTTTGCGGCGCGAACCCCGAACGGAAGGGCGTTCACGGCGCCTCCCGCGTCCTGGGCCAGATAGGTCACGATCCCCGTCCCGGCGGCCAGGATGAGGAAGGGAATCTTTTCGACGATCGGCGCCAGGCGGGGACGCCCCGGTGCGAATCGGCCGAGGGGCCAGTAATCCAGGAGCAGGAGGAGGAAGGGGAGGGTCACGATCATCGCCTTGGAGAGGAGGCCCAGGGCGAAAAAGGCCAGGACCGCCGCATACCGCCCCGCCCCGGGAAGGCGGACGTACCGGACGTAGGCGCGCATCGCCAGGAGCCAGAAGAGGCCGCAAAGGAGGTCTTTCCGCTCCGCCACCCACGCGACCGATTCCACGTGCAGCGGATGGACGGCGAAGACGGCGGCTACGAAGGCGCTTGCCTCCCGCGCCCCGGTCGCCCTTCGGAGGAGGTCGAACAAGAGGACCGTGTTCGCGATGTGGAGGAGCAGGTTGACGAGGTGATGCGCGGCCGGGTTCATCCCGAAGAGTTGCACGTCGAGCATGTGCGAGAGCCAGGTGACGGGATGCCAGTTCAGGGCGTAGACGGACCGGAATGCCCAGGCGACGCCGGACCCGGTCAGGCCCGCCTTGACGTGCTCGTTGCGGAACGTGTATTCCGGGTCGTCGGCCAGCAGGAACAGGTGGCCGGTGGTCTTCGCGAAGGCGGCCAGTGCGAGAAACACGAGCAGGAGGGCGACGAGCCGGTCGGACCGATCCCAGGGTTTATCTTCCATCTGCGCCTTCCGTAATGATTCGAATCTTACGCAGGGGCGTGAACGCGGGGGACGGTTTTTCAGGGCAGTCTCCGCAGATCTACCGCTCGCCCTGGTTCACTCATCCCTTCATACAATTGTACAAGTCCTCGAACCGGGACGCTGTTTCGGGGGTGATCCCCGATGATCTTCGATCCGAAGGCGGTGTGCCGCTTCATGATCTCCCACTCTTCAGGCGTGAGGGCGCCGGGTTTCATCAGGATGGCGGGGGCGCGTATCCGGGGTAAAGCTTCACCATGCAGCCGGGACAGATCCCGTGCGTGAACTCGGCCTCCGAATGCCGGCTGATGTACTGCTCGATCGCCTCCCAGTAGCCTCGGTCGTCGCGGATCTTCTTGCACGACATGCAGATCGGGAGATAGCCGCTCAGCAGCTTCACCTTCTCGAGCGACTGTTTCAACGCTTCGGTCAGCCGCATCTTCTCCCGGTCGGCCTGGTGCTTGCGGATCGCCATCCTGATGCCGACCTGGAGATCCGTGGTGTCGAACGGCTTGACGATGTATCCGTACGGCTCCGTGTCGCTTGCCCGCTCCAGCATCGCCTCCTCGGAGTGGGCGGTCAGGAATACGATCGGCAGGTCGTGCCGGGCCGAGAGGATCCCCGCCGTTTCGACGCCGTCCATCACGCCGGAGAGCTTGATGTCCATGAGGACCAGGTCGGGGCGGACGGCCTCGACGGATTCGAGCGCCTTCTCCCCCGAGTTGCAGATTCCCGTGACCGCGTGCCCGAACTGTTCCAGCTCGTGCTTTATCTGGAGGGCGACAATCCCCTCGTCCTCGACGATCAGGATCCTAAACGTTTCCATGAATTCCTCCATGCCCGGGGAAGGTGACGACCACTTCCGTACCCGCGTCGAAGCTGAAACGCACGCTTCCGTCGAGTTGCCCGGCCAGCACTTCCACGATCTTCAACCCGAGGGTGTCCGAATTCAGGGGATCGAAGCCGGCTGGAAAGCCGACCCCGTCGTCCTTGACGGTCAGGGTACACGCGTTTCCGGCCTTCGTGAAGGAAACGGAAATTTCGCCCCGGTCTCTCCCGGCAAACGCGTACTTCAGGGCGTTGGTCACGAGTTCGTTCAGGATGAGCCCGCACGGGACGGCGGCGTCGACGTCCAGCAGGACGTCCCCGACGTCGACCCCGACCTCGATTGTCTTCCCGGGGGTCTGGTAGATGGTCCCGAGGCCGTTGACCAGGCTTCGCACGTAGCCGGCCAAGTCGATCCGGGACAGGTCTGTCGAGGCGTAAAGTTTTTCGTGGACCAGCGCCATCGACCTGATCCGTTGCCGGCTCTCTTCGAACATCGACCGGAGGGCGGGGTCCGCGACCCGGTTCCCCTGGAGCGCCAGGAGACTCGAGATGACCGCCATGTTGTTCTTGACCCGGTGGTGGATCTCCTTGAGGAGCGTCTCTTTTTCCCGGAGCGACGCCTGGAGCGACTGCCCGCTCTCCTGCAATCTCGCCGTCCGCTCCTCGACCCGCTGTTCAAGTGATTCGTTGATCTTCCGGATCTCTATGAACTGTGCCGCCAGTGCATCCGCCATATCCCGGAAATTGTCGATCAGTTGATTGGCCTCTTGAATGCCGCTTTCGGGCCATCGGACCCCGGGGGCATCCGTGGCCAGAATGGCCGGAAGCTCGGTCGTCAGGGCGCCGAGACGTTCCAGCGTGACGACGATCCTGCGCCCCACCAGTTCTGCCAGCGCCAGTCCCCCCAGCAGGATCAGGAACAGCAGCGTCAGCTTGCCGGTGTAGCGGTCGTAGAGCATTTTCTGGAAGGGCGCCACCGGTTGTTCCAGGATCAGTTTCCACTCCGCCAGGTTGCCGATCGTGGATTCCGCGACGTAGAACGATTTTTTCCACTGTTCCGAGATCGAAATATTGGAGGGCAGCGCCGGTACCCACTGGCAGACCGCGTCATCGAGACGACGGATCGTCCCCTTGTCGCGGACAAACGGCGTCATGGCCTTTTGATCGGTGCGGCTGGTCACGATGATGTTGCCGTTTTTATCCAGCAGCGTGTATGTCGAGCCATATCCAGCCAGGCTGGTTTCGAGATATTCATTGACCTGTTCAAGGCTGAGGACGCCGATGATATAGCCGGCGTACGCTCCGCGGATGATCACCGGCGCGAGGACCGAGACTGCGGGGCCAGGCCTTCCGACGCGGGATATGAGCACTTCCGAGAGCATCGGTTTCCGGATTTGTCTGAGCGTCGGGATGAAGGGGCGATCCGCGAAATTCAGGCCGACGGTTTCATGCCCCAGTTCGTCGAGCAGCGGGAAGAAGGCGGTGGTGGTAGCTTCCCGATCCAGAAGTCCGATCCGCCGGAAATTGAGATCCGACTTCCCGGCCTGCTCCAGGGAGGGTTGCATCTGTTGCGGCGATCTCGACGCGGCCAATTCGGCCAGATGAAAAATGGCGGTTGTCCGGTTTCCTACCCAGGTTTCCAGCCGTTGATTCGTCCGCCGGATCTCTTCGACCAGCGTGGTGCGGATGCGGCGTTCGGTTTCGTTGAAATCGGTCCGGCTCCCCACCGCCAGCAGGATCAGCGCCGGACACAGCGTGAAAAGAGCCAGCAGATTGGTCACGAGTTCCCGGTACGATATCTGCGACGAACGGGATCGAAGTGCCCAGGCGGAGAAGAGCAGCCGCGCGACGAGGGCGTTGGCAATGCCGTTCAATGCCTGCTTGACCATGATGATATGGGTGTTGCTGGGAGAAACGTGCATGACGAGGTGGTGGAAGAGGTAGACCAGCGGCATGCCGGCGATGAGCCAGAAAATCGTGTCGGCGAGCACCATTCCGATCCTGCGGCGCGCCATCAGCTGCCCGACGGCGGCCACCTCGGCGGTCATGATGACGATCGTGTAGGGGTGGTTCCAGAGGACGAAGGTATAGGCCGCGATCGCGGCCGCGGCAGGAATCCCCCGCCCGGGCCCGAGGAACTGCAGCGCCAGCATGGCGAAGATGCTGCCGAAGAGGAAGTCGATGTTGAGGAAGATCGGGAAGCGGAAATAATTGCCCGCGAGTCCGGCGGCGATCAGCGCCGGAAGGAGGACATAGTCGTATCGACTTTTCTCCGTGGGTTGCATCAGGTATACGGTACCGCAAACACGGCATAATGCCGACCCGTTATCGCCGCGCCCCCCCCGCGTGGCAATGGCCGGTGAGCCCATCGGCAAACGTGGGGCGGCCGCGGGGTGCATCCCGGCGCAAGGTCGAGTATCATGGGTGATTCGTTTCACTCCCCGGCAAATCGGCCCGATGGATCCATGATGGAGGATAGTCGCTTGTCCAAATCGCCCCAGACCTATGATGCCGAGTCGATCCAGACGCTCGAAGGGCTCGAACCGGTCCGCCGCCACCCCGGGATGTATACCCGGACGAACACGCCCAACCACATCCTGCAGGAGGTCGTCGACAACGCGGCCGACGAGTGCCTCGCCGGTTTCGCGAAGGCCATCTCGGTGACGCTGCACGCCGACGGCACGATCACGGTCGCCGACGACGGCCGCGGCATCCCGGTCGACCTGCACCCGGTCAAGAAGGTGCCCGGCATTCAGCTCGTGTTCTCGGTGCTCCACGCGGGCGGCAAGTTCGACAAGCGGAACTACGGCTTTTCCGGCGGGTTGCACGGCGTCGGCGTCTCCGTGACCAACGCGCTCTCCACGACGCTAGTGGCGACCGTCCACCGCGACGGCCGGGAGTACAAGATCGGATTCGAGAACGGCGAACTGACGGAAAAGCTGTTCGAGACGGGGGTGCCCGTCCCGAAGGGGAAGAACGGCACGATCGTCCACTTCCGGCCCAACGGGAAATATTTCGACGCGCCCGAGATCCACGTCCCGTCGCTCGAGCGGCTGCTGCGCACGAAGGCGATGCTGCTCCCCGGCATCACGACGACGCTCAAGGCCGAAGGGGGGCTGTTCGCCGACGAGAAGTCGTGGAAATACGTCGAGGGGATGACCGACTACCTGCGCGAGATGGTCGCCGAGCGCGACCTGGCCGCCCCGATCTTCGTCGGAAGCCGTCACTGGACCGAGCGCGACAGCGAAGAGTACGCAGTGGGCGAGGGTGCCGACTGGGCGCTTTGCTGGATCGCCGACGGAACCGGCCTCGGCGAGAGCTTCGTCAACCTGATCCCGACGCCGCAGGGCGGGACCCACGTCAACGGCCTCCGGTCGGCGGTCTGCGAGTCGATCCGGTCGTTCGCCGAGCACCACGACATGATGCCGCGCAACGTGAAGATCGTGCCGGACGACGTCTGGGGGAAGTGCTGCTACATCTTCTCCGCCCGGATCAAGAACCCGCAGTTCGACGGGCAGACCAAGGAGCGCCTCTCCTCCCGTGGCGCCCCGGCGATGATTGCCTCCGTCTTCCGCGACCGCTTCGAACTGTGGCTCAACGAGCATCCCGAGTACGGCAAGGTGATCGCCGCGCTCGCGGTCGACGCGGCCAATGCGCGGATGCGGCAGGCCAAGAAGGTCGAGAAGAAGAAGCAGGGGACGCTGGGAACGCTGCCCGGCAAGCTGGCCGACTGCAAGGAGGACGACCCCGAGCGCACCGAGCTCTTCCTGGTCGAAGGCGATTCGGCCGGCGGCTCGGCGAAGATGGCGCGCGATCGGGACAACCAGGCGATCCTGCCGCTTCGCGGCAAGCTGCTCAACACGTGGGAAGTGGCGGCGAACGATGTGCTCGCCTGCGAGGCGGTGCACAACATCATCGTCTCGATCGGCATCGATCCGCACAAGCGCGGCGAGAAGCCCGACCTCTCGGGCTTGCGATACGGCAAGGTCATCATCATGACCGACGCCGACGTCGACGGCGCCCACATCCGGAGCCTCCTCGAAGGGTTCTTCCTGCGCCATCTGCCGGCGCTCGTCGAGCAGGGCCACGTCTACGTCGCCGAGGCGCCGCTCTACCGGGTCGACGTCCCGCCGCACGGCAAGGCCAAGGTCCGGCGGATCGTCTACTGCCTCGACGAGGAGGAACTCGACGCGGCGAAGGCGCGCGCCGAGGGCGAGGGGGTCGACCTCGAGAAGCTCAAGGTCCAGCGGTTCAAGGGGCTGGGCGAGATGAACCCGGAACAGCTCTGGGAGACCACGATGAATCCCGATACGCGCAAGCTCTTGCCGCTCCGGATCCTCTCCGGGCGCGAGGACGAAACCTACGCGGCGGTCGACCGGTGCCTCTCGTCGAAGCGCGTCTCCGACCGCAGGAGCTGGATCGAAGCCGAGGGGAAGATGGGCACGGAGGAGAATATTTAAATGAGCCCCGATACGAACGCGCCCGCCGAGGCCCTGCCCTGGCGCGATTACATTCCCGCCGACGAGGGGATGTCGCGCTGGTACCTGAGTTATGCGGTCTCCACGCTGATGATGCGCGCGATTCCCGACGTGCGAGACGGCCTCAAGCCGGTCCACCGCCGGATCCTCTACGCGATGCACCAGTTGAGCCTCGGGCCGAAAAGCCCGCACAAGAAGGCGGCGCGCGTGGTCGGCGACGTCATCGGCAAGTATCACCCCCACGGCGATGCAAGCGTCTACGAGGCGATGGTGCTCCTGGCGCAGGATTTCAACATGCGCCACCCGCTGCTCGACGGGCAGGGGAACTGGGGGTCGATCGACGGCGACCCGGCCGCCGCGATGCGGTACACGGAATGCCGCCTGACCGATATCTCGCAACTGCTTCTGTCCGAGCTCGATCTCGGCACGGTCGACTTCCGTCCCAACTACGACGGCAACGACTCCGAACCGGTGAGCATGCCGTCCCGCATCCCAACGATCCTCATGAACGACCAGATGGGGATCGCGGTCGGAATGGCGTCCGACATCCCCGGGCACAATCTCAAGGAGGTGTGCGCGGCGGCCGAGACGCTTCTGCTTGATCCGAAGGCCACGCTCCAGGATCTGCTCAAGCACGTCCCCGGACCCGATTTCGCGACCGGCGGGCAGATCATCACGCCCCGCTCCGAGATCGAGGAGATCTACCGGACGGGCCGCGGGATGCTGACGGTCCGCAGTCGCTGGGAAGTGAAGAAGGACCCCGAGGGGTGGCGGATCGTCGTCTTCGAACTGCCGCCCAAGATCTCCCCCGAGAAGGTGCTCGGCGAATTCGAGGAACTCTCGAACCCGACGCCGAAAAAGGGGAAGAAGCCGGGCGACAGCCAGCTTACGCCGGACCAGAAAAGCATGAAGGCCGAGATGCTGGGCCGCGTCTCCGCGGTCAACAACGCCGCGGGGCAGGGCACCCCGCCCGTCCAGATCGAGATCTACCCCAAGTCGCGACGACAGAATCCCGACGAACTGATGGGGTACCTGTGCAGCGTGACCAGTCTCGAGTCGCGCGTGAAGGTCAACCAGTGCGTGGTTTCCCTCGACGGCTTCCCGAGGCAGATGGGGCTGCTCGAGATCCTGCGCGACTGGTGCGCCTACCGGACGGCGACGGTGGTCCGCCGGACGCAGTCGCGGCTCGACAAGGTCGATGCCCGGATCCACATCCTCGAGGGCTTCGCGAAGGTGCTGCTCGACATCGACGAAGTGATCCGGATGATCCGCGCCTCCGACTCCGATCTCGAGGCGAAGCAGAAGCTGATGGCGCGCTGGGCGCTTTCCGAGATCCAGGCCGACAAGGTCCTGGATATGCGGCTGCGGCAGCTGACCCGGCTCGATGCCATCGCGATCGACCGGGAGCTTGGCACCCTGCGCGACGAGCGCAGGGAACTGATGAAGATGCTTTCCGACAGCAAGACGCTGATCCGCCGGATCGCGGCCGAGCTTCGCGCCGACGCGGCCAAATTCGGCACGCCGCGGCGCACGGTGATCGAGGAGGCCGCCCCGGCGGTCTTCGAGGAGACGGTGACCGACGACCCGGTCACCCTCGTCCTGTCGCGGAAGGGGTGGCTCCGGTCGAGGCAGGGTCACGCCCTCGAAGCGTCGGGGCTGGGCTTCAAGGACGGCGACGCCCTTCACACGATCCTCGAGACGAGCACCGCCCATGCCGTCGTTCTCATGGACAGCCAGGGGCGGGCGTACACGATCTCCGCCGGGGCGATCCCGGGCGGCCGCGGCGACGGCGTTCCGGTCGCGTCGCTGATCGACCTTCCGGCCGGTGCGCGGATCATATCGGCGTTCCTGGGGAACGAGAAGGACCGCCTGCTCCTCTCGAGCACGATCGGCTACGGCTTCGTCACCGAGGTCGGCAACCTGATGGGGCGCGTCAAGGCGGGCAAGGCGATCGTGAACGTGAAGGACGGGGAGATGCTGCCGCCGATCCATCTGGGCCCCAAGGACGACCGGGTGTTCGCCGCGTCGGGCGCGGGCTACGCGCTCGTCTTCCCGCTCTCCGAGGTGCTCGAATATCCCAAGGGGCAGGGGTGCAAGCTGATCGGACTCAAGCCGGGCGAGGAGTTGCTGCGGTTGGTCGCATACTCGAAGGAAGTGCTGCTCCCCGCCGTCCGCGGAAACGGCGTGGCCATGACCCGGGCGCAGCTCGAGGAGGAGTACATCCGGAGCCGCGGAGCCCGCGGCCGCCTGTTGCCGAAGAACGTGGCGGTGAACCGCCTGTAAACTTGACAACCGTCCGGCAATTCGATCAATATGAGCGCTCTCCATCAGGTGTCCTTGTCGTCGCCGTTGTAACCCATCCTATCCAAGGGAGTGGTCCATGGCCGGCTGTGTTCTGCAATTCCCGATGCTCGTCCCCCAACTCACCCACGTGCACACGCGTTTCGACGAGTCGCGCAAGACCATGTGGACCTACATGGCGCCGCAGGGGCGTCAATGCTTCCACGAAGAGATGCTCGGCGACATCCTCAAGTGCTACGGATCGATCGAGCAGCACAACCGGCGCTACCTGAACGATGGCGCCGAGTGCCCGATCCGGTATGCCGTCATCGCTTCGGCCCACCCGTCCGTCTACAGCTACGGCGGCGACATCGCCCGCTTCCGCCAGCTGATTGCCGAGAAGAACCGCGCCGGACTTCTGAAGTATGCCCTCAAGTGCATCGATATCGTCCACATGCTTTCCGTCGGCTGCGACCTGCCGATGACCACGGTCTCGCTCGTTCAGGGCGAAGCGCTGGGCGGCGGGTTCGAGGCGGCGCTCTGCGCGTCGTTCCTGGTCGCCGAAAAGAAGGCCCGCTTCGCGTTGCCCGAGATTTTGTTCAACCTGTTTCCGGGGATGGGGGCTTACCATTTCCTGGCGCGTCGGCTCAAGATGCGGCAGGTCGAGGAAATCGTGACGAGCGGCAACGTCTATACCGCCACCGAGCTTTACGAGATGGGCGTGGTCGATGTGCTGGCCGAGGACGGCGAGGGGGAAAGGGCGGTCGCCAACTTCATCCGCGACCACGCTCGCCGGGGCAACGCGCGGCGGGCGATCGGGCTGGTGCGGGAAGACGT
>JANXQJ010000120.1 GCA_025356865.1 Deltaproteobacteria bacterium | reverse complement strand
GGATGCCGATGAAGTCGAGGTGAACTACCGGGGGACGCTGATCGACGGCACCGAGTTCGACAGCACGGAACGGGCTGGGAAACCCGCCGTCCTCAAGGTCAAGGGAGGGGTTATTCCCGGCTGGAGCGAGGCGTTGAAGCTGATGCCTGCAGGATCGAAGTGGCAGATCGTCGTCCCCCCCCCGCTTGCGTACGGAGAGCGAGGCGTAGGCACCGAGATCGGGCCGAACGAGACGCTGATTTTCGACGTGGAGCTGCTCTCCATCAAATGAAAGACATGGAAAATCCAGACTGGGATATCAGGAAGCCTCTGACATTGCTTTTCGGTTCGGTCCTTCGCTTTCGCTTGTTCGTGAAGTTTCTTCTTCACATCGGGATCTTCCTGGCGTCTTATCTGTTTGCCTGGTATCTTCGCTTCGATTTTTCGGTGCCCGCTTCGTTCGCTCCCGTCATTCCGCAAACCATTCCCATCATGCTGCTTGGGAAGGCCTTCGGCTTCCTTTCGTTCGGGCTGTTCCGCGGATGGTGGCGCTACGTCTCGATCAGCGATATTTTTCCCGTGGCCGCGGGTTGCTCGCTGGGGTCGCTCCTCTTCCTCGGGTGCGCGATCGCCCTGCCCGGGCCCATGGCCGTTCCCCGCTCCATCTTCGTGCTCGACTGGGGCATCACGCTGCTCCTTGTCCTGGGGGTTCGATTTTTCATCCGCACCGGCCGTGAAACATTCGGGCGAAACCGGGGCAGTGTCGACCGCAGGGTGCTGATCGTCGGCGCGGGTTCCGCAGGGCAGATGATCGCCCGCGAGATTCGCGAGAACCCGGCGCTCGGAATGCACACCGTCGGGTTCATCGACGACGATCCGGAAAAAATCGGATCGCGGATCTGCGGGCACAAGGTCCTCGGCGCACACGGCATGATCGACGGAGCCTGCCGGCGGCACCGGATCGACGAAATCATCGTCGCCATCCCTTCGGCGTCGTTCCCGCAACTCCGCCACATCGTGGCCCATTGCGAGAGCGTGAGCGTCCGTTTCCGGATCCTGCCGGGCGTGGGGGAACTGATCGACGGAAAGGTCAGCGTCCGGAGCCTCCGCGAGGTGGCGCTCGAAGACCTGCTGGGCCGGGACCCCGTCTCCCTCGACGAAGGGCTGCTCCACCGCGACATCACCGGCAAGGTCGTCATGGTGACCGGCGCAGCCGGGTCGATCGGTTCCGAACTGTGCCGCCAGGTGGCCCGGCTTTTCCCGGCGCGGCTGATCCTGTTCGAGATGGCCGAGAGCCCGCTCTTCGAACTCGACATGGAAATGAAGGTGATGTTCCCCGGAGTCCATTGCCTGCCCGTCATCGGCGACGTCCGCGACCGCGCGCGCGTGAAGGAGGTCGTCGCCGCCCACCGTCCGCACGTCATCTACCATGCGGCGGCCTACAAACACGTCCCGGTGATGGAATTCCATCCGACGGAGGCGGTCAAGAACAACATTTTCGGGACGCGCAACGTCGCGGCGGCGGCTTCCGAATACGGCGTCGCGCGCTTTGTCCTCGTCTCCACCGACAAGGCGGTTCGTCCCACCAACGTGATGGGGGCGACCAAGCGGGTCGCCGAACTGATCGTCCAGAACATGAACGGAAAAGGGAACAAGACCACCTTTGTCGCGGTCCGGTTCGGGAACGTCCTCGGCAGCGTGGGCAGCGTCGTCCCAATCTTCAGGAAACAGCTGGGGACGACCGGGAGACTCACCGTGACCCATCCCGATGCGTCGCGCTACTTCATGCTGATCCCCGAGGCGGCCGCATTGATCCTGCAGGCAGGAGCGATGGCCATCGGCGGAGAGGTGTTTGTTCTCGACATGGGGGATCCCGTGAAGATCCTCGATCTTGCCGCCAACATGATCCGCCTCTCGGGCAAGGAGATCGGCGTCAACGCCGAGATCGTCTTCACCGGCCTCCGTCCCGGCGAGAAGCTGCACGAAGAACTCGTCGTCGAGGGGGAAGACGTCCTGCGGACCTCCCACCCCAAGGTCATGAAGATGATCGGCGATACGCCCGTTTCGCCCGAATGGGAGAGGCAACTCGTTACCCTCGCGGTTTGCGCGCAAAATGCCGACCGGTTCGGCGTGATCCGCGGCCTGGATTCCCTCGTCAAGGGGTATACCCCCAATTTCGATTTCCACGGATTGTCCCTCACACCCGATTCGCCAGGCGACGCGATCGGCGATCCGTTCCAGCTCCCGGACCCTTCCCCGAAATCGGTGCACTGACCCGACCGGTCGCGCTTCCCGTCTTCCGGGGGCACCTTCCGGCTCCCCACGGCGCCTCTTTTGCGGTAAAATGACGGCGTTTGCCACCATTCCGGAGGAATCAAGTGAATATCGCCATCGTGGGTACGGGGTACGTCGGTCTTGTCACCGGCGTCTGTCTGGCCGAGCGCGGCAACACGGTCCACTGCGTCGACAACAACCCGGCTATCGTAGACAAGCTCAATTCGGGCCAGGTGACGATCTACGAGCCGGGGCTCGAGGAGATCTTCCTGCGCAACCTGCGGAAGGGGCGGATCGTCTTCAGCGCCGATCTCGCGGCCGCGGTCCTGGCGTCCGACGTGGTCTTCCTCTGCCTGCCCACGCCGCCCGGCGAAGACGGTTCCGCCGACCTCAAGTACATCCTCATGGTGGCCGACGGAATCGGGAAGATCCTGGCCGCCAATCCGGACGCGGGCTACAAGGTGGTCGTCGACAAGAGCACGGTGCCCGTGGGCACGAGCGACCGGGTGACCGATGCGATCCGGCACCATCTCGACGGGACGGACGGGTTCGACGTCGTCTCCAACCCCGAGTTCCTGCGCGAGGGGTTTGCTGTCGAGGACTTCCTTCGGCCCGAGCGGGTGGTGATCGGCTCGTCCTCCGAAAAATCGATCGCGATCCTGACCGACCTCTACGAGCCGTTCCTGCCGTCGGGCAACCCGGTGCAGGTGATGGACGTCAAAAGCGCCGAGGTGACCAAGTACGCGGCGAACGCCTTCCTCGCCATGAAGATTTCCTACATGAACGACTTGGCAAACTTCTGCGACGCCGTGGGCGCCGACATCGAGAAGGTCCGCGAAGGGATCGGCTCCGACTCGCGGATCGGCAAGAAGTTCCTCTTCCCGGGCCTCGGATACGGCGGCTCGTGCCTGCCCAAGGACGTGAAGGCGCTGCTCAAGACGGCGGCCGACGCGGGGGCGCCGCTGACCATCCTGCAATCGGTCGAGACGATCAACCAGGAACAGCGCAAGCGCTTCTTCCAGAAGTTCGCGCTCCATTTCCGCGAGAAGCTCGACGGGTTGCGCGTCGCGATCTGGGGCATCGCGTTCAAGCCGAACACCGACGACACGCGGGAGGCACCGGTGTTCTACATCATCGACCGGCTCCTGGCGGGCGGCGCGTCCGTCACGGTCTTCGATCCCGAGGCGACGGAAGGGGCAAGAGCGCGTTACGCCGGGCGGATCGGCTACGCCGAATCCCCTTACGGGGCGTTGCAGGACGTCGATGCGCTGATCGTCGTGACCGAGTGGAACGAGTTCCGCAAGCCCGACCTGGGTCTGATGAAAAAGTTGATGAAGCACCCGGTGATCTTCGACGGCCGCAACATCTACGACCCGAAACGGATGCGCGACAACGGCTTCCTCTACCACTCGATCGGCCGCAGGGCGAGCGAGCACCACGAAACGATCCTTTATTGACCCGGATCCCGAACCCGGACGACGGAGGCAAAACGATGATCGACGGCGTAGCGACCAAACAGCTCAAGGTGATTCCCGACGAGCGGGGCCGCCTGATGGAAATCCTTCGGGCCGACGACGACCTGTTCATGAAGTTCGGCCAGATCTACATGACCACCGGCTACCCCGGCGTCGTGAAGGCCTGGCACTACCACAAGGTGCAGTTCGACCACTTCTGCGTCCTCAAGGGGATGATGAAGGTCGTGCTCTACGATGCGCGCGAGGGGTCGCCGACCCGGGGCGAGGTCAACGAGTTCTTCCTGGGCGAACACCGACCGGTCCTGCTGCGCATTCCCGCGCTCGTCTTTCACGGCTTCAAGACGATCTCGACCGAAGAGGCGCTGCTGATCAACATGAGCACCGAGCCGTACGATCCGGCGGCGCCCGACGAGTTCCGCGTCCACCCGCACGACAACGACATCCCGTACGACTGGGCGAGGAAAGACGGTTGAGCGGGGTGGCGGGGGGGGGAGACCGGGAACTGCCCGGCGACGGGCTTACGCTGCTGGTGGCCGGCGGCGCCGGCTTCATCGGCTCCAACTTCATCCGGTACATTCGCGGCGCGCAGCCGGGCTGGCGCATCGTCAACGTCGACGCCCTCACCTATGCGGGCAACCTGGCCAACCTGAAGGACGTCGCCGAAGACGAGGCCGCGTCCGGCGGGGCGCGCTACCGGTTCGTCCGCGCCGACATCTGCGACCCCGTCGCGATCGGTGCGGTCTTTGCCGAAGAGAAGCCCGACGCGGTGGTCAACTTCGCGGCCGAGACGCACGTCGACCGAAGCATCGACGACCCGGGGCTTTTCCTCAAGACCAACATCCTCGGGACGCAGGTGATGCTCGATGCCGCGCGCCGGGCCGGCGTGGCGCGCTACCTGCAGATATCGACCGACGAGGTCTACGGGTCGCTCGGGGCCGAAGGCCGCTTTTCCGAAAACTCGCCGCTCAAGCCCAACAGCCCCTACGCGGCCAGCAAGACGTCGGCCGACCTGCTCGTGCGCGCCTACTTCAAGACCTACGGGCTGCCCACGCTGACCACCCGCTGCTCGAACAACTACGGCCCGTACCAGTTCCCCGAAAAACTCATCCCCTTCTTCGTGACGCTCCTTCACGAGGGACAGCAGGTGCCCGTCTACGGCGACGGCATGAACGTTCGCGACTGGATCCACGTCGACGACCATTCCCGGGCGGTCGAGGCGGTGCTCCTGCGCGGAAAGCCCGGCGAAACCTACAACGTCGGGGGCGGCAACGAGCGTACCAACATCGAGATCACGAAACTGCTCATCTCACTGATGGGCCGCGACGAGTCGGCGATGAAATACGTGCAGGACCGTCCCGGACACGACCGCCGCTACGCGATCGACGACACGAAGATCCGCACCGAGCTCGGCGTCGTCCCGCAGGTCCCGTTCGACGAGGGGCTGCGCGAAACCGTCCGCTGGTATCTCGAGAACGAGGCGTGGTGGCGTTCGGTCAAGTCGGGCGAGTACCTGTCGTTCTTCGACCGCTGGTACACCGGCAAGGGGCGGTAAGTCCGGCCGATGAAGGTGCTGGTCGCCATCAAGCCGGTTCCCAATCCCGACGAGCGGGTAAAGGTTTCCGCCGACGGCCACTCGGTCGTCCTCGAAAACGTCAAGATGGTCGTCAACCCCTTCTGCGAAATCGCGGTCGAAGAGGCATTGCGCATCCGCGACGGCCTCGGCGGGGGCGAGGTGGTCGTCGTCACGGTCGGGTCACCCTCGGCCGACCCGCAGTTGCGGACGGCGCTGGCGATGGGCGCCGACCGGGGAATCCTCGTCTCGGCCGAAGGGCCGCTCGACGGGTTCGCCGTCGCGAGACTGCTGCGCAGGGTGGTAGACGACGAAGCGCCCGACCTGGTGCTGCTCGGAAAGCAGGCGGTCGACGACGACAACAACCAGGTTGGACAGATCCTGGCCGCGCTGCTCGGCTGGCCCCAGGCGACTTTCGTTTCGCGCATCGAATTCGTCGACGGGGGCGCCCGGATCCGGGTCGACCGCGAAACAGACGCGGGGCTCGAAACGATCGGGTTGCCGCTCCCCGCTGTCGTGACGACCGACCTTCGACTCAACGAACCGCGCTACGCCTCGCTCCCGGGCATCCTGAAGGCCCGGAAGAAGGAGGTGCGGGTCGTCGATGCCGCGGCGGCCGGCGTCGACCTGGCTCCGAAAGTCCGGGTGCTGGCCTTCGAGGCGGCGAAGGGGCGCAAGGGGGGGCGGATCGTGGCCGACGCCGCCGAACTGGTCCGCCTGCTCCGCGACGAAGCGAAGGTGCTTGGGTGACGGCCGACATTCTCGTGGTCGTCGAACACCTCGAAGGGGCGTTCCGCACGTCGACGCGCTCGGCGATCACGGCGGCCCACGTGCTGTCGTCGCTGGCCGGAGGCGAGGTCGACGCCCTGGTGCTCGGCGAAGGGGTTTCGGCGGTCGCCGAGACGGTCGCGTCGTTCGGCGTCCGCCGCGTACTGCACGCCGATGCGCCCGTCTTCGCACGCTATCTTGCCGTGCCTTATGCCGCGGCGGTGGCGCAGGCCGTGCGCGAAAACGGCTACGGCGCCGTGATGGCGCCGGCGACCACGTTCGGCAAGGATTTCATGCCGCGATTGTCGGGGCTGCTCGACGCGCCGCTTGCGAGCGACATAGTCGGGCTGGCGATCGACGGCGGGGAATTGCGCGTGCGCCGCCCGATGTTCGCGGGCAACGTGATCGCGACCGTCTCGATGTCGGGCGTCCCTCTCCTCTTCACCGTGCGCCAGACGGCGTTCGATGCGGCGCTGCCATCCGGGACGCGCGCGCCGGTGATCCCGTTCGCGCCGGTGGTCGATGCCGGCGGCACCCGGTTCATCGGCCGCACCGAAACGAAATCGTCACGGCCCGAACTGACCGACGCGCGCGTCGTGGTCTCGGGGGGCCGGGGCGTCAAGGCGGCCGAAAACTTTTCGCTGGTCGAGCGGCTTGCCGACAGGCTGGGCGCGGCGGTGGGCGCGTCGCGCGCGGCCGTCGACGCCGGGTGGGCCCCGAACGACTGGCAGGTGGGGCAGACCGGCAAGGTTGTCGCGCCCGAGCTTTACATCGCGCTGGGCATCTCGGGGGCGATCCAGCACCTCGCGGGGATGAAGGATTCGAAAGTCATCGTCGCGGTCAACAAGGATCCCGAGGCGCCCATTTTCCAGGTTGCCGACTACGGGCTCGTCGCCGACCTGTTCAAGGCCGTTCCCGAGATCATCGCAGAGCTCGAAGCAATTCCAACCCGATAACAGAAGGAGCTCCCATGACGTCGCGCAGGCCGTCCGCAGATCTGCTCTCCCGCATCAGGGCACGCAAGTTCAAGGCGGGCGTCATCGGCCTGGGCTACGTCGGGCTGCCGCTGGCGATGGAACTGGCCGAGGCCGGCGTGCCGGTCGTGGGGATCGACGTCGACGCCGCCAAGGTCAAGGCGCTCAACGCCGGCAAGTCGTATATCGGTGACATCCCGTCGGAGACGGTTCGCCGGGCGGTCGACGCGGGCCTCTTTTCCGCCACCGCCGACTTTTCGGCGATCGCGACGCTCGATACGGTCAACATCTGCGTGCCCACTCCGCTTCGAAAGACGAAGGACCCCGACCTTTCCTACATCGTCGCCGCCGCGGCCGAGATCGAGAAGCATGTCCACAAGGGGATGCTCGTGATCCTCGAAAGCACGACCTACCCGGGCACCACCGAGGAAGTGCTGGTTCCGATGCTCGAGCGGAAGGGCCTGCTCGTCGGGAAAGACGTCTTCCTCGCCTTCTCCCCGGAGCGGGTCGACCCGGGCAACGAGAAGTTCACCACGAAGAACATCCCCAAGGTGGTCGGCGGCGTGACGCCCGACTGCTCGAAGGTCGCAGCCGCATTCTACGGCGCCTTCCTCGAGAACGTGCACCCGGTTTCGCGCGCGGCGGTCGCCGAGATGGTCAAGCTGCTCGAGAACACCTTCCGGTCGGTCAACATCGGCCTGGTAAACGAGATGGCGCTGATGTGCGACCGGATGGGGCTCGACGTGTGGGAGGTGATCGACGCGGCCGGGACCAAGCCGTTCGGCTTCATGCCGTTCTACCCCGGGCCCGGCATCGGGGGGCACTGCATTCCACTCGACCCGTTCTACCTTTCCTGGAAGGCGAAGCAGTTCGGCTTCGAGTCGCGCTTCATCGAACTTGCCGGCGTCGTCAACGGGCAGATGCCGCACTATGCGGTCGACAAGGTGGTCGACGCCCTCAACCGGTTCAAGAAATCGGTCAACGGCGCGAAGGTGCTCGTGCTCGGCGTGGCGTACAAGAAGGACATCTCCGACGTCCGCGAATCCCCCGCGCTCGACATCATCCACCTGCTCAAGAAGAAGGGCGCCGAGATCTCCTACTGCGATCCGCACGTCCCGGCGCTGCGCGACGGCTCCCTGAACATGAAGGGGGTTCCCTTCTCGCCGGAAACGCTTCGCAGGGCCGACTGCGTCGTGATCGTCACCAACCACAAGGCGTTCGATTATGCAGTCGTGGCAAAGCGCTCGAAGGTCGTCGTCGACACGCGCAACGCGATGAAGGGGATCGCGGGCAAGAACATCGTCAAGCTGTGAGGGGCGAAATCCTATGACCTGTCTCGTAACGGGTGGCGCCGGATTCATCGGTTCCAACCTCGCCGAAGCGCTGCTGGAGCGCGGCGACCGCGTTCGCGTGTTCGACAATTTTCTCACCGGCCGACGTGAAAATATCGACGGTTTCGCGGAACGGTTCGGGGGCGCTTTCGAACTGCTCGAGGGCGACCTGCGCGACCTCGATGCCGTGCGGCGGGCGGTGGCCGGCGTCGAATGCATCCTGCACCAGGGCGCCCTTCCCTCGGTTCCCCGGTCGGTGGCCGACCCGGTCCTCTCCAACGCGATCAACGTAGACGGGACGCTCAACGTCCTGGTGGCCGCGCGCGATGCGGGCGTCCGCCGCGTGGTTTTCGCCGCCTCCTCGTCGGCCTATGGAGACACCCCCGAACTGCCCAAGCGCGAGTCGATGACCCCGAACCCGAAAAGCCCCTACGCGGTCCAGAAACTCGCCGGCGAGCATTACCTGCGGGTCTTCCACTCGGTCTACGGCCTCGAGACGGTGGCGCTCCGCTACTTCAACGTCTTCGGGCCGCGGCAGGATCCCAAGTCGGCCTACGCCGCCGTCATCCCCGCGTTCGTCACGTCGGTGTTGTCGGGCGCTGCGCCCGTGGTTCACGGCGACGGGGGCCAGACGCGCGACTTCACCTTCATCGACAACGTGATCCAGGCCAACCTGGCTGCCTGCGAAGCGCCTGCTGGCGCGTGCGGGAAGGTCTACAACATCGCTTGCGGCAGCCGGATTTCGCTCCTCGACATCCTCGAGTCGATTTACGAACTCGTCGGCCGGCGGATCGCCCCCCGCTTCGAACCGGCGCGGGCGGGCGACGTCCGCGACTCGCTGGCCGATATTTCCCTCGCCCGGAAGTGGCTCGGATACGAGCCGGCGGTCGATTTCGCCGAAGGTCTGGCGCGGGCGATGGACTACTACCGGGCGATCGCCTGATCCCGGACAGCCGGATTTCCTGCTTGCCATGCGCATCCTGACGCTCTGCTACGAGTATCCGCCGCTGGGCGGCGGCGGCGGCCGGGTGGCGCACGGGCTTGCGGCCGCCCTGGCGTCCTCGGGACACGAGGTCGACGTGGTGACGATGGGCTTTCGCGGGTTGCCGTCCGCCGAAACGATCGACGGCGTCCGGGTCCGCCGGGTCCCCTGCATCCGCCGAAGCCCGTTCCACTGTTCGGGCGTCGAGGCGGCGACCTACCTGATGGCGGCCCGCCCCGCCGCGCTGTCGCTGGCCGAACGCGGACGCTACGACCATTGCCACGCCCACTTCATCTTCCCCGACGGCTGGCTCGCCTGGCACCTCGAACGGCGCCTGGGCCTGCCATATATCGTCACTCCCCACGGTTCCGACGTGCCCGGATACAATCCCCATCGGCTGAAACTCGCCCACGTCCTGCTCTCGCCCCTCTGGAATCGCGTGGTGGCGGGGGCCGCCCGGATCGTCTGCCCGAGCGAAACGCTCCGGGCGTTGATCGACCGGGTCCGCCCCGGCCTGAGAACCGGGATCGTCCCGAACGGGATCGACCCCGCGGCGTTCCGGTGCGACCGGCCGCGCGTGAAGCGGGTCCTGGTCGCCACGCGGTTGCTCGAGCGGAAAGGCGTCCAGCACGTGATCGCGTCGCTGCCGTCGCTCCCGCCCGACTGGTCCGTCGTCGTCGCGGGAGACGGGCCGTACCTGCCGGTGCTGAAAAAACTGGCCGCACCATTCGGCGACCGCGTCCGTTTCACGGGCTGGCTCGAGAACGGCTCGCCGGAATATCGCGCGCTCTTCGAGACGTCGGCGATATTCGCGTTGCCGTCCGAAGCCGAAAATTTCCCGGTCGTGCTGCTGGAAGCGATGAGCGCCGGGATGGCCGTCGTCACGACACACCGAACCGGCTGCGAGGAAGTCGTCGGCGACGCGGGGCTGCTCGTCCCGGCGAACGACCCCGGGAACACGGGAGAGGCGTTGGCGCGGCTTGCGGCCGACCCGGCCCTGCGCCGGTCGCTGGGGGAAGCGGCGCGCGGGCGGGTGGCTTCGCGCTTCTCGTGGGATGCGGTCGCCGGGGCCTACCTCGACATCTACCGGGAGGCTGCCGGCGGTGCCGGTGCGGTCCCGTGACATGACGCCGGCCTGCGCCGACGGCCACGTGGTGTCGGTGATCATCCCCACCCTCGGCCGCTTCACGTTGCAGGCGTGCCGCGAAGCGCTCGCGCGGCAGACGCGGCCTCCGGACGAGATCGTCGTCGTCCTGGACACCGGCCGCCGGGGCGGCGCCTGGGCGCGCAACGAGGGAATCCGCCGCGCCAAGGGCGACCTGCTGGCGTTCACGGATGACGACGGCGTCCCCCCGGAAGACTGGCTGGAAAGGCTCGTCGAGACGCTCGACCGCCTCGGCGCCGATGGCGCGGGCGGAACGCTCCTCGAAACCGATCCGCTCCTTTCCGACAAGCACGACCGCTACGGATATCCCGAGGCCGAGCACCTGGACACGCAGGGCTGGGTCTGCGACACGGCCAACCTGCTGATGCGCCGGGAACTGCTCGCGGGGTGCGTCGCGCGCGACGGGTTCGTGTTCGACGAGCGATTCCCGACCGCCGAGGATACGGAACTGTCGCTCAGGCTGCGCCGCGCGGGCGCGCGGCTGGTGTTCGTTCCCAACCCGGTGACGCACCTGCGCCGGGTGACGCCGCTCGGATACCTCAGGCAGCAGGTCGACCGCGGCCGCGGGATCGCCATGCTCTATCTCCTGCAGAAGGCCCGCCCCTCCGACCACACGGCCGGGAAAAGCCTCCTTTGGGGACCCGGCGGGCGAGGGGGCAGGGTGACGGGATTCGCCCGGGCGCTCTGGACCAAGGGGGTCGGCCCGTTCGATGCCGGCAGTTTCGACACGGTCATCACCACCTTCACAATGTGCACGGTTGCCGATCACGCCACAGCATTGGCCGAGGCGCGCCGCGTGCTGCGCCCGGACG
>JANXQJ010000097.1 GCA_025356865.1 Deltaproteobacteria bacterium | reverse complement strand
GATGATCGAGAACACGTCCGAGGCGTCGATGCAGATCTCGCTTGCGACGCACCAGCAGACGAGCGCGAACGACCAGGTGGTGGCGGGGATGCGGCAGGTGGCCGAGATGGTTCGCCTGACGGCCTCGCACATGAAGGAATCGTCGGCCTCGGCGGCCGAACTCAAGGGGATGGCGGCGATGCTGACAGAAAAAACATCCGTCTTCAGGGTCTGACCTGTGACGGACCGCAAGATCGACCTGTCGCAGTTTCGGGATAAATTCGTTCGCGAGGCGCGGGAACGGGTCGCCCGGATCAACGGGGCGATGGTCTATCTCGAGAAGAATCCCGGGGACGCCAAGCTCGAGGGCGATATCCTCCGCGAGGCGCACACGCTCAAGGGCGCCGCCAAGATGATGGGCTTTGCCAAGATCTCCGCCCTCGCCCACCAGTTCGAGGAGGCGCTGACGCGGCGGAAGGACCGGAAGATCGCCGCGAACCAGGACCTGACCGACGCGCTCTTCCTGACGCTCGATGCCGTTTCCCGGCTCGTAGCGTCGCTGGCCGACACCAATCGCGAGGCGATAGACGTCGACGAGGTGCTCGACCGGCTTCGCGCCGCCCAGATCTCGACCGAAGAGGGCGGGACGGTGAAGGCCCCCCCCGCGCCGGTCGCATCGCAACCGGCGCAGCAGCCCCAGAAGACCGGGGTCGTCCCGCCCGAAGCCCCGCCTGCCGGGCCGCGCCTCGAGTTCCCGCCCCCCTCCTCGCACGATTCGGGGCAGCAGGGCGGCATCCGGGTCGAGCCCGAAAAACTCGAGCAGCTGTCCACCCTCGTGACCAACGTGGTCGGCCACCACCTGAGGCAGGTCGAGCTTCAGGAAAAGATCGGCGATCTGGGCCGCCGCTACCGCCGGATGACGGCGGGGCTGCAATCCGCGATCCGCGACGCCGCCGCGCAGGGGTTGGTGCCCGAGGCCTTCATGGCGCGCATCGAGCCCCTTCTCGTCGGCGGGAAAAACAGTTTCCAGGAGATGGACGGGCAGATCGCCGACTTCCACCGCAAGGAGAGCGAACTTTCCGGGGCGATGGCGCACACGCTCGAGGATATCCGCACCGAGCTGCTTTCGGTCCGGATGGTGCCGTTGACCCCGATATTCGAATCCTTCCAGAGGTCCGTCCGGGACCTGTGCCGCGAACTCGGCAAGGATGTCGATTTCCTGGTGCGCGGCGGCAAGACCGAGATCGACCGGAAAGTGGCCGACGCCATCTCCGAGCCGCTGGTCCACCTCATCCGCAACGCGATCGATCACGGCATCGAGACGGCCGAGCAGCGCGCGGACGGGAAAAAAAGCCCCAAGGGCCGCATCGTCGTTTCGGCGACGCCCAAGAAGGGGCGGGTGGTCATCGAGGTCGAGGACGATGGCCGGGGAATCGACCTGCAGGAAATCCGCGAGGTGGCCATCAAGAAGGGGATGATTGCCGAGAAGGCGGCTTACCGGCTGGACGACCGCGAGATCCTCGCGTTCATTTTCCGTACCGGGTTTTCGACGGCGAAAACGATGACCGACATCTCGGGGCGCGGGATCGGGATGGACGTGGTCCGGACCGTGGCCGAAAAGTTCAACGGCACGGTCGAGGTTTTCTCGATCCTGGGACAGGGAACCCGGGTGGTGCTTGAACTGCCGCTCAGCATGGCGGTTTCCCGCATCCTGCTCTTCGAGGTCGCAGGGCAGTATTTCGGGCTTCCGATCGTCTATTCCGAGGGCGTCCTCCGGATTCCGGACAACGAGATCGCGACCGTCGAAGGGAAGCGGATCTTCCATCACGGGAACGAGGCGGTCCCCGTGGTCTGGCTCTCCTCGCTTCTCGGGCTCGAGCGTCCGAAGGCATCCGTGAACCACATGGCCATCATGGTCCGCCACTCGCAGCGACGGATGGCGCTGATCGTCGACCGGGTCGAGGGCGAGTGCGAAGTCGTCGTGCGCGATCTTGGGAAGTTTCTTGGGAAGATCCAGCTGTTCATCGGGTCGACCATCCTCGGAACCGGGGAAGTCGCCCTGCTGCTCGACGTCTACGACATCATGACCGCGGTGCGGATGCGCCCCGAGGGGGCACCTCCCGAGGCCGGCGAGGCGGGCGGGCGAAAGGGGCGGCGGCTCCTGGTCGTCGACGACTCGCTCCTTTCGCGCGAGATGCAGGCGCGCGTCCTGACGGCGGCCGGCTTCACGGTCGAGACGGCATCGGGTGGGCAGGCGGCGATCGAACGGCTCTCGCGCGAGTCGTTCGACCTGGTGCTTTCCGAGGCGCACATGGAAGGGATCGACGGGGTCGAGCTCCTTTCGCAAATCCGGAAAGAGGGCCAGCACCGGGAGACGCCCGTCATTCTCGTCGTGTCGCGCGATCGGGCCGCCGATCGTCTGCGGGCGATGGCGGCAGGCGCCCAAGAGTGCGTCGAAAAGGAAGATTTCCGCGCCGAAACGGTGGTGCCGATGATCGAGCGGCTGATGAGCCGGCGGAGGGCCTGATGGGTTCCATGGAGCAGGGCGCGCACCCGATCCGGCTGCTGGTCGTCGACGATTCGCCGACGGTCCGCTCGATCATCCGGGCGATGCTCGGCGCCGAGCAGGACATCACCATCATCGGCGAGGCGGTCAACGGAGTCGAGGCCGTCGAGAAGGCCGAGCGGCTTCGCCCCGACCTCATCCTCATGGATATCCGGATGCCGCGGATGGACGGCTACGAAGCGACCGAGCAGATCATGGCCACCTGCCCGACGCCCATCATCGTCTTCTCGAGTCTCTCCCGCGCCGAGGAGGCGCGCGTCTCGATCGCGATGCTCGCGGTCGGGGCTCTCGACGTCATGGCCAAGCCCGACCTCTCCGATCCCGCGTCGGTTGCCGCATGCGCCAAGGTGCTGCGCCTTAAGGTGCGGGTCGCCTCGCGCGTGGCGGTCGTCCGCCACATCAAGCGGCGACCGCTGCCGGGCGCCCGGGAGGCCGGAACCCACGATGGCACGACGCCGGCGCGATTCGACGTGCTCGGGATCGGCGCCTCGACGGGCGGTCCCGCCGTGCTCCGCGAGATCCTGTCGCGCCTGCCGGCGACCTACCCGTTGCCGGTGCTGCTGGTCCAGCACATCACCGTCGGATTTTCCGACGGATTCATCGAATGGCTCCAGCAGCACATCTCGCTGAAACTGCGCCTCGCGCAACCGCGCGACCGGGCCTTGCCGGGCACCATCCTGATGGCGCCCGAGGGGCGTCAACTGACGATCATGCCCGACCGGTCGATCATGGCGCTCTCCGACGTGCCGATCGGCGTCCACCTTCCCTCGGTCGACGCCCTGTTCAACAGCATGGCCGACAGTTTCGGCAAACGCGCGATCGGCGTCATCCTCACCGGGATGGGTGCGGACGGGGTAGACGGATTGCTCCGGATCAGGCAGTCTGGCGGGGTGACGATCGCCCAGGACCAGGCAAGTTGCACCGTTTTCGGCATGCCGGGCGAAGCGGTGCGGCGCGGCGCGGCGTCCGAGACGCTGCCGCCCGAACGGATCAGCGCGCGGCTCAACGAACTGGTATCAGTCAAAGGAGTGCAAATTGTCTGAACATCGCCTGTTGCTGGCGGACGACAGCGAGACGGTTCGCGACATGCTCGCGTTCGTGCTCACCGAGTCCGGGTTCTCCGTCGAAACCGCAGCGGACGGCATCGAGGCGCTTCGCATCGCTTTCCGCTCCCGCCCCGACCTGATCCTGATGGACATCCGGATGCCGGGGATGAACGGCGCCCAGGCGTGCCGGGTCCTCAAGGCCGACCCGGCCACCTGCGACATCCCGGTCGTGCTGGTCTCCACGCAGGAAATCGGGACGGCCCGGTTCCACGCCGCCCGATCCGGCGCCGACCGGATGCTGCTGAAGGACGTGACGCCCGAAAGCGTCCTCGAGGTTGTGTTCGACTGCCTCGAAGGGCGCCCGCCGGGCACGCCGCCCGATCCAGGTGCGTCCCCCGAGATGACCGATTCCGAAATCCTCTCTCGCGCCAACCATTATTTCGACGTCAAGCTGTTCGAGGCGACGCTCTTCAACGACGTCAGCCGCGTCGGGCAGGATGTCGACGATTTCGAGATGATGCTCAGGATGATGGGACGGCTGATACGCGAGATCGCCCCCCACGAGGTGATGGCCGCCGTCTTCACCGATACGGTGACGCTCGAGACGGTCATCGCCTATCCGTATGCCGTCGACGACGAGACCCGGGCAGGGATCCGCAGCTGGATGGAACGGATCCGTGAAGACGCCCGCGTTCCCTGTGCGCCCGAAAACATGATGGTCTCCGAATTCCCTCTCAACGAGCGGCGCGACGAGGAAGACGAGAGCCCGGTCCAGGGGCCTCTGCGTCCCGCGACGCGGGTCCTGATCCGTTCCGGAGAGATGGTCAAGGGGTTGGTCGTCCTCTTTTCCCGGGCCAGCGACGAGTCGCTCGGGGAAAAGGGGCTGACCGAGGCGCTGCTGCGGCAGGCCTTCACGGTCATGGAAAACGCCTGGCTCTACCGGCAGATCATCCGGATGTCCACGACCGACGGCCTGACCGGCCTGATCAACGTCCGCGCCTTCCGTGAAGCGCACAAGCGCGAGCATTCCCGCGCGATCCGCCACCGGCTGCGGTACTCGATCATCATGATGGACATCGACCACTTCAAGAAGATCAACGACGTCTATGGCCACCCCGTGGGCGACGCCGTCCTGCGGGAACTGGCGGCCATCATCAAGGAATCCTACCGGACCACCGATTACCAGGCGCGCTACGGCGGCGAGGAATTCATCATCCTGCTTCCCGAGACGCTCAAGCGCGAGGCGCAGATCGTGGCCGACCGGTTCCGACAGGCCGTCGAGCGGAAGGTCTTCGCGGCCCCGTCCCCGTCGCTCCACGCGACGATCAGTCTCGGGATCACCGACTTCGACCCCGAGTCTCCGATGACCGACAAGGAGGTCATCAAGGTGGCCGACGAGGCGCTTTACACCTCCAAGCGCGAAGGGCGCAACCGGATCACGATCCGATAGGCATTCCCGTCCCGATGCGGCAACATCCCACGGAATTACTCTCTCCCGAACAGTTCGAGACGCTGCGTCAGGCGATCGAGCGCACGAGCGGAATCGTCCTCGGCGCCGGGAAGATGTCCCACCTCGACAGCGTCGTCCGGGAGCGGATGGCAGTGTGCGGCGAGACGGGGTTTGCCGGCTACCTGGCCCGGGTGATCGCCGATTCGTCGCCCGGCGGCGAGCGGAAGGCGCTGATCACCGCCCTGCTCGTGGGCGAGACCAGTTTTTTCCGTACCCCGGCGCTTTACGACATCCTGCAGCGGAAGCTGCTGCCGGAACTGGCGACCGGCGGCATGTCCTTGCCGCTCCGGATCTGGAGCGCGGGGTGCGCAACGGGCGAAGAGGCGTATTCCCTGGCGATCTCGGCACTCCATGCGTTCGACGGACGGTCCGCCGAACCGGTCCGCATCCTGGCCACCGACCTGCACGCCGGATTTCTCGACGCGGCGCGTGAGGGAATCTACCCGGCCTTCGCGCTGCGGGACGCGTCCCCGCTCCTGGTGATGAAATATTTCCGGACGCTCCCGGATGGCCGCCTCAAGGTGTCCGACGAGGTGAGGCGGCTCGTGACGTTCGAACAGCGCAACCTCTCCGAACCGTTTCCGCCGGTCGCCGAACAGGATCGTTTCGGCGCGATCCTGTGCCGCAACGTCATGATCTATTTCCGGGCCGAAACGACGCGCCGGGTGGTCGCCTCGTTCCACGAGCGGCTCGCGGACGGCGGCCTCTTCTTCCTGGGCCACTCCGAGACGCTCTGGGGAATATCGGAATCATTCCGTCTCGAGGAGCGCGACGGGATTTTCTACTATCGGAAAAGGGATGCTGGGAGAAACGCGGCCGCGCCGATTCCCGCGAAGCCGTCCGCCAGGGCGTTCGTGCGCACCCGCCCGCCTGCCGAAGGATTGGGCGCGCCGACCCCCATCCGGCCGAGGCCCGGACCGGTTTCCGTCCCGGACGCCCCTGTTCCCGCCGAGCCCTCGCTTGCGGCTCCCCCGGTGCCGGCCGTCGCCCACGGCCCGGCCGCCGACGCCATCGCGCTGGCGATGGCCCAGCGCGCCGAAAACCTGATCGACTCCGAACGGCCCGGAGAGGCCGAGTCCGCGTGCCGGGAAGCGATCGCGATGTTCCCGGGCTGTGTCGAGGCCGAATATCTGCTGGCCGTGCTGTTCCGCCGGAGCGGCCGCTGCGACGAGGCGCTGGTACACGCCGCCCGCGCCCTGATCGTCGACCCGTTGTTCGTCCAGGCCGCAGTCGAGATCGCCGAGTGCCTGTCCATGCAGGGGAAGCGGGACGAATCGGCCGGGCACTGGCGGGCGCTCCTGAAGATGCTCGACCACCCGGTTCATTTCCCCCGCCTCTCGCCTGCGACGGGGATGACGGTGCCCGCTCTTCGCGAGTACGCCGCGTCCCGGATCAGGTGATATAATCTTCTGTTCGGCCAGGAAGGGGATTCGAAGCACGCTCATGCAAAACACGCCACCGGAAGAAAAACTGCCGTTCCTCAAGCGGGCCAAACTCACGGTTTTCGGGGCACCCCGAAACCTCTTCGACCCCAAGCTGTTCCACAACCTGTCGCTCATCGCGTTCTTCGCCTGGGTCGGCCTGGGCGCCGACGGAATCTCATCGTCATGCTACGGTCCCGAAGAAGCGTTTCTCGCACTCGGGAAGCACACGTCGCTTGCCGTCTTCGTCGCCCTGGCGACGGTCATCACCGTATTCATCATCTCGGGAAGCTACATGCAGATCATCGAGATGTTTCCCTCGGGCGGCGGTGGCTATATCGTGGCATCCAAGCTGCTTGGTCCCCCGGCCGGCGTCATATCGGGTTCGGCGCTCGTCATCGACTACGTGCTCACGATCACGATCTCGGTCGCCTCGGGCACCGATGCGGTGTTCAGCTTCTGTCCGCCCGCCTGGATCCAGTACAAGTTTCCCTTCGTCGCCCTGATCATCCTGTTCCTGCTCTGGATCAACCTGCGCGGCGTCAAGGAGTCGGTGGCGTTCCTCACGCCGATATTCATCGCATTCATGGTCACCCACGTGCCCCTCGTCTTCTACCTCTTCGCCAAGCATGTCCCCGAGTTGCCGCATCTGGCCGGCGCGGTCGGGGCGGACGTCTCATCCGCGGTCCGCGAGGTCGGCTGGTTCGGCGTCGCGGCTGTCGTGATGAAGGCCTATTCGCTGGGCGCCGGTACCTTCACCGGGATCGAGGCCGTTTCCAACTCGATGCAGACGCTGCGCGAACCGCGCATCCAGACCGGCCGGAAGGCGATGGTCTACATCGCCGTGTCGCTCTCGGTGGTTGCGGGCGGCATCCTCATCGGCTACCTGCTCGAGGACGTCCATCACATCCCGGGGAAGACGCTCAACGCCATCCTGCTCGAAAACGTGGCCGGTGGACTGTGGGGCTCCTCCATGGCGCCGATCATCGTGGCCTTCGTGCTGGCGGCCGAGGCTGCGCTCCTCTTCGTCGCGGCCCAGACCGGCTTCATCGACGGCCCGCAGGTGCTTTCCAGCATGGCGATCGACTCGTGGCTGCCGCACCGCTTCGCGCACCTGTCGCAGCGGCTGGTCCGCAAGTTCGGCGTCGGGTTCATGGGGTTGATGGCGTTCCTGATGCTCTACATCACCGGCGGTTCCGTGCGGCACCTCGTCGTCATGTACTCGATCAATGTCTTCATCACATTCTCGCTTTCCCAATTCGGGATGGTCGTCCACTGGTGGCAATTCCGGAGAGAGGAAAAGCGCTGGATGCACGGCATCATCATGAACGGCGTCGGCTTCCTGCTGACATTCTCGATCCTGCTTGTGACCGTATCCATGAAGTTCACCGAAGGGGGATGGGTAACGCTGGTCATCACGGGGATTTTCGTGGGGCTCTGTTTCCTGACGCGAAACCACTACCGCAGCGCGGCGAAACAGCTCGAGCGACTCGACGAATTGCTGACGATGCTGCCCGAGACGGGGAGCGAGAAGCCGAAGCCGATACTCCGGAAGAACGCCCCCACCGCCGTCGTCCTGGTTTCCGGATACAACGGGCTCGGGATGCACGTCTTCTTCTCGATCGTCCGGTCGTTCCCCGGCACCTTCAAGAACTACGTGTTCATCTCCGCGGGCGTCGTCGATTCGAGCGTGTTCAAGGGGATCGAGGAGATCGACCACCTCGTCGCAAGCGTCAAGGAAAACCT
>JANXQJ010000118.1 GCA_025356865.1 Deltaproteobacteria bacterium | reverse complement strand
GTTCGGCGACGAAGGGCTCGCCGGGATGAACAAGGCGTCCAGCGTGGCCGCCAACGACGAGGCGATCGCCATCCTCCACGGCCTCGGGATCACGATCGTCGGCGATTTCATCGTCTCGCCCGATTACGACGAGGCGCGTTTCGAGGCGCTGGGGCGCTACGTCCTCGACCGGCCGATCGGACTGCCGCTCCTGACCGTGCTGACGCCGCTCCCCGGCACCGCCCTCCACGCCGGGATGAAGGATCGCATCGTCGTCCACGACCTCGACTACTACACACTGACGAACGCCGTCGTCCCGACACGTCTGGACGAAAGGCGTTTTTACGAGCATTATGCAGGGTTGATCAAGGCGTTCCATGCCAACGCGAAACTATAGGGGTCCCGATAGACGTATGGAAGCGTACATCACCGGCCTGGCGGCGTTCCTGCCCAACGAGCCGGTCGACAACGACCGGATGGAATCGGTTCTCGGGATGGTGGGGCAGACGCCTTCGCGGACCCGGGCGCTCATCCTCCGGAAGAACCGGATCCGGCAACGCCACTACGCAATCGACCTCGAAACCGGGCGGGTCACCCACACGAACGCGCAACTCACAGCGGAAGCGGTGCGGCGGCTGAAGCCGCACGACGGATATTCACCCGCCGAAATCGAATGCCTCGCCTGCGGCACCTCGTCGCCCGACCAGCTCATGCCGGGGCACGGGCTGATGGTCCACGGCGAACTTGCGACGCCCGCGTGCGAAGTGGCCAGTTTCTCCGGCATCTGCCTCTCGGGAATCGGCGCGCTCAAGTATGCGGCGATGAACGTGGCGCTGGGCCTCACCCGCAATGCCGTCGCGACCGGATCCGAGCTGGCGTCCACCTGGATGCGCGCCAACCTGTTCGGCGTGCTGTCGTCCGAGCGGGCCGACGCGATCGAGGCGCAGCCGGTGCTCGCCTTCGACGCCGACTTCCTCCGCTGGATGCTCTCCGACGGCGCGGGCGCCGCCTTCGTCGCTCCCGCCCCGGTGCCGGGGCGGCCCGCCCTCCGGATCGAGTGGATCGACCACCTCTCGTTCGCCGGCGAGCTCGAGACGTGCATGTACGCCGGCGCAGTCAAGAACGCGGACGGCACGCTGACCGGGTGGCGCGATTTCGATTCGCTCAAGACTGCGGTTGCCGCCAACGCGTTCCTCGTCAAGCAGGACGTCGACCTCCTGAATCGCGAGATCATCAAGACCGCCGTCGACCGGACGCTGGCGCCCGTGATCGAAAAAAGAGACCTTTCGCCCGGAACCGTCACCTGGTTCGTCCCGCACTATTCGTCCGACTTCTTCCGGCAGGCGCTCCACGACCGGATGACGGCGATCGGCTTCGATATCCCGCTCGACCGCTGGTTCACCAACCTGGGCACGTGCGGAAACACCGGCGCGGCCTCGATCTTCGTCATGCTCGATGAACTGTTTCATTCCGGGCGGCTTCGCACCGGCGACCGCCTCCTCTGCATGATCCCCGAAAGCGGCCGCTTCTCGATGGCCTACATGCTGCTGACAGTGGTTTGAGGACTCTTGTTTTCTTGAAGTAGCTTCATCTTTCCGCTTGCCCCCCCCCCATCGTTATCTGCAATACTTTGCCCGCAATGTTCCACTAGCCGACCCGCCGCACCCCTTTCAGAGTCTGCTTCTGCCGTATGGTCGCACCGTTTCTGACGCCGTATCGTTGCCGTTGCACAAGACAGAACCGGAGGGTGAGCGTGTATCGTCGGGAAACTACGACGACCTCGGCCGTCTGGAGCAGACGCAATACCCGGACGGCACCGTCCTCCGGTATTCATACGACAACGTCGGCAACCGCCTCTCCCAGCAAATCGTCAAGGGTCTGGTAACCCTCTCGGCTTCCCCGTACGGCCCGCAACCGGTCGGCACGTCCGTGATATTAACGGCAACGGGCAAAGGCGCCGGCCCGTACGAGTACCGGTTGGGCCTGGAATACCCAGGGACTCTCCGCCGGGAACTATTTCGTGCAGGTGGATATGCGCACGGTCGGTGCGACCGTCGACCGGGAAGCGTTCCAGGCGATGCCGTACGGACTGGTCGCTTCCCCGACCGGAACGGTTACGCTCACGGCATCGGTTTACGGATCCCAGTTGGCAGGGACTCAAGTGACCTTCGGGGTCACGACGACCGGGGGAAGCGGACCGCTTCAGTACCAGTTCTGGCTCCGAAAGGCCGGTGGGGGATGGCAGGTTGCCCGGGCGTATACATCCGACAACAGCTGGATATGGGATACGACCGGCCTGGCTTCAGGGGTCTATTCCGTGGGGGCCGGCGTCCGCGCGGGCGGCCCTGGGTCCGGCGAAAGTTTCTCGCTGCCGCTGACCTATCCGATTGCGTCTCCGACCGTCACTTCCGTAACCGTTAATGCAACTCCGCCCGGTCCGCAGCCCTACGGCACTTCGGTCACTTTTGCCGCGACGGCCACCGAGGGGATCGGGCCGATCCAATATCGGTTCCGGAGGTTTTCACGCTCCGGAACTCTCGAGGAGGTGCGCGGATACTCGACTTCCACCGTATGGACCTGGGACAACACCGCGCTTTATTCGGGAAATGATTTCATCCCCCACACATTCTGGATCGAGGTTTCCGCCCGCAGCGCCGGATCCACGGCGGACAACGAGGCGATCCTGACGGTTCCGTACCATCTGGTCGTTCCCCCCGCGACGGGAATCTCGTTTTCGGCATCTCCCGCGAGCCCTGTAGTGAGAGGCGCCCACGTCCTTTTCTCGGCGTCGGCGACGGGCGGAATCCCTCCGTACCTATACAAGTTTGTGGTCCGGAATGGTTCGGGAACCATATTGGGCGGGGAGGGCGAGGGGATACCTTCCACGTTTACCTGTGACACCACGGGTTATTACCCGGAACAGCGGCGGATCGCAGGTTGCGTCCTGGGAGTACGGCACCAACCCCCACTGGTATTGGGACACGACCAGCCTTCCCTACGGGACGTACCCCCTCGAATTCTGCGCCCGGAGTGCCGGGTCGGTCATGGACAACGACGCGTGCTATTCGGCCTTCGGCTACAAGTTGCAGGCGGCCGTGACGGCCGTCACGGTTGCGGCGGCCCCGGCAAGCCCGACGGTCTGGAAAAACAACGTCGTCTTGACCGCCACCGCGACCGGGGGCGTCCTCCCGGTCACTTATAAATTCTCGGTCATGAATTCCCAGGGGACGGTCGTCGACACATCCCCCTACACAACCACCAATACCTTCTCGTGGGCGACCGCCAATGTCCCCCCCGCAAACTACACGGTCGAGGTGCGCGCATCGAGCGCCGGCTCGGGAATCGACAACGAGGCGATGCAGATATCGTCCTACCAGACCTACGTCCCGCCTCCCGACAATGTGGCGCTCTCCGCGTCGCCGACCCCTCCCCAGACGGCGAGGCCGATCGTGACCTTCACCGCCACGGCCGCCGGCGGAATTGCTCCCTATTACTACTCGTTCCGGATCAAGAACGGCGGGGGAAGCATCATCGCCTCGTCAGGGAGTTATTCCAGCGGGAACAGTTTTCAATGGGATACCGCAGGGCTGGCGGCCGGAAGCTACACGGTCGAGGCGCGGGCGATCAGCACTTACACGTGGACCGATGCCCAGTCGGTGCTCCAGACGATGACGTACGTCCTGCAGGTTCCATCGGTCACGGGGGTGACACTGACGCCGACTCCGGCGAGCCCGCAGGCGCCGGGAACGACCGTCACCTTCACCGCGGCTTCCACGGGCGGGACGGCGCCGCTTCAGTACCGCTTCCGGATCAAGAATGCCGGCGGCACGGTGATCGCCACACGGGCATACGCCACGACCGCCACCTATGCCTGGAGCACGACCGGCCTTGCCTCGGCGACCTACACGACCGAGGTGAGTGCGAAGAGCAACGGATCGACGCTGGACAACGAAGCCGTGGGCACCATGAGTTATCCGCTGGTGGCGCCGGTCAGTTCGGTCGCCCTCTCGGCCTCCCCCACCAGCCCGCGGGCCAAAGGGACCACGATCACGTTCAGGGCGACGGCGTCGGGGGGCGTAACCCCGTACCAATACCAGTTCGTCATCAAGAACAGCGGCGGCACGACCGTGGCGACACGCGCCTACGGCACCGTGAATACCTACGCCTGGAGTTCGGCCACTGCCGGAACGTATACGGTCGAAGTGGACGCCCGAAGCAACGGATCCAATGCGGCCATGGAAACCTACAAAACGATTTCCTACAAGTTGAACTAGGTCCGGCAGAGGGATGACTATGAAAAAGCGGTTTGCCCTGATCCTGGTATTGGTGGCGGCGTGGGTTTCGGTCGCGGCCATGAAGGCGACGGCCGGCGACCCCCGTTGCCCGTCGTGGTACCCGGCGTGCACCTGGAGCGTCTTCGCGCCGCTTCCGACGATCGATATCTCGTTCATTGCCAAGCCGGACACGGGCTGTTCCGGGTATTGGGTCACAACGGTCGTCAGGGCTGCCGGGATGTACGACGGAGGGGGTGCCACCACGGATATCCTCCTCCCCACGATTACCGGGGGGGCATCGCTTGCAAATGGCTGGTTGTGGGTCAATCAGTCTCCCGCATCCGAGGACCAGTATGCCGGCAAGATCAGCTACGTCGCTCCCGGCGGCACCGTGTCAGCCAGCGCGGAGGTGTCGTTGCTCCATCCGCAGGGGTATTTCGAGTCCCCCGCGAGGGCGGTCGCGAGCGCATCCTATACCGCTCCCGCGAGTCCGGTCTGCGCGCTGCCCGGCCCCGTCTCGGCCGGTGTCCCGTTCAACGGCGCCTGCATCAGCTCCTCGGTTGATTTCAACTTCGGGAACTTCTTCCACGAGACGCAGCTCTTCTCTACGAAGGGGATCGGCCCGCAGGTGGATTTTGCGCTGGCCTACAACAGCCAGGACACCCTTCCCGGCCCGATCAGCCCGGGCTGGACGCACCCGTACAACGCCTGGGTTGCCGCAACGGCGGACGGCCTCTCATGGCTGCTGGTGGACGGGAGCGGAAGAAGGCTTCTTTTCCGGCCGACTGGCACGGCCGGCCTCTTTGCGCCGGCGGGCCATTCCGGGCAACCGGGCGACACGCTCCGGCACTTCACCGACGGGACGTCGCTCTGGACCCGGAAGGACGGGCTCCGGCACACCTTCCGCAGCGACGGGCTTCTTCAGGAGATCCGGGACCGCAACGATCTGGCGCTGACGATGGGATACGCGGGGAGCGACCTGACCTCCCTCACGGATGCGGCGGGGCGGGTGACCACGCTCGGGTACGACCTCCAGCACCGGCTGATCCGGGTGACCGACCCGGCGGGGAATCCGTCGATCCTGGCCTACGGCTTCTGGGGGAACCTGGCGAGCGCGACCGATCAGGCCGGCCAGGCGACCTCATATACCTATACCGCCACGAACAAGATGGCGTCGCTGACCGATCCGGCGGGCAACACCACGACCTACACGTACACGCAGGCCGCCATGAACGACAACGCGGTCGCTTCGACGGTCACCCCATCGATCCTGGCGCAAATCTTTCAGGGGGCGCCGGCCGGTTACTACGCGCCCGAAGAATGGCTTGCAACCGCCACAGACTCCTCGGGCATTCCGATCCGGATATTCCACGAGCCGGGGTCGAACCGCTCGACGGTGCTTGGGCGCAACGGCGGGATGACGACCACGATCTACGACTACGCGCTCAACGTGCCGCTGACCGTGATCGCCGCCGACAACGGGGTGACCGACTACAGCTACGACGCGAACCGGAACCTGCTCTCGACGACCGATCCGGCCAACCGCACGACGAGCCACACGTACGACGCAAACGGCAACCGGCTGACGACGACCGACCCGCTGGGGCAGAAGACCGCGTACACGTACAACGGGTTCGGGCAGGTGACGTCGGTGACCGATCCCGGGAACCACCTCGCCACCACCGAGTATGACGTGCGGGGCAAGCTCACGAAGGCGACGGACGCTTCGGGCGCCGTCACGACTTACGTGTACGACAGCCAGGGGAAGCTGACTTCGATGACGCGGCCGGGGAACCGGACGACGACGTTCACGTACGACACGCGCGGCAACCTCGCCACGGTGACCGACCCGGCGCATCTGACCACGTCGTTCGGCTACGACCTCCTCGCGAACGTGACAAGCGCCACGGACGCCAACGGCGCGGTCACGACGCTTGCCTACGACAACGTCTCCCGCCTGACCCGGATGATCGATCCGTTCGGGCGCACGACGACCTACGGCTACGACCCCAACGGCAACCAGGCCCGCGAGACCGACGCGCTGGGGAACGTGACGCACTATGCGTACAATGCCCAGAAGAAGCTGGAGAGGACGACCGACGCCTTGGGCAACGTGACGCACTTCGACTACAGCTACGGCGGTTGCGGCAACTGCGGCGGTGGGGGGAACCTGCTCGTCTCGGTGACCGACGCGCGGGGGTACACGACGTCCTTCGACTACGATGTGATGAACCGCAAGACCCAAACGACCGACCCGCTGGGTGCCTCGACCTGGTTCGAATACAACGACCCGGCGGGGAACCTGACGGACCGGATCGACGCGGCCGGGCGTGTGACGAATCTGGCGTACGACGCCCTCTCCCGTGTCTTTGCGCAGGTTGACCCCAAAAACGGGGTCACGTCGTTCGACTTCACCCCAACCGGCCAGACCGACAACGTGATCGGCGCGAACGGCAACCGGACGCATTACGGCTACGACAACGTCGGCCGACTGACGCGGACCGAGTCGCCGGATACGGGCCCGACGATCTACGGGTACAACCCCGACGGTACGCTCGCCAACAAGACTGACGCCAACGGGACGACGACCATCTACGGATATGACAACGCATCCCGGCTGACGCTGATCGCGTTTTCGGATGCGACGCAGAACGTGACGTTCAGCTACGACGCCCCGACCTCGTCGTTCGGCAAGGGTCGCCTGACGGGGATGACCGATGCGTCGGGTGCAACGGTCTATCACTACGACGCGCTGGGCCGCACGGTCCGCGAAGAGGCGACGATCCTCGGTGTTCTCTACGCCACGCAGTACGCCTTCGACAACGTGGGCAACCTGACCGCGACGACCTACCCGGATGGGCGCATCGTCACGACGACGCCCGACCCGCTGCATCGGCCGACGCAAATTACCGCGACGCTCAACGGATCGCAGAAGACGCTGGCGAGCGCCTTCGCATTCGACAACGTCTCGAACCTCACCGCGTTCACGCTGGGCACCGGGATCACGCAGACGCTGACCTACGATGCGGCGAACCGGCTTACCGGGATCAACGCGCCGGGCGTGACGGGTCTGACGTTCGTCCACGATCCCGTGGGCGAAATCGTCTCGATGTGGGACAACGTGGCAGCGGCGCAAGTTCCGGGCACCGAGAAGAACGTAACCTACGGCTACCAGGCCAACCGCCTCCACAGCGTGACGGAAGACAACGTCACGCGGATCTACGCCTACGACAACGTAGGGAACACGATCGATGACGGCGCCCGGACGTTCGTTTACAATCAGAACCAGCGGCTGATCGAGGCGTGGCAGGGTGGGACGAAACGGGGCGGGTACGTCTTCGACGGAAAAGGTCGCCGCGTGATCAAGGTTGCCGGCGGCGTGACGACCGTTTACCACTACGATCTCGGCAACCGGCTGATCGGCGAAACGGATGCGGCAGGGACGATGAAGGTGGACTATGTCTGGATGGGCGGTGGCCCGCTGGCGCAGATCAGAAAGACGGGCTCGATCGAGGCGGCGTACTACTACCACACCGACCACCTGGGAACGCCGAAGGCGATGACGGACAACACGCAAACCATCGTCTGGCGCCTTGAAACCGACCCCTTCGGGAACGAGATCGGGACGAGCATCAAGACCATCGAAAACAATCTGAGGTTCCCGGGGCAGTATTACGACGCAGAAACGGGGCTACACCAGAACTACTACAGAACTTATGATCCGCTGAAAGGTAGATATGTGGAGGCGGATCCGATTGGATTAAGTGGTGGAATAAACATATATATTTATGGTGGCGGAAATCCTCTAAGCGCAATTGATCCATTTGGGTTGACTTATATTGATTTGAAAGAGGGACAAGACGTAGTACGGAATGCAAGAACATGGATAGGCGTTCCGTATTTTAAGAAAGGCGGAAAAAGGTCAACTAGAAAAAAAGCGGATTGCTCTGGATCCGTTTGGAAAATATATGAAGAATTAGATTATGAGATTGAGTACTCGCCGTCAGGGTCTTTCCCTGAAAGTGAATACTTTAGGCCCTCTCCCGGCAATATTCCGCAACAAGGTGATGTAGGTTGGTGGGATGGCCATATGTTGATTTACGATGAAAACGCAGACAAATTGCCCGGAGCTCCAAAAGGGTCTAACGCATTATCTGCTAGAAATCCAGAACATCCTTTCGGACCGGTCCCGACATCGTGGTGGAACAAATCGGGTCCCGTGAAATGGTATCGATATTACAAGCCTGATTGATTTATGAAGGACTGGATCGAATGCCATAATTGAGGGTACAACAATGAAAACCAATAAATATTTTGTTTTGTTTGGTGTGATTTTGACGTTTGCAATTAGCTTTCCGCTGTTTGCTTCTCAAGACATAAATTACGATACTGCAAATGCAAACAAAGTAATTAGGCAATTTATTGAAGAGGAGTATGGAGGTACGCTAGATGCTCGTCAGCGAATGGCCAACTTTAGTCCATCGCGGAAAGAATACAGGGATGCAATTACACACCCTGATTATTTGACTGGGTTAGTGATATCATTGGATGCGGACCCTTTAGTTGTGGTGAAAAAATATGAATACAAAGATATATTAAGGAGCAATGGTGATGTCATTGCAGTTGTATGTTTTGAAGAAATAGCAAAAACAACAGGGAAAGGGCTACCTGGAAGAAAAATAGTTCCATTTGCTCAGGCATTAAAGAATGTAAAGTATAAATTAAGAAAAATAAACGGAGCTTGGCTTGTTGTAGATCCTCCCCTTCCCCGTGTTTCAATTAAGTCAATTGCGGATCATTATGATGGCATGGTGAAAACAATGAGCGAGGTCGTGAAAGACGCACGTGTTTCAAAATCGCAATTGGAGGTGTACGAGACACTTAAGCGCGACAAAAAGGTTATAGTAAATATAAGTAAATAAATGGGATGACACGGGTAATTTGAGCGATATGCAATCATGCCAAGCGAATAAAGTGAAGATATTATATCGTTCTTTTCAGACCTATTACCACTTCTCTATATGGTCTGGAAGGCATTGAATAGACTAACGAAAATCCACTTTGCTTGAATTACGCTTCTGCCTTCTTCCTGAACTGCTCCCGTTCGATAAAGGTGTCGAGGAACGCCAGAATCTGGCGTTTCTCCCGCGGGGCCAGTTTCTCGATTTGCGCGAGTCTTCGCCGGAGGCGGCTATTGCCGGTCTTGGCCGCCTTCTTCATCGGTGCCGTTCCCATCAGTACTTCCATCGTGACACCCAGCGCCCGGGCCAATTCCGGGAGAATGGCCGTGGGGGGGTGTTGGCTCTGGGTCTCGTAATAGGCGACATTGCGTTGCGAAATGCCGATCTCCCTGCCTAGCTCCAACTGAGTGTATCCGGCTGCCTTGCGCAACTCGGCAAGCCGGGCGCCGAAATCGGCGAGCTTCTCGTTTACCTTCTTGGTCATCTTCCAGCTCCAACGCGTTTGTTGATCCACGAAATTGTACCCCCGGTTTTTAATCCTGCCGTCCCCCTCAAAACTTCCTTGACTGAACGTATACCAAGATAGTATAAAATATGTACCGATTGTCGGACAGCGATGTTTGTCGTATCGGCGCATTTTGCTCTTGACAGCTTTTTGCCCCACCCCCAAAAACGAGGGTTTTGCCATGGGAATCGGAATCGAGACGGCCGACCTGTACCGCGGCGCTTATCTGCTCTGTTCCGGCGGTCGCCTGGGCGAGACGCGATACGCCCGCGGTCAGGTCCTGTTCGTGATCGAGGGGGAGAAGGTGGCCGAGGAGGACCGGCGGTATCGGACCGGGCAGGCGCTTGTGAACCCGGTTCAGCTTCGTGAGACGGTGAACCTGCTTCGAGACCTGGTCTTCGAGAGATTGAGAATCGAGAGGAGGATCTTCGATGGGTCGTATCCCGGAATCCGAGATCGAGCGGCTAAAACAGGAAATCTCCGTCCAGCGGTTGGCTGAAGGGGCTGGCGTCAAGCTGACCCGGCACGGGGCCGACCTGATCGGTCTGTGCCCCTTCCACGACGACAAGTCGCCGTCGCTGGTCATCTCGCCGGCGAAAAACCTATGGAACTGCCTGGGGGCGTGTTCTTCCGGTGGCTCGCCGATCGACTGGGTGATGCGGGCGCAAGGGGTGTCGTTCCGGCAC
>JANXQJ010000031.1 GCA_025356865.1 Deltaproteobacteria bacterium | reverse complement strand
GCCTTCTCCAAAACCTCGACCTCCCCTGGAATCACTCCCGAAACCGCCAAACCATTCGACATGCTCATCCCCAAATCCTCTCTCGCCCTCTACATTAAACTTCGTGGGGTCGAGTGTCTCATCCATGTTGACACAGAGGGCTTCTCCTGCCCGGCCGCGACGTTCTTCTCGACGAACCCGAGCTTGACCGCGGTCGACAGCATGACTTTGAGGATCGCGAGCATGTTGTTCGCCGACACCGCCGACGACCGGTTGCGCTCGGCGAGGTGCAGCGCGGAGACGTCCTTGGGGCTTAGCGACTTGAGCATCCGCCTGCCGACCGCTTTCGACAGGTGCTCCCGGATCCAGTAGTCGTCGTTCGCCCACGACCGCTTCCGGGCCTTCGCGAGCGGCATGTAGTGCTGTTCGGCGAACTCGGAGAAGGTCAGGTCGGCGCGCCGGCTCTCTCGCTCTTCGAGCGGGTCGACGTCCCGGGCGAGAAGCGCCTTGTGCTCGGCGACCATCGTGCGGGCTTCCTGGACAGCGAAACGCTCGGTGTGCTCGCCAAGCGTGAGGCACCGCTTCCGTCCGCGGAACGTGTAGCGCATCTGGTAGAACTTGCGGCCCCCCTTGGAGACGCGCAGGTGCAGGCCGACGCAGCCGGCGTCGGAGTACTCCGCCTCGCGAGAACGGCTGTCCGGGTCGTGGGCGGGGAGCGACTCGACCGACCTTCGGGTGAACGAGAATTTCCTGGTCACGGGTGACCTCCTAAAGAGTGGTTCGGGGTGGACGGGGACGCGCCGCCGGCGTTGCCGCGGATGCCCGTTTTCGGCTACGCAGTCTTCCGAAGAAGGCGGTCCTAGCCGAGGTTTCCTTCCCCCGTAATGGTTTGTTCGTAGGCGCACCCCCGCTCCGGTCCGTGTCCGGTCCGGTGCGACGGAAACGGGGATCTTTCGGATGGTCGAGGAGGGCTTTTTCGGGGGGAGCAGGGAGGGAATCCGCCGTGCGCCGCCGGCGTGGCGAACGATGGTCTCCCTTCCCCGAAGCGCGTGCCGGGGCGGCTTGTCGAGCGGCCCCTTTCGGGCGGGGCTTCCGGGACGGGGCGAACCGGGCTCTTCCCTTGGAACTAATATGAATTCCTGCTCGTGGTCGACGCGGGAGGAGCCATCTTGCGGTGTTCGTCCAGGAACCTCCGCGAGCACGGCTTCCCGAGAAGACGCCGAGAACAAACCATCGAGGGGCGGGCCAACGGCCTCCCCCGGACACGGTCACGCGTGACGCTGGAGGTGGGAGATGATCGTCAGGAAATCCGGGTTCGGACTCAGGAAGAAGACCGCGGGGGCGAACGACCCCGTCGCCCCGTCGCCGCCCGAGGAAGCTCGCGTCACCGCGCGGCTCCTGGAGGGCGTCCGGCTCAGCTTCCAGCTACCGGAACCGCTGCACCGACGGCTGAAGCTGCACGCCGTCAGGAACGGCGGGACGATCGTGGGCACCATCTCGGGCTGGGTGAGGGAGAACACGTCGGAGGTCTGACGACGCGGCCGACGTGCGGCGAAGGGACCGGGGGAGGGGCCACGCGGCGCCTCCCCCGCTTCCACGGTGGCAGCCGAAACGGACGATGCGCGCTAAGGTCGGTCGAAGAAGGACCGGAGCCGGACCGGAGACGAAAAAAAGGGGCTAGGCGTTTTCCGCCTAACCCCTCGAAATTCATGGTGCGCCCAGGAAGATTCGAACTTCCGGCCCTCAGATTCGTAGTCTGATGCTCTATCCAGCTGAGCTATGGGCGCGCTTAAAGAAGGGGTAGTATACCGGCACGGGAGACGCAGGTCAACGGTTTGTCCCTTGACGGTTTGTCCCTTGGCCCTCGGGGCGGTCCGACAAAGTTTTTGTCGATCGCGATCAGGATCGCGCCGGCCGCGATCGCGCCGGCCGCCAGCAGCAAAGAAAGGGTGAAGTTGCCCCGGGCGTCGGCCAGCCTTCCCGCGATCGGGGGGCCCAGAACCTGACCCGCCCCAAAGCAGGCGGTCAGGATCGCGGCCGCCCTCCGGGCATCGGGCCCGGCCCGGCGGCTTCCCTCGGCCATCGCCAGCGTCACGACCCCGAGCATCGTCCCGCCGAACAGTCCGGCCGAAACACAGACCAGCAGGACGGAGTCCGCCCGGACCCCGACCAGGATGCCGACGCACTGGATGACATAGGCCAGGAAGAGCGCCCCCTTCACGCCGATCCTTTCCCCCGCCATTTGCCACAGCAACGTGGACGGCGCGGCGGCGAGGCCGACCGCAACCCAGCTCCACGGCGCGAACGATTCGAGGCCCGGCGTGCGGGCGACCATCGCGACGATGAAGGTAACGCTGACGACGTACCCGAGCCCCTGCAGGAAGTAGGCGGCAGCCAGGAGGCGGATGGAACCGAGATCGCCGTGCACGTTTTCAGGGCGCCCCGGAATGTAGAGCGCCGGGCCCCGCTTGTGGGCGAGCGCGATTCCGGCCAGCGAGAGCAACACCGCGAGCGCCCCCATTCCGAACCAGGCCGCGCGCCACCCGCCCACCGTATCCAGCATCGGCGCAACCGTCCCGGTCACGGCGATGCCGAGACCGATCCCGCCGTAAAGCGCGCCCGTCAACCGCTCGAAGCCGGCCCGCGCCATCGCCTCGGAAACCTCGATCGAGATCGCCACGAAGAGCACCGCGCTGGCCGTACCCGAGAGGAAGCGGAGAAGCCCCCACCCCGCAGGCGATGTCGCCGCGCCCATCAGGAACGTCGTCCCCACGCTGACGACCAGTGCCCCGAGATTGAAGGTGCCGCTCCGCAGCAGTTTCGGCCGAAGGGAACAGCCCACGGCACCCGCCAGGTATCCGAGATAGTTGAGTGAGGCGAGCCATCCGGCCGTCGCGTGGGTGAGGCCGAGGTCGCGCTGCATCATCGGGAGAATCGGCGCGAAGACGAATCGGCCGATCGCCATGGCGACCATCATCCCGAGGATTCCGCCCGCGAGAACGCCGAGCGCCTCCCGGGGAACGTGGTTCACATTGTCGTATCGGCTGGTCATGGCTATCCGGGTAGTCTGGCACAATTCGCGGGGCGGCGGTTGACGCCGAACACCCCTGCGGCTAACGTGAGACAGGGGGACGCACAAATAAATGGAAACGCGCAATCACGCCACGATCTTCAAGGGCCTCGTCGTCGACATCGAGCAGATGGAGGTGAAGATCGGCGAACGGGGATGGCACACATACCAGATAATCCGCCACCCGGGCGGCGTCGGGGTGCTTCCGCTGCACGACGACGGCACGGTCACGCTCATTCGCCAGCTCAGGCCCGCGGCCAACGGCTTCCTGCTCGAGATTCCCGCCGGGCGTCTTCACCCGGGGGAAGATCCCGCCGTCTGCGGACTTCGCGAGATGACCGAGGAGACGGGGCTGCGGGCCGGGCGGATGGATTCCCTCGGGACATTCCGGGCCTCGCCGGGCGTCTTCGACGAGGTGATCCACCTCTATCTCGCGACCGGATTGACGCAGGGTGAAGCGGAGCCGGAACAGTACGAGGAGATCGAGACGGTGCGACTGCCCCTCCCGGAAGCGCTGCAGATGGCCGCCCTCGGCGATATCAACGACGGCAAGACGATCACCGCGCTCTTCCGGGCAGCGGCGAAAAGCTAGCATTTCTCGCCACGTTCCGTCGCGAGGCGGCGCAGGCGTAGTTTAACTACGCAGAGGAGACCGATGAAGAGCAACGCAGTAGACATGCCCGGATCCGTCGCCGCAGCAGGAAGGTGGCAAGAAATGCTGGCTGAGCCGTGATCCTCCACGGAACCGTAACGGGAGAGCTGGCGGGCAAGCGACTCGACGATGTCCTGCGCGCCCTCTTTCCGCAACTGTCGAAGGGGCGTATCCGGAAAGTGATCGACTGGGGCGGTTGCCGGATCAACGGCGCCGTGGTGCGGGTCGCCTCGCGCGGCCTGCATCCGGGCGACGCCGTCGTCGTCGGGGTGACGGCCGAAGAAAGTTTCCGCGGCTACGCGATCGCGATCGACGCCCTCCTGCTCGACGACCCCGAATATCTCGCGATCGACAAGCCGGCCGGCGTCTACTGCCAGCGGACGCCCTACCAGCTTAAAGGGACGGTCGAGTTCGCCGTCGCCGCACTGCTCAAGTCGGCCGGAAGCGTCGAACCCGCGCGCGTCGTCCACCGGCTCGACCGCGGCACATCCGGCGTGATGCTCTTCCCGAAGACGAGGGAAGCAGCGGCACACATCTCGAAGGCGCTCGAGGCGGGGACGGTCGGGAAAATCTATTGGGCGCTGGTTTCCGGATGTCCGGAAGCGGAGGCGTGGACCATCGAGGCGCCGATCGCGGCCCTCGGAAAATCGCTGTTCGCGGTCCAGGCCGGCGGACGCGACGCGGCCACCGAAATCCGGCGCCTGGCGTGTGGCCTGGATATGACCGGAGCGCCCGTGTCGCTCGTCGAAGCGCGGCCGCTGACGGGGCGCACGCACCAGATTCGGCTCCATCTCGCCCACACAGGCCATCCGGTGCTCGGGGACGACCGGTACGGGGGGACGCCCGCGCCCCGCATGATGCTGCACTGCCGGTCGATGGCGTTCATGGCTGCGGACGGACGGGAAATCTCGGCGACCGCTCCTGCCGAGACCCGGTTCTGGGCCGCCTGCGAGGCGTCCGGCATCACCCTGCCCGGCTACTGAGCGGCCGCCACCGGAACCAGCCGCAGCCGCGTTTCGGCATTCGCCTCGATATCGGCCTTTGACGTCCAGGCCGGATGCCCCTTCCCCGACAACCACAACTTCGCCTGGTCGGCATAGTGCGGCTCGAAGAAATGGCCCGACTGCCCCGTCGTGATCGACGACCGGGCGGACCCGCGATCGCCCGGAGAGACGATCATCCGCATCGAAGGGCCCACTTTCACCGGGAAATCCTTTCCGCCGAAAACGAACTCCTGCTTGAGCACGGTCCGCCCGTCACCCCCGACGGGAAACGGCCCGATGTCGAACCAGCGGCTCAGGAAACGGTTCCTGCCGAACGGGTGGGAGAAGGTCGCCTGGTGCAGCTGCCCCCAACGCCACGTCGACGGGGCGGCCCCCATCCGCTCCTTCAGGAAGGCCATCGTCTCGAGCAGCGCCCGCGCCGCGGCGTCGTCGAGCGAATCTTTCCGCCCGGTCGCCGGGTTCAAGAGAAACGCGGAGTCGCCCCTGCGCACGATCCGGTCGGTGGCGTTCCAGACGAGCCGGGGATATCCGATGAACGATTCGTACAACTTCGGCCCCATCGCGTCGCGGAAAAGCTGCTCCGCCAACTTCCAGCAAAAGACCTCGTAGACCGGCGTGGCCCGACTCCCGGCCGTCGCCCGGCGATCCCACGACGAGAGAATCCCGGCGGCCTCGCGGAAAGCGGGATTTTCACCGGATCTGCGTTGCGCCACCTGAAGCGCGAGGCGGATCAGTTCATCGCCTCCGGACACCGACACGTCGGACTGCATCGCCTCGAAATCGTCCGGCGTGAACCGCTCGCGCGCCGAGAGCATTTCGCGGATCCGGCGGCCCCGGTCGGGGGGCTCGTAAAGACGCGAGACGTAGGGGCGAAAAAGCCTGTTGTCCGCCACCGGGAAATTGGCGGTGACGATGAACCCTTCGGCCGGATTCCAGATCTGCGGCTTCTCGGCGAACGGAACGTAGCCCGTCCACTCCCACTCGCCCGTATCTCCCGGCACCGGCATCAGCCGGTCTCCCCCCTTGCGGATCGGGATCCGCCCCGCCATCACCATCCCGATGTTGCCTGAGACGTCGGCATAAACCGCGTTCTGGCACGGGTGCGGAAAGCCGGAGAGCGCCGCGACGAACGCCTCGCGGCCCTTCGCCCGGTCGAGCGCATGCAGCGCGCCGATCGCATCGCCTCCGTCGAAACCGGCCCACCGCAGCGACAGCGCCGCCGTAACCCCCGGCAGGATGGGCGACAGGATCGGCCCGTGCGGCGTCTCGCGCACGGTCACGGTTTCGGACGCCCGGCCTTTCACGCGGATCGTCTCGGTCCGGATGGCGAGCGGCACCCACGCTTTCCGGTACATCACGCGGTCGCCGTCGATCCGCTCGACGAAGAAGTCGGCGTCGTCGACCATCAGGTTGGTGAAGCCCCACGCGATTTGCGGATTGTGGCCGATCACGACGCAGGGCGCGGACGGGAACGACAGGCCGTAGACGTCGACGCCCGGCGCCACGAGGTGCACTTCATACCAGACGGAAGGGGCAAGGAGGAACAGATGCGGGTCGTTCGCCAGCAACGGTTTCCGCGTCGCGCTCTTCGCGCCCGAGACGACCCACGAATTCGACCCGCCGGAGCGGGGAAGCCCGAGGGCCGACGACGACAACGCCGCCAACCCTTCGTGCAGTATCGACGGGACCGGGAACGAGGACCGGCCGGCAGGGCGCGTCGGAACGACCGTCGGGGATGCGGGATCGATTTCCGGCACGACCTCGGCCAGACGCGCGGGAGAGAGGTGAAGGGAAAGCCGGTGCAGGATCTCCTCGGGCTGCCACTGCGCGAGGCCGAACGACTTGAGGAGCGAGACGGCCGCGACATCCTCGGGAGAGAAACCGCGGGGCGGCGTCCGCAGCAGCCGCAACTCGACGGGCCAGGCGGCAAGCGCCGCCATCGACGCATTCACCCCGTCGCAATACGCCCGGACGATCTCGCGGGTCGACTCGGGCCAGGCGGCCGCGATCACCGGTGCGCGCGCCGCGAATCCCAGGTGGCGGAAGAGCCGGTCGGCCGGAAGCGTCGCCTCGCCGAACAGCTCGGAGAGTTCGCCGCGCGCCATCCGCCGCTCGAGGTCCATCTGGAACAGACGGTCCTGCGCGTGGACGTATCCCTGTGCGAAGTAGAGGTCGTGGTCGTTCGAGGCGTGGATGTGGGGAACGCCGATCCGGTCGCGGATGACGGTGACGGGCGCCGAAAGCCCGGGGGTTGCCCGCGTGCCGTCCCGCTGCGGCGCGCTGCGGCCGGGCAGGGAATCGCAACCGGGCAGTGCGAGGGCGGTCGCGAGCAGGAGACCCGCGGCAACGGCGCGGAACGCCGCAGGGATGCCCGGATTCGCGGCGGCAGCCGGTGGGTGCCGGGGAATCAGCGGTTACCGCTTTCCGAAGATCCGCGTCCTGATCCCGGTCAGCACCGTCTCGAAAACATCCCCGGCGTATGCGTGGATGTGGCGACGCATCGAGACCAGGTACCGTTCGAGTTCGCCCCACTCGTCGCGGATGACCGTCATCTGCGCGTCGTAGGCCTCCTGGTAGAGCCCCTCGAAGGTCTGCCGCAGCGCCCGCGCTTTCCGGGCGTCGGACGGATAGGCCTTGGCCGGAAGGAAATCGAAGATCGGCTCGAAGATGCGCGCGTCGGCGGCTTCGAGGTGGAAAATCTCGATGTTGTCGATCATGACGACCTGCCGCTCGGGAGTCGCGACGTAGTGGCCGAACCGGAGCGCCGTCCCGATGCAGTCGCCCAGCGCATCCTGTCGCGCAGCCCCCCGGACCCACCACTCGCCGTCCGCGAGAATCCGGTCCGCATCGAAGTCGTCGAGGTATATGTTGACCCCCGCTTCCTTCGGCTTCAGGAGCACCTCTTCGCCCTGGGGACTCAGGTGGTAGACCGCCGGCACCGCCGGAAGGCCGACGAGGGCCGGCAGTCCCGAATAGATGTATTCGCCGAGGCATCCGAAGCGCGACAGGTAGAAGGTGAATGAGCGGTCGGAAGAATCGCGGACGGAGAAGAGCGTGTCCTTGTGCATCTTCTCGAGAAGCGTGACGTCGGTCACCGCGAAGTCGCGCGCGCCGTCGTGGGAGAGCCGGTGGATCAGCGAGAGGATCGCCTTCTTCAGGCCGGTTTCCTTGAGTTTGGAGCTGAAGATGCGGACCCGCGCCTCGGCCGGCATCGTCCCGATGGCGCCGCGCACCCAGTTGACGTAGGAGTGGGAGATGCTGATCGGCAGCATGTCGCTCGAGGACGGATCGATCAGTTCGTCGACCTTGGCTTCCCAGAGCGGAATGTGCATGGACAGGAACTCGGGCGGGTTGTCGATCCCGAGCGCGCCGAGCACCTTTTCACGATCGCGGCTCTTGCGGTCTTCGGCGGGAATCTTGAAATAGCGGCTGAGCGCCCGCTCGTAGCGGACCTGGTCGGACGGGACGGGGCTCATGAGAAGACCCTCCTGCACGTACGAATGGAAGCGGACACTTCAGATACTATCACCCGGTCGATCCCCTTCCGCAACCCGAAAGCGCCTCGAGCGCCGCGGCCAGCGGCGCGTGCCCCCCGAAGAGGACGATCTTGTCGCCCTCCTCGAGATTCATCGACGGGTTGGGCTGGACGATCGCGCGGTCGTCCCGAAGGATGGCGAGCAGCACGATGCCCGTATCCCCCCCCGCCGGAAGGTCGCGCACTTCGCGCCCCTTCCAGCCGGACGCTTCGGACACGAAGAACAGCTCGATGACCTTGCGCGCCAGGAATGCCTCGAACTCGGCCAGCACCTCGCCCCCCGTCGGCGCCGCCCGCTCGCGCAGGATCCGGTACGCCCCGCTCCGGATCAACTGCTCCTGCTGGCGGATGACGTGGTCGGGCACCTGATACTCGGAGAGCACGCGCGAAAAGATCTCGACGGACGTCTCGAACTCCTCGGGAATCACCGCGTCGGCGCCCAGCGCCAGCAGGTCGTCGAGGTCGGCCAGGTAGCGCGTCCGGACCAGGATGAACAAACCGGGATTCGCCGCACGCGCGATCCCCACCACCCGGCGCGTGGCCATCGGGTCGGATATGGCGACGACGAGAACCCGCGCGCGGGCCGCCCCCACCCGCTCGAGCATCTGCGGGCTGTGGACGTCTCCGAAGACGATCGGTTCCCCCGCCGCACGGGCCGCCCCCACTTTCCATTCGTTCGCGTCGACGATCACGTACGGGACCCGCGTGGACTTGAGAACCCGCGCGAGGTTCTTTCCGTTGACGCCGTAGCCGGCGATGATGACGTGGTTCTCCCGCACCGGCGCCCGCTGGTCCGGCGCCTCCTCGGGCGTTTCCCCGCCGCCGCGGCCGACGCCCGGGAGCATGCCGAACACCCGCACGACCCCCGGCGCGCCGTGGATGAGAAACGGTGTCGCGATCATCATCAGGACGGTCACGGACAACAGGAACTGGTACGGTTCGGTCCCGATGAGCCCGGTCCGGAATCCGTCGGCGATCAGCAGGAACCCAAATTCGCCCACCTGGACAAGGCCGATCGCCGTGATGCACGTCACCCGCCACGAGTAGCCGACCCACCGGATCGCGGCCGATACCGTCAGGAACTTGAGGAGCCCGACGCCTGCGGCCATGCCGGCCACCATGGGCAGATGGTCGCCCAGGAACTGCAGGTTGATCAGCATGCCGACCGCGATGTATGAAACGCCGATGAACACGTCGCTGAACGGAAGGACCTGCGCGGCGATCGCGTGGACATATTCCGATTCGGAGACCGCGAGCCCGGCGAGGAACGCGCCCATCGCGAGCGAGAGCCCGAACCGGTGGGCGAGCCAGGCGGTGCCCAGACACACGAGCAGGATCGTGAGCCCCAGGACCTCGCGGCTGTTCAGCCGGATCACTTCCCGCATCAGCAGCGGGATGACGACGCGCGCCAGGAGCAGCACCCCGCCGACCGCCAGGGCGGCCTTCCCCATCGTGAGAGCGATTGCAGCCGGGTTCGCGCTTCCCCACTCGCGAAGGATGGGCGTCAGCAGCATCATCGGGACGACCGCGATGTCCTGCAGCAGGAGGATGCCCGCCGAAAGCCGCCCCTGCGTGCTGTCGGCCTCTCCCCGGTCGGCGTAGACCTTGAGGACGATCGAAGTGGAGGAGACCGAGAGGATGAAACCGGTGAAGATCGCGATCGGGACACTGAAGCCGGCCAGCACCGTGGCGGCGGCCGCGATGACGAGCGTCATGGCGACCTGGATGCTCCCCGCCCACAGGACCTGCCGGCGGAAACGCCCCAGGCTGGACGGCGGCGTCTCGATGGCGACAGTGAAGAGGAAGAGCGCGACGCCGATCTCGGCCATCGCGGAAACGACGTCGGGCTCGGACACCAGGCGCGCGCCCGTCGGCCCGAGGATCATTCCGGCAACGAGGAATGCCGCGACCGGCGAGAGCCGCATCTTGACGAAGATCATCGCAACGACGGTGGCGATCGCAAGGACCACCGACAGGTCGCGCATGATTTCGGAAAAATCCAACAGGTTCCCCTTTCGCCCCGCTGCGGGGATGCTCAGATCGCAGTCTACCAACCGGATGCATTTACGGATTAAAGTTTTTTTTGCGGTCGACCGATAAGTACTTCAGGCGGCCACACCGCCCCAGAGCTTCCCCCCTCCTCCCCGGAGAGGGATCACCGCTCGCACTTCCCCGCCAAAATTAGCGGGCGGCCCAAAGTCCCCCGGCGCTCCCCATGCGTCGGGGGATTCGGATTTTCGGGGGCTGCTCTCGAATCCTTCGCTACGCGGGAGGGGGCCGTTCGCCTCCGTTGTCAGCCGCAACACTTCTATCCACCGGCACTTCGCTCAGACCCCCTCCCGCCTCCGCTACGGAAACGGGAGCAGCCGCCTCAACGCAAAGAAGGCCGCCCGGGGAAATCCCGGACGGCCTTGATTGCGATCGGGTGGTGCGGTCGGCGTCGCGCTACTTTAGCCGCGCCTCGGCCGCAGTCCAGTCGATGTTCTTGAAGAACGCGTTGATGTAGTCGGCCCGCTTCGTGCCGTAATCGGGGAAGAAGGCATGTTCGAAGACATCCATGATCAGGAGGGGCGTAGCTCCGGCAAAGTGACCGCCATCGTGCTCGCCGATCCACTGGTTGACCAGCCGACCGCCTTCGCCGTCCTGGTACAGTACGACCCAGCCGATGCCGCGCATCGCGCCGGTCGCCCGGAAATCGGCTTCCCACTTCTCGACGCCGCCGAACTCGGCCGCGAGCGCCCGGCCCAGCTTGCCGCCCGGGTCGAGCGCCGTCTTGCCGCCGCCCAGGTTGCCGAAATAGAGTTCGTGCAGCCGCATGCCGTTCCATTCCCAACCGAGTCGACGCTTGAGTTCGGCAAACTCGGGGGTCGCCGACTTGCCCTCGGCCGCGTAAGCCGCGATCTGGTCGAGCACCTTGTTGGTATTCGTCACGTAGCCCTGGTAAAGGGTGAAATGGATGTTCAACAGATTGTCGCTGAACCCCTCGATCCCGAGCAGATGCTTGAAATCCTTGGCGGCGTAGGACATTGGGCACACTCCTTGTCTAAAGGGGGATGGTTGTCCTGCTTCGATGCAGGAGATCCCCTCCGGGTTGCGGCTTATTCCGCTGCCGGGGCCGCTGCAGCCAGGGCCGCCGCCTTCTTGTCGGAACGTTTCTTCCGGCCCTCGGCCAGCTTGTCGGCAAGACCCAGCTTCTGCGCGATCTTCTTCTTGGATTCCGAATAGTTGCGGGAAACAAGCGATACCTTGGTCGGGATATTGAACGCCTTGCGGTACTGCTTGGGCGTCATCTCGTGGCTGACCGCGATGTGCTTCTTGAGCGTCGTGAACCCCTTGCCGCAGATCATGCAGAAAACCTTCTCTGCGCCGAAAGCCTGATCCATCGGCATCACGGCCTTGACTTCGCCCGGAGCGACAACAGTTTCTTCTTCGACGCCTGTCGCAAGCCCGTTGAGTTTCTGGAAAACAGCCTGGATTTCGTTCAGGAGCGCTTCTGGATTCATTTCGCTGACGGAAGCGTGCGCCGACACTATCTCAGCCGTAAGTTCTACCAATACATTCTTGTCCATAATAACCTCCGATAAGTCGAATTATTAATGCTAAACCTGATCATTACACCATTAACTAGTAGTGTCAACCCGCTGATTGAAAATGTGAGTAGATCAGCGTACTCTATGGTGGAATCAAGTGCCGGATTCTTACTCTAAATGAGGAGCACACTCAGGATGCTCACCTCGCTCTTCGATGCGCTTGATAAACTCTCATACAACCAGACGATCGGCCTTTTCCCGAAAAACAACGACGACGTGACAGCTGCCGCCGCCCCGTTCGTCCAGAGCGGGCTGGCGCGTGGAGAAAAATGCATCCTGGCGTGCGGACACGAACTGACCGACGTCGTCCTTTCCGCCCTCCGCAGCCAGGGAATCGACGTCGCCGACTCCCTGCAGCGCGGAACCATTGTCGCCGACCGCTTTCACCCCTTCCCGAACTGCGCTCGGGGGACCGACCGGAAGACCGGGGTCCTCGCCGATGCGATCCGGTTCGTCGAATCCGGACAACACACCGCCATCCGGGTGCTCCTCCAAAGCAGCGCCCTGCTCGGACCGATGCCCGGCCTCGACGTCACGAACGACCTGCTCGACGAATTGGCCGGGTTCGTGGCCGAAAACCGGGCTATCGTCTTGTGCGTCCACGAGGCAGCGCAGTTTCCAGCCGATGTCGTTCCCGTCCTGTTGCGGGCCCACCCGTACCTGGTGCACGGACGGCGGCTACTCGAAAATCTTTACCACCTCCCGAAGAAACCGGCGGGGAAATCGGCGAACGCCGTGCAGGCCCTCTTCGAGTCTCTCGACCACCTCGGGGCGCACGCCGACCAGTTGGGCAAAGTCCGGCGGCAGGCGATCCGGCTGGCGCGCTCCCGCGACATCACGCTCTCGATCATGACGCATACGGCGGCATCCGACCTGCTGACGGGCATCGTGGAAGGGGTTGCGTCGCTGGGCTACAGGCTCTGCTGGATCGGCATGGCGCGGCCCGACGGAAAGGTCGAGCCGGTCGCCGTCGCGGGCGACCGGTCCGGCTATCTGCGCGAGGTTTCCATCCGGTGGGACGATACGCCCGAAGGCCGGGGGCCGGTGGGCACCTCCATCCGGAAAGAGGAACAGCAGATCATCAAGGACGTCGTCCGCTCCCGCCGGTTCAAGCCGTGGCGGGAAACCGCGATGGCACGCAACTTCCTTTCGGTGGCGTCGATTCCGCTCCGGGTCGAAGGCCGGACGGTCGGCGCGCTATCCGCCTACTCGACCGAGCGCTCCGCCTTCGACTCCGAAGCCGTCGAAGAACTCTCCGCGTTCGCGCTCCAGGCGTCGCTCGCCCTCCAGCGCGACCGGGACCATCGACGGCTTGCGCGCTCCGAGGAGCGGCTTCGACGGATGTTCGAGCAGATCCCCGCCGCCTGCTTCACGTTCGACCGGGAAGGCCGGCTGGTAGACCTGAACCTGCATTGCCGGCGACTCTTCGCACTGATCGCCGACGCGGGCGTCGGAACGTCCGTCCTGCGCTTCTTCGATTCGGCCGAAAGCGTGGCGCGGGCGCAGGACGTCCTCCGGCAACTGTTTGACGGCAAGTCGTTCTCGAACCTGGAATGGGAGGTGAGCACGGGGGGGCAGAAGACGCTGCGCCTGCTAACGAACATCTATCCGTATCGCGGGGCGTCGGAAACGGTCGAACTCGGGATCGGGATCGGCGTGGAAGTCCCCGGGGGGGACTAAGGCACCACGGGCGTCGGCTCGTAGTACGCCTCGGCCTCGGAAACCAGCCGGTCGAACAGTTCGCGCACCGTCGGGATATCCTTGATCGTCCAGACGTTTTCGCCCGAAAAGAACAGCCCGTCTTTGGTATCGCCATCGCGCGCCATGACGAGGCGGTTTGCGATGCAGAACTCGTGGCCGCAGTTCTTGAGGCAGGCGTCGCTGCAACCGTCTACGATCTCGCCCCCGCCCAGGTACCGGTCGACGAACGGGTTGCGGATCGCACGGCCGGGCAGCCCCACGGGCGACTTGATCAGGACGATGTCTTCCTGCCGGGCGTTGAGGTAGACCTGCTTGAAGGCGTCTGCGACGTCGCACTCTTTGGTCATCACGAAACGGGTCGCCATCTGGACGCCGTCGGCGCCGAACTTGCCGATCATCTCGGCGATGTCCCTGCCGGTCGAAATGCCGCCCGCGGCGATCAGCGGAACCTTCTTGACCACCTTGCGCACTTCGGGAAACAGGTCGCGCAGCGCCCGGTCCGTGCCCAGGTGCCCGCCCGCCTCCTTGGCCTCGACCACGATCGCGTCGGCGCCGCTGCGCTCGGCCAGCTTGCCGAACTCGGGGGAGGAGACGATCGAGATGATGGGAACCCCGGCATCCTTGCCGACCTTGAAGATGTCGCGGGAGAAACCGGCGCCGGTGGCGATCATGTCGACGCCCGCCTCAATGGACGCCTTGACCATCTCCATGAAGTTGCGAACCGCGAACATGATGTTGATGGAGACGATCCCCTTGGTCATCGCTTTCGCCTTGCGGATATCGGCCTGCAGTTCTTCGATCGACAACCCGACCCCGCCGATCGTACCGATGCCGCCGCACTCGGCGACAGCCGAAGCCAGCGAGGAAGTGGATACGCGAATGGACATCCCGCCCTGGATGATCGGGACTTTCGCGGTATATTTACCGATTTTGAGTTCAGGAAGTTTCAAGACGGCGTCCCCCACAGCGGATAATTAGAACATTGTATCCCAACGAGAACCGAAGTGGGGAAAAAGTGGGCGGAACCGGGCAAAAATGGCGGGACCCCGTCAGACTGCGCACGGAAATGCGCGACCCGGCAACCGTTCGAGGCGGAATGCCCTTTCGGGGAGTTCCTTCTTCCAGCACAGACCCGCGATTTCCGACATCGGAGCCATCCGATAGCCGAGATCGACCGCACCTCGCAGGATTTCGCGGAACGGCTCGCGCCAGATTCCCCCTTCGGCCTCGGCGTGGACCGGCAGCACGTGCACGCCGCCCCCCGCCAACCGTTCTAGAATGCGCGGAACGCCGGACGCCCCGCCCACCTCTTCGAGGCACGGCAGGTCGGACGGGACTTCGACAAGTCCCGTCCCCGACAGGATGAACGGTTCCCCGGCCCTTGTCGTGCTCAGGTAATCCCACTCGTATCCGGCGATCGCAGCGACGGCGGCATCGGAGAGGAGCCACGAAGGCGCCCCGAACGCGCGCGGAGCGTGTCCCAGGCATTTCTCGTAACTCTCGACACCCCGGTCGAACCAGTCGCGCACCCACGCCGCCTTTTTCCGAAGGAGCGAATCCTGCCACGTCCGGTGGTCCCAGGCGTGGAACTCGGCCTCGTGCCCCTCGCCCTCGATTCGCTTGCACAAATCGGGGAGCGCCGCCCCGATCATCGGCGCGGGCAGCAGCGTGCCGTAGAGCGCGGTGCGCCAGCCGTAAAGCCCCGGTGCGTTGGTCCGAAGCATCTTCATCAGGAAACGGGGCGAACGGAGCATCGCATAGACCGCCTTCCCCGAGTTGTCGGGGCCGAAGGACAGGAAGAACGCCCCGGTGACGCGGAATTCGGCGAGCGTCGCAAGAAGCGAGGGCACGCCCTCCTCCATCCCGCGCCGCGTGTCGACGTCGACCTTCAATCCCAGTATCCGCTCGTCACTCATCCCGCATACTCCATCCGGCAAATGCGAAACGGCGGGGAATCGCTCCCCGCCGTCCCGTCCTGCCTCGCCTGAAATTCGCCCCTTACTTTTTCTTCTTCGCGGCGGCCTTCTTCGGCGCCTTCTTTTCGGATGCGGCCGCCTCTTCGAGGAACGCGTCCATCGTCTTCTTCATCGCGTCCTTGAGGCCAACCTTCGGCGTCCAGCCGAGCAGCTCCTTGGCGCGGACGATCGAGGGGGTGCGCGTCTGGATGTCCTGGTAGCCCTCGCCGTAGAACTGCTTCGAGTTGACCTCGACGATCGGCGGGATCTTCTTCCCCTTGGCCAGCGGGTGCTTCGCGTAAAGGTCGCGCAGCAGGTGGGCCAGTTCCTTGATCGAGCAGTCGTTCTTCGGGTTGCCGACGTTGAAGATCTGCTTGGTGGCTTTGCCGTCCTTGTTCTCGAGTATCTTCATCAGCGCCGAGATGCCGTCGTCGACGTAGGTGAAACAGCGGCGCTGCTCCCCGCCGTCGACCAGCCGGATCGGCTCGCCCAGATAGAGTTCGGCGATGAACTGCGTGACCACGCGGGAGCTGCCTTCCTTCGCGGTCTCGAGCGAGTCGAGCCGCGCCCCGAGCCAGTTGAACGGGCGGAAGAGGGTGAAGTCGAGCCCCTGGCGGCCGTACGCCCAGATGACGCGGTCGAGCAACTGCTTGCTGCACGAGTAGATCCACCGCTCCTTGGCGATGGGGCCGAGCACCAGGTGCGACTCGTGCTCGTCGAACTCGGCATCGCCGCACATCCCGTAGACTTCGGACGTGGAGGGGAAGATCACCCGCTTGCCGTAGCGCGCGACCTGCCGGATGATCCGGAGGTTCTCCTCGAAGTCGAGTTCGAACACCGAGAGCGGCCGCTCGACGTAGGTCTTGGGCGTGGCGATCGCCACCCGCGGCAGGACGACGTCGCACTTCTTGATGTGGTACTCGATCCACTCCTTGTTGATCGAGATGTCGCCCTCGATGAAGTCGAAGCGGGGATGCTTCGCCATCTCGCCCAGCCGCTCGGCGGAGAGGTCCATCCCGTAGATGTGCCAGTCGGTCTCTTTCAGGATGCGTGCGGTCAGGTGGTGACCGATGAAGCCGTTGACGCCCAGTATCAGAATCTTCATGAAATCCTCCCGTTGATCTGCCTGGCGAGGAGGTCGGCCACGGCCGCCCCCGTCGCGATTGTTCCGTTCCATTCGATTTCGTCGAGCCGCAACAGTCCGTCGCCCGTCACGACGCCGGCCGCCGCTTCCGAACCGTCGAGGCGCACCAGGGTGCCCGGAGCCAGCGATCGGGAAGCCCCGGCCGCCGGCAGCGGCATCGATCGCCACACGAGCATCGGCGCGCCTTCGACCGTTGCGAACGCGCCTGGATAGGGCCGCGTCACGGCTCGCACCAGGTTGTAGATCTCGAGCGCCGGCGCCGACCAGTCGATCCGGCCGTCCTCGGGCTTGCGCCCGCCGAAGTAACTTCCGTTTTCGATCTCGTTGCGCCGCCTCGGGATCTCGCCCCGGAACAGTTTCGGGAGCAACTCGTCGAGCAGCGTGCCCGCCGCGGCTTCCATCTTTCCGAAGAGCGTGACCGCCGTGTCGTCGAACGCGATCGGGACCGCCGCCTGCCCCACGATGTCGCCCGCGTCGGGCTTGATCTCCATGACGTGGAGCGTGACGCCCGTCTCGACTTCTCCCTTGACCAGCACCCAGTTGACCGGCGCGCGACCGCGGAATTTGGGCAGGAGCGACCCGTGCAGGTTGAGCGCGGCCAGGCGGGGGGCCGAAAGGATCTCATCCTTCAGCATCGACCGGTAGTAGAAGGAGAAGAGGTAGTCGGGCGCAGCGGCGCGCACCATCCCGGGCCAGGGCGCCTCGTTGACCTTGCCCGGCAGGTGGACGGGAATGCCGCGCTCGCGGCAGAAGTCGGGCACGGAACCGAACCAGCGGTTCTCGCCGGGGTCGTCCTCGTGCGAAAAGACCATCGGGATCTCGAAGCCGTGCCGCAGGAGCGCGGAGATCCCGGCGATCCCCATGTTGTGATATCCGAAGACGACCGCGCGCACCGGCGTCACTGCCCCCCGTGGATGTTGCGGATCGTGAAGCGGGGCCGCTTGCGCACTTCGTGGTAGATGCGGCCGATGTACTGCCCCATGATGCCGAGCGCGAAGAAGAGCCCGCCGATGAAGAAGAACAGGATGGCGAAGAGCGTGAAGACGCCTTGCCCTGCCCACTCGGCGCCGTAAATGAAGCGGGCCACGGCGAGCAGCACGCCCATCGCGAAGCCGCCGAACGCCAGCAGGATCCCCGTGTAGAGCAGCACCCGGAGCGGGAACTCGGAAAAGGAGGTCAGCAGGTCGAACTGCAGGTTCAGCAGCTTGAACATGCTGTAGTTGGAAACGCCGCCGTGCCGCTCGGCGTGCGCGACGGGAATCTCGGTCATCCGCTTGGCGAACAGGGTGGCGAGCGCGGGGATGAACGTCGAGTATTCCTGGCTCTCGACCATCCGGTCGACGACTTCCCGCCGATATGCCCGCAACATGCAACCCCAGTCGCTCATGTGGACGCCGGTGATCTTCCGGGTCATCCCGTTGACCACGCGCGAGGGGAAGGTGCGGAAGATCGAGTCTTTGCGCATCTGCCGAACCGTGCCGACGACTTCGTAGTTGCCCGCCTCCATCGCGCGGACGAGGCCGGGGATCTCCTCGGGCGGATTCTGCAGGTCGGCGTCGATCGTCACGACGATCTGGCCGGTGACGACCGAGAAACCCGACATGATCGCCGAGTGCTGGCCGTAGTTGCGCGTCAGTTCGACCACGCGCACGCCGGGGCGGGATGTGAAGCCCGTCATCAATTCGAGCGAATTGTCGCGGCTGCCGTCGTCGACCAGGATGATTTCGTATGGCCGCCCCATCGTCTTGAGCGCCGTCTCCATCCGGTCCATCAGGAGCGGCAGGTTGGCTTCCTCGTTGTAGACGGGAACGACGACCGAGACTTTCAAGCGGAGGCCCCCGTCGAGAGGATTTCGCGGATCGCCGCGCAGACGTAGTCGACGTCGGCTTCGGTCATGGCGGGGAAGAGGGGCAGCGAGAGGATCCGCTCGCCGGCCTTTTCGGCACCCGGGAAATCGCCGGGCTTCGTGCCGTACCGTTCGCGGACGTAGGTGAGCAGGTGGCACGGCGGGAAGTGGAGACCCACGCCGACGTTGTAGTCGGCCAGCCGCCCGATGAAGGCGTCGCGGTCGTAGCCCGTGATCTTGACGATGAACAGGTGGTGCGAATCTTCGTGGCTGTAGGACGGTACGCCGGGCAGGTCGATCCCCGCCACGCCGGAAAGGCCCGCGACGTATCGTGCCGCCAGCTCGCCGCGCCGCGCGTTAAGATCGCGCACCCGCTTCATCTGGACCACGCCGAGCGCCGCCTGGATATCGGTGAGGTTGTACTTGTAGCCCGGCTCGCGGATGTCGTAGTGCGGGGTGCCGCCCTTGCCGTACCGCTTCCAGGCATCGCGCTCGATGCCGTGGAACCGGAGGAGCCGCAGCTTCTTCGCCAGTTCCTCGTCCTTGCAGGTGACCATGCCGCCTTCGCCCGTCGTGATGTTCTTGATCGGGTGGAAGGAGAATATGGCGATGTCGCCCAACGCTCCCGCGGAACGCCCCTTGTAGACGGTGCCGACGGCGTGCGCCGCGTCCTCGATCACGGGGACGCCCGCGCTGGCGGCCGCCGCGATGATCGGGTCCATGTCGGCGGGAGGGCCCGCGAAGTGGACCGGCATGACCGCTTTCGTGCGCGGGCCGATCTTTTCGGCGAGCGCTTCGGGAATCACCTGCATCGTGTGGTAGTCGTTGTCGGCGAAGACCGGCGTGGCGCCGCGAAGCGCGACCTGGTTGACCGTGGAGGCGAACGTCATCGACGGCGTGACGACCTCGTCGCCGGGACCGATCCCGAGCGCGGTGAGCACCATGTGGAGCCCGGCGGTCGCCGAAGTGACGGCGATCGCGTGCGGCGCGCCGGTCTCGGCCCGGAAGATCTCTTCGAGTTCGGCCGCCTTCGGCCCGCTTGTGATCCAGCCGGACGTCAGCGCGGCAACGACCGCCTCGACCTCTTCCGGCCCGATCGCGGGACGCGACAACGGCAGGAAGTCGCTGCGAATATCCAATGGAAACCCCTCGGTTCTACGGTTGGAAAGCGTTTAACGGTTGACGATGAGGATACCCCTCCGGGAGCGGATGAGCAACCGGTGGGCGGGGAATTTCTCCGTGACCATCGTCATGGCGTCCCGCTTGAAGATGCAGAAGACGCGCTTCTCCGAACGCCAGAGGTTGTCGAATGCACCCTTGTCGATGAACCATTCGGCGCGGTCGGATGCATGCAGCATCCCGAATTCGAGTTCGCCCACTTCCTCGACCAGGACGTTGCGACGATTCGTGTAGAACGGCACCGACTGGTTGTAGACCTGGTATTGCGCCAGCACGTCGCCGTCGCGCATCTCGGCATCGAGGATTTCGGAGAACGCCTTCCCCGACCGGCCCTCGGCGACGATCTGCCTTGCCGGCCCGTTGAGCGAGGTCAGGAAGAGCGCCAGGAACGCGAACGAGAGGAGGACGACGCGCTCGGGACCGAGGCGGCGCAGGAAGAGCGGAACCGCGCCGAATCCCAGGAGCAGCGCGGCCGGCAGGGCGACGTTCGGGCTCCAGTCGGAAATTTCCCCGAAGACGTTCGCCAGCGGCTCTTTCCACAGTTGCGAATCGGCAAAGAGCGGGGCGGCCAGCAAACCCGCCCCGAGGATCAGTGCGAAGATCATCGGCAACCGGACCGGCCGCCTGCGGCGCTCGCGCTCAACCCAGATCGCGAGGCCCCGCCCGACCAGCACCGCAAGCGGCGGGAAGAGGGGGGTCATGTACGTGATCAGCTTCGAGCTGGAGACGGAGAAGAACGCCAGCACGAAGAGCACCCAGGTCAACAGGAAAATCCGGTCCTTCCGGGGGAGGAATTGCATCGCGCGGGCGCGGACCACCGAGACGACCGGCTTTCCGAAGAGGAGCCACGGCAGCAACCCGGCCGGGATGATCGGCAGGAAGAACCAGAACGGCTGGTACCGGTGGTGGATCTTCTCGGTGGCGAACCGCTGGAAATGTTCCCGGATGAAGAAGAAGCCGAAGAAGTCCGGGTTGGCCTTCTGGACGAGGAGCACCCACGGGAGCGCGATCGCAAGGAAGAGGCCGATTCCGACGGGGGAGAAGAGTTTGAGGATCGCGCGGGGCCGCTTCGCGATGACCGCCCACACGACGAGGATCGCGGCGGGGAAGACCATCCCGATCAGCCCCTTGGTGAGGAAGGCGAGCGCGGCGCCTGCGAAGCCGAGGTAGAGATATCCGCGGGAGGCGCGCTTTTCCGACAGGTAGAGATAAGCCGGGAAGATCGCCAGCACCAGCATCACGCCCAGCGTCATATCGGTCGCGTTGAGCCGGCCGATGATGTAGTGGTAAAGCGACGTCGAGAGCGCCAGCGCCCCGTACAGCCCGGTGCGCGGCCCCGCAAGCGCGTTGCCCATCCACCAGGTCAGCAGGACGCCCAGCAGCGCCATGGCGGCGCCGAAGAAGCGCGCGCCGAACTCGTTCTGGCCGAAGACGGCCATGCTCGCGGCGCACCCCCAATAGTAGAGCGGCGGCTTCTCGATGTAGACGACGCCGTTGAGGTGGGGCGTGACGAAATCGCCCGACGACAGCATCTCGCGCGGGATCTCGGCATAGCGTCCCTCGTCGGGGTCCATCAGCGGCATGGTCCCGAGCGCGGCGAAGTGGAGCAGCACGAGGAAGAAGAGAACCAGGAGAAGCGTCTTCCGGGAAACACCCGGTTCCGCGATATCGGCCATCGGCGAAAACCCCTTCGAATGTTGAAAGTGCGCGGCTTTGCGAATCGCACCGAAAGCGCTCTGCTATAATAGCCGATACGATGCAATCCGACACGAATGTCTCCGTGCTGCCGTTGCGCAGCGGCAGTTCCGGCAACCTGACCGTCGTGCGTCACGGCGATTCGGCGATCCTGGTGGATGCCGGCCTTCCTTCGGGGCGCGCGCTCGACCAGGCGATCGGCGAGGCATCGCTTGAATGGACGCAGGTCGAAGCGATCCTCGTCTCCCACCTGCACGGCGACCACGTCAACGCCCACACCGTTTCGCGCTGTTCCGAACACGGCATACCGATCTACATCCACGAGAAAAACCGCCGGATGTTCGAGAGCCGCATCTTTTCCCGGCTCGACGAACGGAAGCGCGCCCGCTTCCAGGGGCAGGCGCTGCTCCGGACGTTCGACGGCGAATCGTTTCCCGTCGGCCCCGTATCGGTCATGGCATTCCAGGTCCCGCACGATGCGGTGGGGCTGACGTGCGGATTCCGCCTCGACGTCCCGTGCGCCGGCGGCAGGAACTTGCGGATCGCGATGGCCACCGACCTGGGGCACGGCGGCAACGGGCTGTTCGAGGATTTCGTCGACAGCGACCTCATCCTGATCGAGGCGAACCACGACGAGCGGATGCTGGCCGACAGCGGTCGCCACGACCGCCACCGGGTCTCCGGCGACGGGGGGCACCTCTCCAACCGCCAGGCGGCGATGCTCCTCGTCCGCGCCCTCAAGGAAAGCCGGAAGCCCCCGTCCGGCATCGTCCTGTGCCACCTGAGCAGCGACCACAACAACCCGCATCTCGCGGCGGCCACGGTCCGGGAGATCCTGGCCCACCACGATATCGACGGAATCCGGCTCCACGTCGCGCCGTCGCCCCATCCCCTCGCCGTCCCTTTCCCGCTGGAGACGCGATCATCCACCGGCTATAATTAAAGTTTATGATCCACGTATCCTACCGGAGGCCCAAGATGCGCAAGCTCGCCGTCGCACTGACGATATCCACCCTGGTTGCCGGGGCCCTCTCCGGTTGCGGGGCCCTCGGGCCCCAGGCGGCAAAACCGGCCGCTCCCGCCAAGCCCTTGTCGGACAACGTGGTCAAGGCGCCGGCGAAGCCGACGGCGGCCGGGCGGCGCGGACCGACGACCGGCATGCTCGACGGCGTGCTGGCCGGCGGCACGGTCGGACGTTACGAGGACGAGGAAGCCAAGGACCAGGCGCAAACCGTCCGCGATTACGGATACACCCCCGCGCAGGGGCCGCTGATCGCCTTCGACTTCGTCCGCGCAAACCCGGTGATCGTCCCGGCCGGCGAAACCGTCAACATCAATACCGAATATGCCGTGCTCCTCCCCGCCGCCGGACAGTTGACGACCGTCAACGAGACGCGCGAGTTTTCGAAGGACGGCGTCCCCGCGGGCAAGGTGTCCATCGAGGTCGAGCGCATCTCGGGCAGTTACAAGAGCACCATCCCGTTCACCATCCCGTCCGGCGCCGCAGCCGGCAATTACCAGGTGACCGTCACGATCGAAGCGCAGGGCGGGGCGCTCAAGGACAGCAAGGAGTCGTTCTTCAAGGTCACTCGTTGAAAACGTCCCTTTCCGCTCGCGACCTCGGCCTGCTCGCGGACGCCCGGCACTGGGATCCCTTTTCGGTCCTGGGCCCGCACCCCGTCGAGGGCGGCGTCTCCGTCCGCGTCATCTGCCCGCTCGCCGCCAAGGTGCGCATCCTGACCGAAGCCGGCGGGAAAACTGCGCGCAAGGCCATGACCCGCGTCCACCCGTGCGGCATCTTCGAGGCGCTCATTCCCGGCACGGGCGTGGCAGTCGCCTATCGGCTCGAGATCACCAATCCCGAGGGGCACAGCTGGGAGCAGGACGACCCGTACGCCTTCGGCCTCGTGCTCTCCGATTTCGACATCCACCTTCTGTCCGAAGGCAACCACCTCGAAACCTACCGGAAGCTCGGCAGCCACATCGTGACGATCGAGGGTGTCCCGGGCGTCTCTTTCACGGTCTGGGCGCCCAACGCCGAACGCGTTTCGGTCACCGGCAACTTCAACCACTGGGACGGCCGCACTCACCCCATGCGCATCCGGGGCGAAAGCGGCATATGGGAACTGTTCGTCCCGGGCCTTTGCGAAGGCGAAATCTACAAGTACGAGATCCGCGCCCGCGACACGGGCGAGATATTCACCAAGGCCGATCCGCACGGGTTGTGCTTCGAACCGCCCCCGCGAACGGGCACCGTCGTCTGCGAGATCGACGGCTTCGCCTGGACCGACGACCCCTGGCTGGAAGGCCGCGCCCGGCGCAATCCGCTCGATTCCCCGATGTCGGCGTACGAAGTCCACCTGGGCTCCTGGAAACGGGCCGACGGCAACCGGTACCTGTCCTACGCCGAACTGGCCGACGACCTCGTCCCCTACGTCAAGGGGATGGGGTATACGCACCTCGAACTGCTGCCCATTTCCGAGCACCCGTTCGACGGTTCGTGGGGCTACCAGACGCTGGGCTACTTCGCCCCCACCAGCCGTTTCGGAACGCCGCGCGACTTCATGGCGTTCGTCGACCGGTGCCACGCCGAAGGGATCGGCGTCCTCCTCGACTGGGTCCCCGCCCACTTTCCCAAGGATGCCCACGGGCTGGCGCGCTTCGACGGAACCCACCTCTACGAGCACGCCGACCCGAGACGCGGGGAGCACCGCGAATGGGGCACGCTCATCTTCAACTACGGCCGCCGCGAGGTCGCCAATTTCCTCCTCTCGAACGCGCTCTTCTGGCTCGACCGCTACCACATCGACGGACTGCGCGTCGACGCCGTCGCCTCGATGCTCTACCTCGACTATTCCCGCAACGCCGGTGAGTGGGTCCCCAACGCACACGGCGGCCGCGAAAACCTCGAGGCCATCGCCTTCCTCCGGCGGATGAACGAACTTGTCCACGAGCGCCACCCGGGCGCCGTCACGATCGCCGAGGAATCGACTTCGTGGCCGATGGTTTCCCGGCCCGTCTATCTCGGCGGGCTCGGCTTCACCCTCAAGTGGAACATGGGGTGGATGCACGACATGCTCGACTTCATGGCGCGCGAACCGGTCTTCCGCAAGTTCCACTTCGGAGAGCTCACCTTCTCGCTGCTCTACGCCTTCCACGAGAATTTCGTCCTGCCCTTCTCGCACGACGAGGTGGTTCACCTGAAGCGCGCGATGGCCGACAAGATGCCGGGCGACGCATGGCAGAAATTCGCCAACCTGCGGCTGCTCTACGCCTACATGTACAGCCACCCGGGGAAGAAGCTCAACTTCATGGGCGGGGAAATCGCCCAGTGGCAGGAATGGAACCACGACCGCGGCCTTTCGTGGGAACTGCTCTCGTCCGGCCCGCACCGCGGAATGCAGTCGCTCGTGCGCGACCTCAACCACCTGCACCAGTCGGTTCCCGCGTTCCACGCCGTCGACTTTTCCCCCGAGGGGTTCGAGTGGATCGACTTCCGCGACGTCGACAACAGCATTGTCTCGTACCTCCGGCGCGGCCGGGATGCGCGCGACATCGTCGTCTGCATCTTCAATTTCACCCCGGTCGTTCGCGGCGATTACCGGGTCGGCCTCCCGCTCGACGGCTCTTGGGAAGAGATCCTCAACACGGACGCGTCCTGCTACGGCGGTGGCGACGTGGGCAACTTCGGCAGCGTCGAGAGCGAACCGGTCCCCTGGAACGGCCGCCCCTGCTCGGGCCGCCTCACCCTCCCGCCGCTCGGGGCGCTGTTCCTCCGTCCCGCCCCGGTGGGCTAGCCAGCCTGTTCCGGCCACCGTCTCCCAAGTGACCCCAGCCGATTCCCTGCCGCCGGGCGGGATCTTCCAGTCGCTCCGGCACCGGAATTTCCGCCTCTGGTTCTACGGGCAGCTCACCTCGCTCGTCGGCACGTGGATGCAGACGATTGCCCAGAACTGGCTCGTCTACCACCAGTTGGGCGGAACCGCGCGCGACCTGGGGATGGTGAGTTTCCTCGGAGCCTTGCCGCTCGTTCCCCTGACGCTCTATGCGGGCGCAATCGCCGACCGCCTCTCCAAGCGCCTGATCGTCTTCTGGATGCAGGCGGTCATGATGATCCTCGCCTTCGTCCTGGGGTTTCTCTGCTGGACCGGCGCGGTCCAGATGTGGCACGTCATGGCGCTCGCGTTCCTGCTGGGGGCCGCACAGGCGCTCGATACGCCGGCACGCCAGGCGTTCGTCGTCGAACTCGCTGGCAAGGAAGATCTCGCCAACGCGATCTCGCTCAACTCGGGCATCTTCCACGCCGCGCGCGTCATAGGCCCGGCCGTGGCCGGCATCCTCGTCGCCTCCGTCGGAATCCCGATCTCCTTCTTCCTGAACGGCGCCAGCTTCATCGCGGTGCTCGCCTGCCTGCTCATGATGGATACGGGCGCGCTTCATCCCACCCGCGCCGCCTCGCACGAAGAGGGGCGCGACCTCCTGGCGGGGTTGCGCTATTTCCGCGACAACCGGGTGCCGCTCGGGATCGGGCTGCTGATCACGGTGTCGACGCTGCTCGCGATGCCGTATCACACGCTCATTCCGATCTATGCCAAAGAGGTTTTCAAGGGGGGCGCCGGAACCTACGGCGTGCTCATGTCGGCGGCCGGGATCGGCGCGGTCGTCGGGGCGCTGTACACCGCTTCGGGAAGCGCCGTCCACCGGAAAGGGCAACTGCTGGTCGCGGGCAGCCTCGCATTCCCGCTGCTGCTCCTGCTGTTCGCATGGTGCACGAATTACTGGATTTCGATCGCGCTCCTCTTCGGCCTGGGCTTCTGCTTCGTCGTCCAGAGCGCCCCCGCGAACGCGATCCTGCAGTCGGTCGTTCCCGACGAGCTTCGCGGACGCGTCCTGGCGATCTACGTCTCGCTCTTCCTCGGCCTCATGCGCGTGGGCAGCCTCCTGATCGGCCTGCTCGCCGACCGGACGTCTCCGCAGACGGCCGTCGCCGCGGCGGGTGGCGCGGCGCTCGTCCTCACCCTCGTCGTCTTTCGAAACTTCCCCGAGATCCGGCACGTGAAATGAGGAGAATCTTTATGCGCCGCCTGATCCCGCCGGCATCTCTCATCGTCCTCGCGACGCTGCTCATGGCCGGGAACGCCTTCGGTTGGTCCTTCGCCGTCTGCGGCGACAGCCGGAACGACAAGAACGGGATCCTGCCTAAAATCCTGGCCGAAGTCGAGCGGTCGTCGATGGAATTCATGATCCACACCGGCGACCTGGAAAACGGCGGCGGCGAAAAAAAGTGGACCGGGTTCAGGGGGAGGACGAAGGAATTCACCAAGCCGCTCTACTTCGCGATCGGGAACCACGAACTGCACGACGGCGGAACGCGCGAAGGTTTCGTCCGTTTCTTCGGCCTGCCGCGGGCAACCTATTCGTTCGACCACAAGAATGCCCACATCGCGATTCTCGACACGCTCGACTGGAAATCAACCGGCGACACGATCGCCTGGCTCGACAACGATCTCGCCACCCACCCGAAAGGACGCAACGGCATCCGCCACCTGATCGTGGCGATGCACGTCCCGCCGCGTACCGACAATATCTTCCCGCACGGGACCCCCGACAACTACGGCGAGATCAGCGGGAAACTTTTCAAGGTGCTGAAGGAACACGGCGTCGCGCTCGTGCTCTGCAGCCACGAGCACATGCACCTCGTCGACGACTGGAACGGCATCAAGGTGATCTTGTCGGGCGGGGCGGGCGCCCCGATGGTGTTCTTCCAGCAGTACGGCTACTACGAGATCGACCTCGCAGGCGACACCCCGCGCGAAATCTTCCACGCGGTAAAACCCTGAGCGAAACCGCGAAATATCCCTGACTCGTTTCACAAGACATGGGGGATGCTTCCTGCTTCCGTAGCGGAGGCGGGATGGGGGTCTGAGCGAAGTGCCGGTGGATAGAACCGTTGCGGCTGACAACGGAGGCGAACGCCCCCCTCCCGCGTAGCGAAGGAATTACGGGCATCCGCTCAGGCGGACGCGCTTTCTTCTTCGGCCAGGCGGCGGAAGAATTCCTTCTCGACCGGGTTGCTGGAGCTGAGGGAAAGCCGCGTGTACATCTCGCGCCCTTCGGCGCGGAGCGCGAGCGCCTTGCGGATCGCCGCAGCGCCGTCGCCGGTGATGCTCGCCTCGTTCGTGATCCGGTCGTGTTCGGCCTTGAACTGGCGCATCCGGGCTTCGGAGGGCGCAGAGGGTGTTTCGGGAAATTCGCCCGCCGATTCGAACCCGGCCGCCACGACGACGATCTCTTCGGCGCGCCGCCCGCTCATCTCGGCGAACATCTCGAACAGCTGACCCGCGAAGGGGTCTGACGCCTTCCCTGCCGCCGCGCGACAGTAGTCGACGGCGTCGCGCTCGAACTGCAGGACGCCGAAAACGGAAGCGGCGACCCGGCGACCGTTGTCCGAAGTGCTGTATCTCAACGGCGAAGTGCGCGCCGTGCCAGGTCGGCAGGCCGAGGTCAGCACCCGCATCAGCGGGCAGGTCAAGCGGATCGATATCAATCTTGGAGATCGGGTCAAGGTCGGCCAGCGGTTGGC
>JANXQJ010000008.1 GCA_025356865.1 Deltaproteobacteria bacterium | reverse complement strand
GCCGTGAGCTCGCCGGTCAGCGTCGTGGCGCCGTAGACGTCGAGCGTGCCCCCCACGGCGGTGTTCCCGCTCTCGCGGGCCACAGAGAAGACGGAGCTCTCGCCGTCGCCGACATCGAGGTTGCCGTTCAGCGTGGTGTTGCCGCCGGTGACCACGAGATTCCCGTTGTTGACGGCCAGGCCGTCATTCGCCCGGGTGAAGCCGTTGAGGTTGCTCTCGCCCGTGACCATGAGGTTGCCGACGACGGACGTGTTGCCGGTCAGCGTCGTGGCGCCGCCCACCGAGAAGTCGCCCCCCACCTGCGTCGCGGAGTCGTTGACCGAGATCGAGTTGGCGCCGTACGTGAGCGAGGTGGAGCTCGCGTCGACTTGGAACCAGCCGTTCGTGCGGCCGAGCGAGACGACGCGGTCGGTGATCAGGAGCCCGCTTTCCCCGTTCTGGCTCGTGCCGGAGATGCCGTCCGCGTCTACGGCCAGCGCGTTTCCGCCGTAAGCCATGGAGACCTTCGCACCGCCGTATCCGTCGCCGGACAGCGAGAAGCCGCCGCCCTGGTAGCTCGCGCTGAAGGTGCTGTTGTGGATGTTCGTGGCGCCGTAGACGTCGAGCGTGCCCCCCACGGCGGTGTTCCCGCTCTCGCGGGCCACAGAGAAGACGGAGCTCTCGCCGTCGCCGACATCGAGGTTGCCGTTCAGCGTGGTGTTGCCGCCGGTGACCACGAGATCCCCGTTGTTGACGGCCAGGCCGGCATTCGCCCGGGTGAAGCCGTTGAGGTTGCTCTCGCCCGTGACCGTGAGGTCGCCGCCGACGGAGACGTTCCCCGTGGTCGAAAGCGAGGAGCCGGAGATCGCGCCGCCGACCGTGAGGCTGCCGCCCGTGATCGAGACGCCGGACGTGCTCACCGTCAGGGCGGCCCCAGCCGCGCCGTGGGTGGTCCCGCTCCCCTGGGAATAGGTCGAGATGGTGGTGTACAGGTCTTCGGAATGGAGCGGGGTGACGTAATTGGGACTGGTCATGCCGTTGCTGTCGCGCACCTCGAATCCGCCGGACGTTCCGGCGTCCCAGTTGACCTGGACGACGACGTTGTTGTCGTCGGTCCCGACGATCGTGTCCGCCAGCGCGGCGAACGGCTGGAGCAGGAGCAGCCCCGCAGTCATCAGGGAAAGCCCGCGGGTCCGGAAATCTCGCATTCTCATCTCTTCTCCTCCTGGAATCTTGTCGGTACGTTCACTGCACGACTTCCTTCTTGATGGAGACGCACCCGCTCCCGGCGGGCATCAGGAACACGCGTGCGGCCCCCCCGTCGAGGACGGCGATGTTTTTCCGGATCGCCCCGGCGCGCTTCATCGTGCCGAACTGCTTCGAGGCCACGTTGTCGCAGGATGCCGGCCAGTACGAGACCGCCTCGTAAGCCGCCGTGCACCCGCCGGCCCCGTTGGGGGCGAAGGACATCCCGGCGTAGGAGGTCTGCTGCGATTCGGCGAAATTCAGCTCGAGCGAAGCCGTGACGAGGCTCTGGTCGGGCGCTCCCTTGAGGGGGAACAGGTGGGCGCCCACCGGGGTTGCGCCGCCGGTCAGGAAATTCGACACCTGGTTGATGCGCCCCGAGCAGGCGAGCACCCCTTCCTGCACGAACGCCTTGGTGATCGGGTTCACGTCGGGATTGCCGCGTGGAGGCTGGGGAGGCGCCGGGACCGCGGCGGGCGGCACGGGGGGAGGCACGTCCGCGGCCCGGGCAACCGGACCGGCGATGACTGCAATGAGCAACGAAAGAACGAGCCAGTGAACGGGCCGGATGCCCACGCTTCCCCCGGGACGACGCGATTCGACCGGTTCCTTCCATAATCCAAGGAAAATGAGGCCGTCCCCTTATGTATCGGTATCCTGAGATGGAGAGTTCATCGACGAATTCTGACGAATTCCGACCAAATGCGTCGCCCTGGCGGACCAGGATCAGGATTCGAGCGGGGCGGAAAAGCAGTAACCGATGGCGTGGGCGGTCTTGATCGGCAGCGTTTCGCCGCCGGACTCCGGGAACTTGGCCCTGAGCCTGCGGACCAGCGAATCGAGCGACCGGGAGGTGTGTTCGTCGTACCGGCCGTAGAGCCGCTCGGTGAGATCCTGGCGTGCGACCGTCTCGCCGGGCGACACGGCCAGGCACCTGAGGAACTCGAATTCCTTCGCCGTCAGGGCGACCGCCGTTCCCCCCGGCGTGACCATCGCCCACGCGTTGCCGTCGAGGCGCCAGCCCCCCCCGGAGGGGGCACCTTCGCGGGATGCGCTTTCGGTACCCGCCGGCTGGCGCAGGACGAGGCTCCCGATGGCGGCGGCCAGTTCCCGGCAGTCCACCGGCTTGACGAAGTAGAGGTCGGCGCCGGAGTCGTATCCGCGGATCCGCTCCTCGATCGCGCCCCGGGCAGTGAGGATGATGATGCCCATGGCGGTCTTCCTCCGGGCGAATTCGGCCAGGGTGTAGCCGTCCTCGTCGGGAAGGCCGACGTCGAGCACCGCGACGGAGTAAGAGTGTTCGTGCAGCGCCTTGTAGAATTCGAGCCCGGTGCCGACGCCGAGCGTGTCGTGGCCCGAGAGCGTCAGCCCCTCCACGAGACTTTCCCTGAGGTCGGGATCGTCCTCGACGACGATGACGCGGATTCCCGACTTTTTCATGACCACCTCACATTTTCCGACAGCGGCAGGCGGATCGACGCCGTCATTCCGACATCGAGGTTCGCGCTCAACTCGACCGTACCGCCCTGCTGTTCGACGATCGTCCGAACGAGGTAGAGACCGAGGCCCGCCCCGCGAGTGCCCGCGCTCCCCGCGCCGCGATGATATTTTTCGAACAGCTTCCCCCGGTCGGCCTCCGCGATCCCTCGGCCCCGATCCCGGATTTCGATGACGACTTCCGCCGCCGCGAACCGCATCGAGACGAGAACCGGTAGCGGCGCCTGCGAGTATTTGACCGCGTTGTCGAGCAGATTGAGCACCGCCGTCTTGAGCTGCGCCCGATCGGCATGGACGATCCCGCGGCCGCCTTCCGGCACGTCGACCTCGAACCGGCGGTCGGCCCACATTTCGGCCGCCTCCTTCACGATTTCACGCAGGAACGCCCCCGTCGGGATCGGCTCGGGAACCGTCTTCATCCTCGTTTCATCCAGTCGATGCCGCCCCAATGAGACCTCGAACACCTCCACCAGGCGGGCCACGGCGCGCTTCATCTTGACGAGGTTGTGCGCGATGGAACCGTCTCGCGATTCCTCGTCCTTCATCTGGAGGATGTCGAGATTGGCCCGGATGATCGCCAGCGGTGTCCGGTATTCGTGAGAGATCATGTCGACGAAGCGCAGTTGCCGCTCGAGCGCCGCCTCCAGTTTCAGCTTTCCATCGCGCAGTTCCCGCGTCATCTCGTTCGCGAGTTCCACGGCCCGGCCCTCGGATTCCCGGGCGGCGGCGAGCGCCTTCTCCTCGGCCGAGTGCACCCGCGCGGTCAGCGCCAGCGTCATGAGCACCATGTGGACCGCGGAGCCGATGTTGAAAAGATGCTCGGTGGACCACGTGACCGGGATGATCCCCAGCAGCCGCACGAAACGGAGGAAGCCGCCGGCGTTCGACACGAGAAACGCGGTGAGAAAAAGCCTGCCCGCGGCGATGCCGGACTGCGCCATCTTCACGGCAAGCCAGGTGGACCAGACGATCAGGAAAAGTCCGGACACCATCAACAGCGGTGCCAGACGGCCATACCAGCCGAAGGGCACGGAGACCGCCACGACGGCGCCCTGGATTGCGACGACCTGGAGAACCCGGTGCGAGAAGGGCCGCTTCCCGCGCGTCTCGAAAAGCCCCATCGCGAACAGGGAAAAAGCGGTCAGCGAGAGACCGGTCCCGCAGCCGACCGCGAGATCGGAAATCCGGTGCGCCCCCGCGGGCCATATCACCGGAAGCATCCCGTAGCTGCCGAGCTGGCTGGCGAACAGGCCGAGCACATAGAGAGCGTAATAGCCGTAGAGCACGTCGCGGAGACCGAACGCGTAGATCAGGTTGATGACGGCGATGATCAGGGCGATGCCGAGAAACATCCCTTTGACAACCGTGGAGAATCCCGTGTCGGCGATGAAGCGGGCTGGCGGATAAAGCCAGCCCGACAACCCGTGGGTGCTGGTTGTCCTCACGCGAACGTAGACGGCGCGCGGCGCATCGTCGGAAAGCGCCAGGGGGACCACGAATTCGGGGTGGTTGACGGGCCGCAAGGAGACGGGGCGATGATCTCCGAGCCGGAACAGCTTGTATGACGCGGAGGCCAGCGGGTTCGTCCCCGTTTGAACGTGGACATCGACCTCGTCCAGAACCGGCGGCCCGAGCCCGAGGTAGAGATCGTGGGAAACGGAAAGGGAGCGGGCGACCCGGAAGCGAATCCACGTGGTCTCGTCCGTGTAGCCCCGGTTGAGGAAGCCGGGGATCGGACGGAATCGGGACGCCGCTTCGCCCGACAGCACGTTGTCGAGGGTGAGCCGTCCGCCGGGGTCCGGCAGGATTTCGAGATGGCCCGCAAGCGACACGGATTCGCCCCCGGTCACGGTCGCGGGGGGCATCGCGGCGACGGACGCCACGCAGAAGCAGGCCGAAAATACGGCAAGAAAAAAACCGGCCATGCAACGCAGGACCGGCTTCCGGATCATGGTTCGTCGGAACATCACGCCGTTTCCGCCGCCGCCCCCCGCCTCACTTCTTCTTCGCGCGCTTCTTTTCCCGGTCGAGATACGCCTTCGTCAGCGACGCCAGGAGCGTCTCGCGCTGGTCGTAGAGCCGCTTCAGGGGGCGCTTCTTCGAGCGCGTGAGGACGTAGGCCGTGAGCAGGGGAAGCGCGATGGTCGTGTCGAGGTAGCAGACGACCGCGTCGGGCAGGTTGTCGGGATCGACCTTCCCCCACGAGACCGCCTCGGACGGGGTGGCGCCCGAGAGGCCCCCCGTGTCGGGACGGGCGTCGGTGACCTGCAGGAAGTAGTCGTGCCCCTTCTCGTCGAGGCCGAGCACCTCTTGAATCTGTGGCTCGGTCTGGAGCATGAAGTTCTTCGGCGACCCGCCGCCGAGGATGAAGACGGCGCTCTTCCCCTTCTTTTTCGCCGCGTAGACGATCGCGGCTGTTTCGTTGACGTCGCGGGAGACGTCGATCTTGACGCCCTTCCCCTTGAGCGCCATCGCGGCGACGTTCATGCCGATGGAGGAATCGCCCGGCGACGAGGTGTAGACCGGCACGCCGTACCGGTAGGCGGCGGCCAGCACGCTGACCTCGCCCAGCCCCAGCGCCTTCTCGCGTTCGGCGAGGTAGCGGCCCATCCGGTAGTGGAACTCGGCGGTGCCCATCTCGGTCTGGAATTCGTCGGCCTCGAGCACCTTGCGGAAGAAGGTGTCGGTGTCGAGCAGCACGTCGTAGGAGAAGAGGATGTCGTAGATCCGGACGACCCCCTCGTCGCGGAGCACCCGGTCGTCGGTGAACGGCGACCCGGCATGAAGCCGCATGCCCAGCGCGAAATGGGCGTCGTGATACAGGTTGGCGCCGGTCGAGATGATCCAGTCGAACGCGCCCGCCTTGATCAGCGGCACGATGCACGAAGCGCCGAGCCCGGCGGGCGTCAGCGCCCCGGTGAGCGACACGCCCACGGTCACGTCGGGCAGGAGCATCTTCTGCGTCAGCAGCCGCGCGCCTTCCCGAAGCCGTCCCGCGTTGTAGGCCAGGAAAAAGGTGTCGATCAGGTCGGCGGCCTTTGCGCCTGCCGCGATCGGCGGCGGCAGGATGCGCGCCCCCGTGAGAAATTTCGAAGTCTTGGCCATCTGTACTAATCCTCCGGAACCAGTAGAAATTTGGCTGCGATCTCTTCTATGAACGTGCTGCCGCCGAACGTGGCGGTGGCCGTGTAGGTCACGCGGCTGTCGGTCTGGTGCTCGCGCCCGGTGATGACGTCGACCGCGCTGCGGAACTTGCCGCTGGCCGCCGTACGGGAAGTGAACTCGCTCGGGGCCTTGACGCCGAACTCCTCGAGCCGCTCGGCCAGTTGCTCGGGCGAGAATCGCGACTCGCCCGAATATTTGCCCGCCGCGTCGAGGTAATGGCCTCCCTTGCGCACTTCGAACCCTTCGTAGGCCAGCTCGGTCTGGACGGGCATGGGTCCCAGGTCGACGCTGGGGCCGACGAACGGCAGGAGGAATTCCTTCTCCTCGATGGTGCGGTATTCCTTCGTGAGTTTCCGGCCGGCCAGCCGCGTGAACGGCTTGGCGTAAAGGTCCTTGAGTTGCGAAAGGTATCCCTCGAGGCGGAACGACTTGCCGAGGATGTCGCCAGCGGGGCTTTCCTTGACCGTCGCCATCCAGTCTCGATAGGCCTTGTCCATCTCGGCGAAATCGGCCTTGCCGCTGTTCATGTCGAAGTTGAAGAAAAACATTTCGGGCGGCGAGAGGCGGCGGAACGGTGCGTCGACGAATTTCCCTTCCTGCAGGATCTTCGCGGCGGACTCGCGAACCTCGATCCGGGCGACGCCGTCCTTCACGCCGCGCACCGTCTGGACCGCGGTGAGTTCGAGCCCCAGGGAGCGGTTCCGGACCGTCTCGCTGCCGTCGGCGGCACGGAGGGTGCGCCGCACCTCGCCGGTGGAGACAAAGCGGCTTCGCCAGGTGTCACCGGCCTCGAGACGGACCGTCACCCCGATCTCGCGCGGCAGGTCGGCCTTGCCGAGCGACTGCGCGGCCTGCCCGGTGTTGTCGGCCCCCTTCGATACGGGAGCGGCCTTCGGGCCGGCGGCATCCCTGGGTTGCAGGGCGGCGCAACCGCCCAGGGCGAGGAACGAGATTCCGGCGATCAAGGCGACTCGCGCGGCCAGGACGGCAAGTCTGCGGACGTTGCGCATGTTCCACCTCCGGGGCGATTCCAGTTTGACCGCATTATATAACGCAGGCCATAATCACGGGGTGAACGATTACCGGTTTCCCGCCAGCGCCGATCTCGCCGCGATCCACGAGGTCGGCAAGCTGCTTACATCCGCCCAGAACCTGGACCGTGCCCTCGGAACCACGCTGCGCACCCTCCAGAGTCTCCTCGGCTTCGACCGGGCCGCCCTCCTCATGCCCGACGTCACGACGCGCGAGATCGGGATGGTGGCGAGCGTCGGCTATTCCCGCGAGGAAGCCGAGCGCGCGCACTATGTCTGGGGCGAGGGGATCGTCGGCAAGACGATGAAGACCGGCAGCCCCATCGTCATCCCCGACGTTCGCAAGGAGCCGATGTTCCTCGACAAGACCGGCATTCACGCCGATTCGGAGGAACCGGTCGCCTACCTGTCGGTCCCCATCAAGATCGGCAACGAGGTGCTGGGCATCCTCACCGCCACCCGCATCGGCCGGCTCGGCACCCAGGCGCTCGAAAGCGACACCCGGACGCTGGTCGTCGTCGGCTGCCTGATCGGGCAGGCGCTGAAGCTGAACGCCGCTTTCGAACGGCTGCAGGAAGAGTTCCAGCGGCAGCGGCAGGAGTTCGAGAAGACCATCCGGAAGACCTACCGCATCGAGAACATCATCGGGCAGAGCAAGCGGATGCAGGAAGTGTTCGCGTCGGTGGTCAGCGTAGCCGCCTCGCGCGCCACGGTGCTGCTGCGGGGCGAGAGCGGCACCGGAAAGGAGATGATCGCGCGGGCGATCCACCTGGCGGGGAAGCGGGCCGAGCGCCCGATGATCACCGTCAACTGCGCGGCGCTCCCCGAAACGCTGCTCGAATCCGAGCTGTTCGGCCACAAGAAGGGCGCCTTCACGGGCGCGGTCGAGGAACGCAAGGGACGGTTCGAGGAAGCCGGGGGCGGCACCATCTTTCTCGACGAGATCGGCGACATCCCGCTTTCCACGCAGGTCAAGCTGTTGCGCGTGCTGCAGGACCGGAAGTTCGAGCGGCTGGGGGAGAACCGCACCATCGCCGTCGACGTCCGCATCATCGCAGCCACGAACGCCGATCTCGAGAAGATGGTCGAGGACGGAAAGTTCCGGGAAGACCTCTACTACCGGCTCAACGTCATCCCGCTCTTCCTGCCGCCGCTGCGCGACCGCCGCGAGGACATCGTGCCGCTGCTCGATCATTTCGTCGAACGGTACAACCGGGAACACGGGAAAAGCATCTCCTTTTCGGCCGACGCGGTCGAACTGCTGATCGAATACCGGTGGCCGGGCAACGTCCGCGAGCTGGAGAATCTCGTCGAACGCACCGTGGTCATGGCCAAGTCGCATATCGTCCAGGGGCACGACCTGCCGCGCGGGGTGCGCACCTATCGCGCGGGAACCATCCTGACCACCATCGCCCCGCCGCCCGAAAGTACGGCCGGACCCGGGCAGCCCGCAGCGGCGCCCCCCTCGAATGGGCAACCGGCCGCCTCGCGGGCCGAGTACCTGAAGAACATGGAAAGGGATGAACTGCACCGCGCGCTCGAAAACGCCGGTTGGGTGATCGCCCGCGCCGCGAAACTGCTCGGCTGGACGCCCCGCCAGGTGGGTTACAAGATGAAGAAGTACGCGCTCGTCTCGCCCTGGAAAAACCCGGCCGAATAGGTCCGCCTCACGACGGCGTCGAAGCGACCGCCTCGCGGATCTTGCGGACGAGCGCATCGGGGCGAAACGGCTTCTGCAGGTAGTCGCGCATCCTCCCCATCGGCCCCTGCTGCGCGACCGACTCCGGCGAGTAACCCGACATCAGCACGACCTTGATGCCCGGCCGCATCGCCTCGAGCCGGTCGACCATCTGGAAGCCGTTCATCCGCGGCATCACGATATCGGTCAGCACCGTCCGGGCATGGGCAGCTCCGCTCCCCTCTTCGGTTCAGTGTGGTTCGACGTCCTGTATTACTTATCCGCCAATTCCCGAAAATACTTCAATCCTTTTTACTGCCGGAACGCCAACGCCGACCAAAATGTCGTCTTCAAGACAATTATGGCGTCATGTTTTATTTTGGCCCGAGGCGGCGCGCGGACAGATACTCCGCAAATTAATGAATATTAACAAGTTGTTGTCTGATAACCCCGTCCGGAATGCTCGATTCGGCACGCCTCCTGCGTTACATCCGGGCAACAACTTTTCCAGGAGGCATTTATGTCGATCCGCCCGCTGCTCAAGAAACTGACGATCTCCCTGGCCGCCAACGCGGTGCTTTGCATGGTCGCAGGTTCCGCCCTCGCCACGCCGTCGACGCAGGTCTGGATCCCGTCGACCGATATCCAGGCGTTCAAGACGGTCCACCTCAACTTCGACAGCTACGTCCGCACAAAGAAAGAGCCGGCTGAAAACGCGGGCTGGTTCGGCGTCGTCGAGGGCGGCAATATTCCCGCGCTCTACATGATCGGGCCCACCGTCGGCGTCCTCCCCTTCGAGAAGGTTCAGATGGAAGTGGGCTTCGACCTGATGAACGGCGGCGCCAACACCGTGGTCGGGCTCGACAAGTCCCCGCTCTACGGCCATGCCAAGATCGGCATCCCGGAAGACGCGCTCTTCAAGTTCTCCCCCGCGATCGCGGTCGGCGGTTACAACTTCGGCACGAAGAGCGGAGAAACGGACGGCGGCGCCTACACGAAGACCGGGACCAACGCGAACATCGTCTACGGCCTGGCCGCGAAGACCCTCCCGATCGTCGGCCGCATCTCGGCCGGCTACTACGGGCTCAACAAGAAAGCCTCGGTGGCCGGCGTCTATGACCAGTTCGGCAACGAAGGCGACGATTCCGGCGTGATGCTCTCCTGGGACCGCACGATGACCGAAATCTCCGACAAGCTCTGGTTGGCGGTCGACTACCAGGGCGGGAAGAACGCCTACGGCGCGCTCAACTTCGGCGCCTCCTGGGCCTTCGCCAAGAACGTCAGCGTGATCGTCGGCTACGACGTCTACAACGACAAGAACCGTGCGGGCCAGAACACGGCGACCGTGCAGGTCGACATCAACTTCCCGTAATCAAGTCGCAACCGGACAACATCCAGATGTCCTGCATCATTTGCGGGCGTAGAGGAGACACAACATGAAACGCACAACGAGAAAGACGGCAGCCCTGTTCCTGTGCCTGGCGATGCTGATGCTGGTCGCCGGCTCCCTGGCCACGGCGCTTGCGGAAGACAATGCGGCGGCAAAACCGGCCGACAACGCGGCACCTGTCGCGGACATTGCGGCCGCTGCGGCACCTGCGGCAGCGCCCGCGGCCGAAGCGCCCAAACCCGACCCGACCGGCGCGAACGCCGGCACGATCTCCGACACGCTCGGCGCGGCGGCCAACGCCCCGACCGACAACGACGTCAAGCTGATGGGCAAGGCCGAGCCGCTGGCGGTCAAGCTCGCCGACGTCGTCGGCCACAACAAGATTTCGATCAACATGGTATGGGCGCTGGTCTGCGGCTTCCTCGTCATGTTCATGCAGGTCGGCTTCGCGATGGTCGAGACCGGCTTCACCCGCGCAAAGAACGCGAGCCACACCATGGCGATGAACGTCGTCATCTACATCATCGGCATCCTCGCCTACTGGGCGATCGGCTTCGCGATCCACATGGGCGGCAGCGGCGGCAATGCGGCCATCGGCGGCGGGGCGGTGCTCAACAACGAATTCGTCATCCACCTGTTCGGCAAGGATTTCGGCCTGTTCGGCACCAAGGGCTTCTTCCTCGGCAACGGCGTCTACGACGTGGCCGTCTTCACGCTCTTCTTCTTCAACATGGTCTTCATGGACACGGCCGCCACGATCCCGACCGGCGCGATGGCCGAACGCTGGAAGTTCAGCGCCTTCGTGGTCTACGGCGTCTTCATGGCCGGCTTCATCTACCCGCTCTACGCCAACTGGGTCTGGGGCGGCGGCTGGCTCTCCCAGCTCGGCAAGAACTTCGCCCTCGGCCACGGCCATGTCGACTTCGCCGGCTCCTCGGTCGTCCACATGACCGGCGGCGTCTGCGCCCTGATCGGCGCCAAGGTGCTCGGGCCGCGGCTCGGCAAGTTCAACAAGGACGGCAGTCCCAACCCGATCCCGGGCCACCACATCCCGATGGCGGTCGTCGGCACGCTGATCCTGGCGTTCGGCTGGTTCGGCTTCAACCCGGGTTCCACCCTCGCCGGCACCGACCTGCGGATCGCGGTCGTCGTCGTCAACACGATGCTCGCCAGCGCGGCGGGCGGCCTCTCGGCGATGCTCTACATGTGGCTTCGCTTCGGCAAGCCCGACGTTTCCATGACCTGCAACGGCCTGCTCGCGGGCCTCGTCGCAATCACCGCCCCGTGCGCCTTCGTCACCGCGCCCGCCTCGGTCCTCATCGGCCTCATCGCCGGCGTCCTCTGCTGCGTAGCGGTCTTCTTCGTCGAACGGACGCTCAAGGTCGACGATCCGGTCGGCGCGGTCGCGGTCCACGGCGCCAACGGCATCTGGGGTGTCCTCTCACTGGGCCTCTTCGCCGACGGCAAGTACGGCGACGGCTTCAACGGCGTCGCAGGGACGGTCAAGGGGCTCTTTTACGGGGACGCCTCGCAGTTCACGGCGCAGATCATCGGCACCGTGACCAACATCGTGTTCGTCGCAGCGGCCTCCTACATCGTGTTCAAACTCATCGACCTGATCATCGGCATGCGCGTCAGTCCGGAAGTCGAGATGGACGGACTCGATCAGCACGAAGTGGCCGTCGCGGCCTACCCGGACTTCAACGTCCGCACCACGCCGTTCCGCGCTTCCAGCTCCTTCGGCAAGGAGGAATAAACCATGAAAAAAGTAGAAGCGATCATCAAGCCGTTCAAGGTCGACGACGTCAAGAAAGCGCTTTCCGACATCGGCGTCACGGGGATGACCGTGGTCGAGGTCAAGGGATTCGGCCGCCAGAAGGGTCATACGGAGATCTACCGCGGCGCCGAGTACGTGGTCGACTTCATCCCGAAGATCAAGATCGAGGTCGCCGTCCCGGCCGACCTCGTCCCGACCGTGGTCGAACGGATCGTCACCGCCGCCCGCACCGGCAAGATCGGCGACGGCAAGATCTTCGTCTACGACATCGAGGACGTGATCCGCGTCCGGACCGGAGAGCGCGGCAAGGAAGCGCTTTAACCGCACCGATCTGCGGGAATCCCGGGCTGCGACGGCCGCCCGGGGTCCCGCGGACTCGAATGACAGGATTCGTTTTCCTCCGCAAGGTGATGGGGCCGACCACACCGCGACGGGGAAAAAGCCCCGGGACGCCGGGGCTCTTTTATTCACCATTCACCGGCGACCCACGGATGACGCAAGGGACCGGAACCGGCCGTTTTTTCCCCTTGGCGGACGGCTCCGTAATATCCTCAACGAATTCCTAGAGGAGGTGCCCGTTGAAACTTCTATTTCCGGTGCCGAGCGAAACATCGCCCGACGACGCGCTCCGGTTGGCGATCGAAACCGCCGCCGCGCACTCGGGAAAGATTCACGCCCTGTTCGTCGTCGACGAAGAGGGGATCGGCCGGCTCGAGGCGGGGGCCCCGCCCGGAGCGATCGAGATGGCGCACGAGGCGTTCGAATTGCTGCAGGCGCGCGAATCGTCTCGTGCTGCGAAAGCGGTCGAGGCGGCGCAAGCGGCGTGCGGGAAGGCCGGGGTGGCCGTGACCGGCGAGGTGCTGACCGGCTCCCCCCATGAAACGATCGGCCTGGCCGCGGCGGACTGCGACCTGCTGGTCTCCGGAATTTCCTCCCGCTACGCTTTCGGAGGGCACGACCGCCCCGCGGCGCTCGCCCTGTCTTTCATGAAGGAGCGGACGATCCCCGTGCTGCTCGCCGCATCGCCGTACCGTCCCATCGGGACGATCGCCATCGGCTGCGGCGGCGGCGAGCGAACGCTGCGCGCCGTCGGCGCCCTGACGAAGCTGGGACTGTGGCGTACCGGGTGCCGGATCGTCCTGATCGCAGTCGACGACGACCCCGACCGGGCCGAACAGAAGCTGTCCGGACCGCGGACGATCCTGGCGGAAGCCGGCTATCCGGCCGTTTCCGAGATGATCGCGCCGTTGCCCAAGGTCGAGAACTTCCTGGCGGCCTGCGACCGGATATCGGCCGACGTGGTCGTCCTGGGCGGTTTCGGCGAACACCGGTGGGACGACCTGTTCGGCTTCTCGATCACCACCCGCATGCTGCGGGAAGCGCGCCACCACCTGTTTCTATTTATGTGACGGACACGAACGGAACCCTGTCCCCGGGAGACGACTTGTGACGGACCCATCCCACGCGCTTGGATTATCGCTGCCGCTCTGGTCGGTGTTTCCGTTCGCGGGGTTCCTGCTGTCGCTCGCCATCGTTCCGCTCGCCCGCCCCGGTTTCTGGTCGCGCCATTACGGCCGGTTCGCGCTCGCATTCGGCCTCCCCGTCGCCGGCTGGTTCCTCTTCCGCGCCCCGTCGGAACTGCTGCACACCGCGACCGAGTTCGTCTCGTTCCTCGTCCTGCTCGGCTCGCTCTTCACGATCTCGGGCGGCATCCTGGTGCGCGGCTCGTTCCGCGCCGGCCCGCTGGTCAACGCCGCGTTCCTGCTCGGGGGCGCCATCCTCTCGAACGTGCTGGGAACCACCGGCGCCGCGATGCTGCTGCTACGCCCCCTGCTGCGCGCCAACGCCCACCGGAAACGGTGCGTCCACGTCGTCGTCTTCTTCATCTTCGTTGTCGCCAACATCGGCGGTTCGCTGACGCCGGTCGGCGACCCGCCCCTGTTCCTCGGCTTCCTGAAAGGCGTCCCCTTCTTCTGGACGATGGACGCCCTCTGGCCGGTGTGGCTCTTCACGCTCGCCACCGTGGTCGGCGCCTTCCTGCTCGTCGATTCGTGGTTCGTCCGGGTCGATGGGCCGGGGACGGAATTCGACGGTGAAGCGACGCCGCTCGCCATCGACGGCCGGATCAACTTCCTGTTGCTGGCGCCGGTGATCGGCGCCGTGTTCCTCCCCACCCCGTGGCGGGAGACCGTGATGACCGCCGCCGCCGTCCTTTCGGCCTGGCTGACGCCGCCTGCGGTGCGGGAAGAAAACGGCTTCAGCTGGCACCCGATCAAGGAGGTCGCGATCCTCTTCGCGGCCATCTTCGCCACGATGATCCCCGCCCTCCTGATCCTGAAAAGCCGCGGGGGCGAGCTGGGCCTTTCGCAGCCGTGGCAATTCTTCTGGGCGTCCGGCTCGCTCTCGAGCTTCCTCGACAACGCCCCCACCTACCTCACCTTCTTCTCGCTCGGGCAGGGAATGGGCGACGGCTCCGGCGTCGCCGGGGTGGCGCCGAAAGTGCTGGCGGCGATCAGCGCCGGTTCCGTGTTCATGGGCGCCTTCACCTACATCGGCAACGCCCCCAACTTCATGGTCAAGGCGATCGCCGAGCGATCCGGCCTGCGGATGCCCTCCTTCTTCGGCTACATGGGATGGTCGTGCGCCGTCCTCATCCCCACGTTCATCCTGGTGACGCTGATCTTTTTCTGAATCTGAAACGGCGGGGATGCCCGGTTTTCCTCCGATACGCGGGAGGGGGCCCTTCGCCTCCGTGGTCAGCCGCAACCCTCCTATCCACCGGCACTCCGCTCAGCCCCCCTCGCCGCTCCTCTGCGGAAACGAGGCATCCGCAGGAGGAGCAGCCGGTGTGCGAACACGGGGAATTCGCATCGCTTATACTAGGGGGCATGGCCCCTTCCGCACCCGTCACGGCGTCGCTGTTTTTCACGTGTCTCGCCGACGCGCTCTACCCGAACGTGGCGCTCGCTACCGCGACCGTGCTCGAGCGGTTCGGGGTGACGGTGCGCGTGCCGCTTTCGCAAACCTGCTGCGGACAGCCGGCCTACAACTCCGGCCACCGCAAGGAAGCGCGCAAGATGGCGGCGGGCTTCCTGCGCGCGTTCGACGGCGACGGCTACATCGTCACGCCGTCCGGTTCCTGCGCCGTGATGGTCAAGGAAATGTACCCGGTGCTGTTCCGGAACGAGCCGCGGATGCTCGACCTCGCCTGCTCGGTCGGCGAACGCGTCTTCGAACTGTCCCAGTTCCTCGTCGACGTGCTGGGCGTCACCGACCCCCTTTCGGCCTTCAAGGGGAAAGTCACCCTCCACGATTCCTGCCACCTCGTCCGCGGCCTCGGCGTGCGCGAACAGCCGCGCAGGCTGCTGCGCGCCATCCCGGGCGTCGAACTGGTCGAGATGGAAGACAGCGACCGCTGCTGCGGATTCGGCGGCGTCTTCTCGGTCAAGAATCCGCACATCTCCTGCGCGATGGTCGAGAAGAAGATCGAGCGGATCCTGGCTACCGGCGCGCAGTACGTGACCTCGGGCGACCTCGGCTGCCTGATGAACATCGGCGGCGCCGTGTCGCGTTCCGGCTATCCGGTGCAGCCGATCCACCTCGCGGAAATCCTGGCCGGGCCGCCCCCGGATGAGGAAACTTAGTGGAACCGAAGTGCCACAATTTTTCCCGCAACGTCGAGCAGGCGCTCGCGAACCGGAACCTGCAGGCCGCGATCTCCCGAACCACGGGGCGTTTCCTCGAACACCGCAACGCGGCCGTCCGTTCCTTCCCGGGCGATTTCGAGGCCGCGCGGGAAGCCGCTTCCCGCCTGAAGCTGGCCACGCTTCGCGACCTCGACATCCACCTGTCCCGATTCATCGAAGAGGCCGAACGGCGCGGCGCCACCGTCCACATCGCCCGGGACGCCGCCGAGGCGCGCGACATCGCGACCCGCATCGCGAAGGACGAAGGGATCGCGCTCGCGGTCAAATCCAAATCAATGGCGACCGAGGAGATCGGCCTCAACGAGGCGCTCGAAGGGGCCGGCATCGAGGTGGTCGAGTCCGACCTGGGCGAGTACATCATCCAGCTCGCAGGCGAGCCGCCCTCGCACCTGATCGCCCCGGCCGTCCACAAGACGCGCGAGGAGGTCGCGCGGCTGTTCTCCGAAAAGCTCGGCGAAACGTACACCGAGGAGATCCCCGAACTGGTGGCGATCGCACGCAGGCGGCTGCGCGAGAAGTTCCTCTCGGCCGGGATGGGCATCAGCGGCGCCAACTTCCTCGTCGCCGAAACGGGCTCCGTCGCGATCGTCTCCAACGAGGCCAACGCCCGGATGGCGACCACGCTGCCGCGCGTCCACATGGTCGTCGCGTCGATCGAAAAGGTGATCCCGCTGATGTCCGACCTGCCGCCGATGCTCCGCCTTTTGACCCGCAGCGCCACGGGGCAGCCGATCTCGTCCTACGTCTCTGTGCTGACCGGCGTCCGGCGGCCCGGCGATGCCGAAGGTCCCTCGAAGCTGCATATCCTGCTCGTCGACAACGGCCGGAGCGCGATCCTCAGGGGGAAATACCGGGAGATGCTCAAGTGCATCCGGTGCGGCGCCTGCCTCAACATCTGCCCGGTCTACCAGACCATCGGGGGACACGCCTACGGCTGGGTCTATCCGGGACCGATGGGCTCGGTGCTCTCGCCGCTGCTGCTGGGACTTCGGGAGGCGTCCGCGCTCCCCGATGCCAGCACCCTTTGCGGCGCATGCGCCGACGTCTGCCCGGTCAAGATCCCGCTGCCCGACCTGCTGCTCGAGTTGCGGGCCGACGCCCGGGCGCAGGGACACCGGACGCCGGGTGAGGTTCTCGGGATGAAGGGATTCGCGGCGATCATGGGGCGCGCGGGGATTCTGGAGGCGCTCGAGCGAATCGGCGGCGTCGTTTGCCGGTTGCTGTTCAAGGACGGGAAAATCCCGTGGCTGCCGTTCATACTTTCGGGCTGGACCGACCGCCGCGACTTCCCGGCGCCCGCCGTCCGCCCGTTCCGCAAGCTCTGGAAAAGCAAACGGGGTGTCCTGCCATGGAACCGCTAGGCAGCAAGGACGCGCTGATCCGGCGGATTCACGCCGCGCTGCACGGCCACGACGAGCGGGCGGCCGAACCGGGAGCCGGACCGCCCGGACCGCCCGGACCGTCCGCGCCGTCCGCGCCCCCGGCGTCCGTCGAAAAACGGGTCGCCCACTTTTCCGAAGCGCTCAGGAGCGCCGCCGGAACCGTAATGTCCGGCGACCTCTACGCCTTTCTTCCCGCGCTGGGCGAGGCATTGAGAACGCTCGGCGTGACCGCGCTGCTCGTGCCCGAGGGCGACCCGGTCGCGCGCGAGCTGGCCGACGCACTGATGCCGCTGGGGCCCTTCCGGCTGGCATCCACTTCCGAACTGCTCCACGGGAATTCGCCGGTCACGGCCGGCATCCAGTCGGCCGAGTTCGCGATCGCCGAAAGCGGAACGGTTGTTCAAACCGGCCGCGGCGGCCGCACGCTGCTGCCGGGGCTCGTGACCGAGGTGCACGTCGCCCTCGTCCGGCCGGACATCCTCGTCGACCGGATGGAAGACGTCCTTTCCGTCCTCGCCGCCGACCCGCCCCGCACGATCTCGTTCATCACCGGCCCCAGCCGCACCGGCGACATCGAGCAGACGCTCACGCTGGGCGCCCACGGTCCGAAAACGCTGATCGCCGTCATCACGCAATCCCCGTGAGAAAAGGGCGGCTCCCCTTTCGGGAACCGCCCCGGTTCGACGATCCGGCGGGTCGTGACGACCGGCCTTACTTGCCGGCGGCCTCGACCAGGTAGTCGGCGATGGCAGCGGCTTCGCTCTCGGTAACCTGCGCGCCCTTGCCCTTCATGCGCTCGACCGTCGCGGTCCAGCCCGCCTTGTCCTTGCTTGCGGAAAGCGCCCGGCTGGCGCCGTGGCACAGCGTGCACTTCGAGTCGAACAGCGCCTTGCCGTCTTCGGCCGCCATGGCCGCGCCCGCGGCGACGCACAATACGGCAGTTGCGAGCATCATCGATCGTCTTGCGTTCATCGGCATTTCTCCTTGAGTGGGTTTATTTCTTGCCGTGCTCGGCGGTCAGGAAGTCTATGATCCTGCCCGCTTCGTCGTCGCTGATCGAGCCGGGCTGCTTGGCCTGCATCTTCTTGACGAGGGCCGTCCACGCCTCACGCGTCTCCTGGCGGGAAGTCGCGCGTTCGACCTTGTGGCAGACGGAGCATTTCTGCTCGAACAGCATCTTGGATGCGGCTGCGTCGGGAGCGGCCGCGACAGGCCCGGCGACAGGGGCGGGAGCCGGCACGGATGCCGCAGGCGGGGCGGCTGGTGGCGCTTCGGTCTTCGGTGCCTCCTGCCTGGAGCACCCGATCAGGGCGGCAGCTGCTGCGGCGGCGATCAGCGACAGGGCGATCCGGTGATTCGTCTTCATTTTCCGTTCCTCCGGTAAGTGATGTTCGAGCACCGTCATTACGATGCTACAATGATGCGCATGATCTGCGTCCGGATTCCCCAAAAAAAACGAATATTCGAAATTCCCGGCCCCCGCGTCGTCAAGGATATCCTCGCCGAGACCGGCCACCGCCCCGCCACCGTCATCGTCACCATGGGCAAACAGTTGCTGACGCGCGACCACCGGGTCGCCGACGGCGAGACAATCGACATCATCTCTGTCGTATCGGGCGGATGAGTCTCTTCCCATGAAATGCAAGCGGTGTCGCAAGGCGACCGCGGCGATCGAGCTTCGCAGCCACAACGCCACGTTCTGCCCCGACTGTTTCTTCATTTTTTTCCGCCGCCAGGTCGAGGAAGGGATCCGGAAGCAGCGGCTCATGTCGCGCGCCGACCGGGTGCTCGTTTGCGTTTCCGGCGGCAAGGACAGCCTTGTCCTGTGGGACGAGCTGCTCGAGATGGGTTACGACGCCGAAGGTCTTTACATCAGTCTCGGCATTCCCGGCTATTCCGACCGGTCGAAGGAAAAGGTGATCGCGTTCGCCGAGGCGCGCGGCAAGAAGGCGATCATCGTCGACCTGTGCGACGAGGGGGTCCCGATCCCCGAAGCGGCGCGTGCCAACAAGAAGCACGAGTGCTCGGTGTGCGGCGCAATCAAGCGGCACTTCTTCAACCGGGTGGCGGCCGAAGGCAACTTCACCGTCGTGGCGACCGGCCACAACCTCGACGACGAGTCGGGGCGATTGCTGGGCAACGTCCTCCACTGGCAGAAAAGCCACATCGCGCGGCAGCACCCGCTCCTGCCGGCCGCCGGTGAAGGCCTCGTCCGCAAGGTCAAGCCGCTCTGGCGCCTCTCCGAGCAGGAAACCGCGTCGTACGCGTTCCTCAAGGGGATCGATTTCGTGATCGAGGAGTGCCCGATGAGCGAGCACGCGACGTCGCTCATCTTCAAGGAAGCGCTCTCCATCATCGAGGACCGGATGCCGGGCAGCCGGATGGCTTTCTACACCGGCTTTCTCGACCTGGGCAACCCGGTCCGGGAAGCCATGGGCAGGGCAGCGGCCGAGAGCGGCGAGTTCGAACCGCGGCCGAAAGACGACGGAACCCCCGCCGGCACGCACCTCTGCGACCGGTGCGGGGCGCCGACGCTGGCACAGACCTGCGGATATTGCAGGATGAAGGCAAAGACGGTCGAGCGCGCAGCGCAGGATGCCGAGAAAAAAACGACCGAAGCCCAAAAGGCTTCCGGCAAGGAGACGGCATGAGCGTTCGAAATCCGAGAGGCCCGATGCGCGAGGGCGAAGACGTGATCATCGTCGACCCCAAGGGCGAAGAGAAGATGCTGGTGCTCAAGGCGGGCAAGGTGCACGGCACGCACAAAGGCAACCTGTCCCACGACGACATCATCGGAAAAGCCGACGCCGGCCGCGCCTGGACCCAGATGGGCGCCGAATACCGCTATTTCCGCCCGACCTACATCCAGTACGTGATGAACCAGAAGCGGCATGCGCAGATCATCTACCCCAAGGATACCGGGCCGATCATGCTGTGGGCCGATATCTTTCCCGGCGCATTCGTCGTCGAGGCGGGGATCGGCTGGGGCGCGCTCTCGGTCAAGCTGCTCGAGACGATCGGGCCCGACGGGACGCTGGTCACCTATGAGATCCGCGAGGATTTCGCCGAAGCCGGCGCGAAGACGGTCACGCGTTTCCTGGGCGAGTGCCCAAACCACACGGTCAAGGTGGGCGACATCTACCAGGGGATCTCCGAGCGCGACGTCGACCGGATCGTGCTGGATCTGCCCGAGCCCTGGCACGTCGTCCCGCACGCCTCCGAAGCGCTCGTCCCCGGCGGCATCATCCTCGTCTACCTGCCCTCGACCGTCCAGGTCAAGCAGTTCGTGGACGCGGTTCAGGCGCAGGGCGGGTACACCGAGTGCGAGACGTTCGAGGTGATCATCCGGCCCTGGCACGTCAAGGGGTTGTCGGTCCGCCCCGTCCAGTGGATGTTCTCCCACTCGGCCTTCCTGGTGTGCTGCCGCAAACTGTCCTGACAAATGCGGGAGACAGTCGCCCCTGCGGTTTGATAGAGTTTGTAATTACGGAATACCGGCGGAAACGGCGGCGAGATCGACCTCGACAACTGCGACGGAAGGGGCAACGTCCTCTTCTCCGCCACTGCCACCGCGAACGGCGGCAACGCCACCGATGCGGAAAACGGCATCCAGGGCGGCGCCCGCGGCAGGATCGAGTTCAGCCTTACGGCCAGGACAACCCCGGCCCTCCGGATGGACATCTCGGGCAACCTGTCCGCCAAGGGCGGAAACGGCACCGACGGCGGCAACGGCCTCGACGGAAACGGCGGATAAGCCACGCACCGGCTTCCCGCCGGTGATGCAACAATGAAAACAGCCCGGGGAGCTTCGCGCTCCCCGGGCTGTTTTCTCGTCTTTGGCTATCTGAACGCGTAACAGACCGCTGAGGGCAAGGCGTCGGCGATTTTAATGCCGTTCGTCTTGCCCTCGGTCGCGTTCACGAAGTGGCTTATATTCACCCCCATCCCTTTCCCCCAGAGTTGTGCCCTCAAGTTCCCGATCAGGCGGGCGGTGCTGGTTCTGTCCCCCGATTCCGTCCGCCGCCATTTTGGCAACGGCAAGACCGTCCGGTTCGATTCGGTCCCCGCTCGAATCCGTCCAGCCTCCCCTGCGCCGCCGCCTGCCGCTTCCTGTAATCGAGGACCGCCTTGCGATATTCCGTCATCGATTCCTTCGTCGGATTCCTCGGCATCTCCGGCGGGGGACCGATGGCTGAAAGCGCGACCGCGGCGGCCGGAGGAACGGCAGGCACGGTTGACACAGGGAGATCCTTCCCGGCACCAGTCACCGTCTCAGCGATTCCGCCGGGGACCGCAAACCCGCTGCGGGCCGGGGCGGCGCCGGAGGCGGGGCCTCCGAGCATCGTGGACTCATCTTCCCTGAGGGTACTGATCCCGTATCCGACCGCCGCGATGGCCACTGCCGCCGAGACGATACCGGCTATTCCCTTTTTCGACACTGGTCCCTCCTGTTCCGGTTCCCTTATCCATACTTGCCATCTTCCCAACCCGCATTCCAACCGTGAATCGGGACGATATCGCCTTGCAGTATTCGTGAATTATTCGTGAATTATCCATGACAGCCCCACCCCTTTTTGATAGAGTCAGCAGCAAAAGTCTTGGGTTTATGCGCGGCGACGAATGGTTCGTCGTCCGTTAACGAACGGCGGGATTCATCCGGAATCCAACCACCAACTGAAAGGAGCACAAGCATGGCAAACAGATTGCGCATCGCAATCGGCACCCTGGCGTTGCTGTCCCTCGCCCTGTTCGGGGCGGGCTGCGACCTCAACGGGAGCAGCACGAACAACGATCCCACCCCCGGCGGCGGCGGCATCTACCTCGACGGCGGAAACGCCTACTCGGGCGGCGGCGCCGGAGGGCTCAACGTCAGTTCCTACGCTTCCGTCACCTTCAAGAACAGCGGCTCGGCGGACGCCTCCTTCGCGGTTCCGGCATACGCCTGGACCACGAACCTGGGCACCAACGGCGTCACGGTCGCGGCGAACTCCACGGTCGCGCTCGTCTATTACGGCGGCGGCGGCACCATGCCCGCGCCGGGCACGCTCTACATGCTCGTGCAGGACGATCCGATCGTCGCCAACCGGCCGAACCTCTACAAGGCCAACATCGACAACGTTCTCGGCCAGGCAGCCGATGTCGTCACCGGCCTCAAGGTCAACGAAGGCGTCACGCTGACGCTGCCGGCGAACCAGGCCAACGGAGGCAGCGCACTGCAGATCGCGCAGCTCCAGTTCGAGAGCGACGTCGAGATCAACGGGACGCTCAAGACGGCCGGGCTCAACAACACCGAAGTCGACAGCCAGGGGCACCTTCTCCATCTTCCCCAGATCCAGCGGCACGGGAGCAACGCCCTCGCAATCGACAAGGCGTGCCTCGCGATCAACGCCAACCGCCTCAAGATCGGCGGCAACGGTTCGATCAATACCGCAGGGGGCAACGCCGCTGCGGCCGAATCGCGCGGCGGCGACTCCGGCCGCGTGAACATCAGGGCCTCGACAGGGTTCATCAATCGTGGGACCATCCTGGCCAGCGGCGGCAACGGCAACGGCGCCGAGGGCGGCAACAGCTGCGTCCGGAACAACGACCCGACCGACCAGGTGGAAGGCGTCTACCTGTTCAACACCGGCGCCCTCGTCAATGCCGGCGCCATCACCGCCAACGGCGGAAACGGGACCACGGGCGGGCAGGCAGGGTATATCTACCTGGACGCCAACCAGTCCGCCTTCAACACCGCGACGCTTGCGGCCAACGGCGGCACCGGTCTTGCCGGCAACGGCGGCAACGCATCCTACGTCTCCATGTTTTCCAGCCGGGCCAGCGTCATGAACTCGGGCAACATCAACGCTGCGGGCGGCAACGGCACCACGGGCGGCGGCAACGGCACCACGGGCGGCGGCACCGGCGCCTACCTCCAGTTCGTTTCCGGCAACGACGACTACATCGGCAACACCGTGAACAGCGGCGCGATCACCCTGTCCGGCGGCAACGTCACGGGCACCAGCGGCAACGGCGGCAACGCCGGCTCATCCGAGTACGGCGCCATCTACTTCTATGCGCGGGGACGCGTGGCCAACTCGGGCACGCTCGTCGCGGCCGGCGGCACCGGCAAGGGCACCGGCAACGGCGGCAGCGGCGGCGACCTCAACCTGCTCATCGGTTACGCGCAGCCCTACAAAAATCCTAGCAAAAATAACTACAACGCACCCGGACCGATCCAGCTCTCCGGCGACATCACGCTGGCGGGCGGGGCGGCGGCGGCCACCGCGACAGCCTCGGGCGGCAACGGCGGCAGCATCGACGTCACGGCCGACGACGACTATTCCGGCTACACCTACCCGATCGCGCTGCCCGTCGAGTTCCTCGGCTACGGCGACGGCTTCACGGCCAACGGCGGCAGCGGCTACAGCAGCGGCGGTTCGGCCGGCACCTTCGAACTCTACACCTACACCGTCTGGGCGTTTGACGACAACTTCCAGCCGCCCACGCCCTCCATCTTCAACAACGTGAAGCTCACCCTTCGCGGCGGCAACGCCTCGGGCGCAGGCGTCCAAGCCGGTTCCGGCGGCTGGGTCAAGATGAAGACCACCGACGAAGGCTCCGGCGTCGTGGGCACCGGTCCGTTCGAGCTGACCAACGTCACCAACGCGGGCGACATCGACGCCCGCGGCGGCGAAGCTTCCGGCGCCAACGGCACCGGCGGCGACGGCGGCGGCCTCTACTTCTACGCCTACAACAAGGTGACCAACAGCGGTTTCGTCAACAGCAGCGGCGGTACGGCTTCCGGCACCGGCGGCACCGGCGGCGGCACCGGCGGCACCCAAAAAGGTCCTTCCCGCTACGATGGCGTCGAGATGTACGCCACCTACGACGTCGAGAACAGCGGCAACATCCTCAACAACGGCGGCAACGCGACCGGGATCAACGGCAACGGCGGCCGCTACGCGGGCGATGTCTCGATGTCCGCGGGCGGCACCGTCCGCTGCACCGGCGCGGTTTCCGCCAACGGCGGCAACGGCACCGGTTCCGGCACCAACGGAACCGGCGGTTACATCAACCTGTTCAGCCAGAGCAATGGCACCGTCTACGGCTCGCTTTCGGCGGCCAAGGGCACCGGCGGGACGGCAGCCGGCTCCAACGGCCGGATCCTGGTCGACGACAACCTGCTCTTCGGGGACGACATCCCGTCCTGACAGGTCGTTCCAGACCGTCAACGAAGAAGGGGGGCGATCCCTGCAAAGGATCGCCCCCCTTCCTGTTCCTGCCGCAAGACCGAACGGACTACGACCCGCCTTTCAAGGCGTGAACTTCCTGCCCTCCGGCGGCGGAGGCGGTTGCCCGGCCTTCTGCGCAGCCTCGATCGCCTTCCGGCGATCCGCGACCCGCTTCTTGAACGCCTCGCGCCGCTTGTCCCGCTCGGCCTTCTTTTTCGCCTCCCGGTCGGCGTGCTCCTTCTCCCGCGCTTCGAACTCGGGCAGCTTCCCCTGGGCGATCGCCCGCTCGCGCGCCACGCGGCGAGATTCCTCCTGGATCCCCTTTCGGCTCGGAGGCACTTTCAGGCGCGGCACCGCAAGCGCGGAAACCGGGGTCTGCCCCCCCGGTACGGGAGAGTTTCCTTGACCAGACATTGTCCCGACCCCGGGTGCGAGCCCGGAATCGGATGCCGAAAGCGGGCCCCCGGCCGGAATCCGATCCCCCAGGGCGCGAAGTTTCGCAGCCCCGGCCACTTCGTCCGGACCCGGCGCGGCCGCGTGCCTCAACCCAGCAATGCCCACCCCCACGACTACCAGACCGCCGGCCACGATCCCGATCATCGTCTTCCGCTCCATCGTTCCCCCTTCGTCCCGTCTATCCGCACGCCGCCCGGAAAGCGACTTCCTATATTGCCACCGGAATACCGTTCCCGGCAACCCCGCCCGACTCCCGCTCGCCGCTTTACCTTTTCGCCGCACCGGTTTAACGTAGAGGGCCAACCGGCGCTCGATCGAAGGAGGCAGGCGTGATGATTCCGCGGGCACGGAAACGATTCAAGGCACTCTTCCGGGGCGGAGCGCCCGCGCTTGCACTGCTCGCGGTCGGAGCCGGCCTGCAGGCCGGGGTCAACGTGGGGATCCCGCTGCTGGCGCGCGACGCGCTCGACGGGGCTATCCCGGCCAAGGCGTTCGGCCGGCTCGCGCTCGCAGGCGCAGGGATCGCCGCGCTTTACCTGCTCAACGGCGCGATCGGCGTCGGATTGCGCTGGGTCGCGCTCAAAAGCGCGCGCGCCGCGGCGGCACGCCTGCGGAACGACGCGGTCGATGCGATCCTCTCCCGTTCCCGCGCCTGGCACGCGCAACAGGACCCGGCGCTGCTCCACACCGTCATCGTCCAGGACACGGAAAGAGCCGGCAACTATTTCGACATCCTGCTCGGCCAGCTGCTCCCCGCACTCACGATTTCGTGCGCCCTCCTCGTCGCGCTCCTCCTGCTCGATTTCCGGCTCTTCCTCCTGCTCGGGACGCTCGTGCCGCCCCTCCTGCTGATCCGGTCAACCCTGGGAAAGTCCGCCAAGCGGCGGATACCCCTCTTCAGGGCGGCATTCGAGCGATACGCGAAAGCGACCCATTTCCTGGTGCACGCCCTCGACCTCGTGCGGACCCGGAGCGCGGAAGGGCCCGAGACGGCGCGGCAGTTCGGGGCGATCGAGGGCCTGCGCGACGCGGGCGTCCGCGCCTCGTTCGGCATCGCGGCGTATACCCAGATCCACAACGCGGTGGTCGCCTTGTCCGGCGTGGTGATCCTCGTCGGCGGCGGAATGGCGGTCGCGACCGGCAGGACGACGGCCGGTGCGTTGCTCTCCTTCTACGCCGCGGTTTCGCTTTTGAAGACGCCGGCGCAGACGTTGCTGTCGTGCGCGGCGCAACTCTCCGAAGGGGAGGCAGCGCTCGAATCGATCGACCGGCTCCTCTCCGAAGGGGAATGCGAGCCGTACCGGGGAACGGGTCGACCCGAGTTGACCGGCGCGGTCCGGATCTCGGGCGTCTCGTTCGGTTTTCCGGGCAGACCCCTCTTCTCCGGGCTCGATCTCGCGCTCCGGGCGGGGGAAGTCGTCGGCATCGTGGGGCCCAACGGCTCCGGGAAAAGCACGCTGATCGAACTGCTCCTGGCCCACTATCGCCCCGACGCGGGATCGCTCTCCGCCGATTCGCACACCTATGACACCCTCGACCCCCGCCGGCTTAGGCGCGCTTTTTCGGTCCTTCGCCAGGACCCCTATCTTTTCCCCGGGTCCGTCGCCGAGAATATCGGGTACGGGCGCCCGGAGGCATCCTTCGAGGAAATCCTGGAAGCGGCGCGGCACGCAGGCGCGGACGTCTTCGTGGGGCAGCTTCCCCAGGCGTTCGACACGCCCGTCGGCGAACGGGGCGCCCTCCTTTCCGGTGGCCAGCGACAGCGGATCGCGCTCGCGCGCGCGCTGCTCGGGAAACCGTCGCTCCTGCTGCTCGACGAGCCGACCAATCACCTGGACGAGAGCGCGGTGCGCGGCGTGATGTCGGGGTTGCGCGCCATGCGGCCGCCGCCGGCGATCCTGCTCGTCAGCCATCACCGGGAGATTCTCGGCCTGTGCGACCGGGTGCTCGCCCTCGCGGACGGATGCCTCGTCCCGGCGGGCGACGGCACCATCGGACCTGGAAACGGGTGATCCCGCCTCCGGTGGCCTACTGCCGAACCGTCCCGGGACTCTCACCCGGCGGGGGCGCATCCCCACCCGCCACCTTGTAGACCACTACCTGCCGGTCCACGCCCTTGAAGGCGATGCCCGCGCCGAAAGCCTGCGCCAGCGACCGGTGCAGGTCCCGGTCGAACGGGAAATCGCCGCTCCCCGCGATCAGCCACGTGGTCCCCGGCGCATTCAGCACGCCCTTCATCGCATCCAGGTTCGGAAGCACCGGAATCCCGGTCCACCGTTCCCGGCCCGTCTTCGCGTCGTGATGGTTGAAGAACTCGGAACTGCCTTGCTGGATGTAGAAGCCGTCCGCAGGCCGGGAGAGGTAGAACGCGGGCTGCAGCAGTGTCAGCACCACCCGGTCTCCCGGGCGGCGATTCGCGTCGACGAAGACGGCCGGCGAACGGAAATCGAAGCGGGGAATGTAGTGGTGGACTTCGGCCAGCGTGTCGTCCATCCGGAAGTTCGTGCGCGGCGCGTCGGGATGGAACAGCCGGTTGAACCGGGTGTCCTCGGAGAGCCCCAGGAAGGCCACCGTCATCACGACCAGGATCAGCGCCCTTCGGCGCGGGGCGGTCGCCAGCGCGCGGGCGAAGGCCGCCAGCCCGCAGGCTACGAAAAGGAAGAGGAACGGCACCAGGGGAAAGGTGTAGCGGGTGCTGACATAGGGGGTCCGGACGACCGCGGAGAGGGCGAGCAGGAAAAGAAAAAGCGTCCCGACCGCCTGTAGCCCGCGAAGCCGGTCCGGAGGCCCCTTCCGCCAGAGCGGCAGGGCGACCGCCGTGACGAGGAGCGTCGCCATCAGGAACCGGGGAAGCACCGTCCACCAGATCGGGAAGATCCGGTCCGCGATATCGGGCCAGCCGAAGAGCAACCGGGCCAGCACCGTCCCGGGGGACGCCGTCAGTTTCACGCCGGGATCCGTCACGATTCCGGCTGCGTAGAGGCCCCACGCGGCGAAAAACAGTCCCGCGATCCCGAGCGCCGACAACACGATGCGGCGACGGGCAGGACCCCGGGGACCGGTGAATCCGTTCATCGCCGCCATTCCCCAGAAAATCGGAAGCGCTGCGAAGGCCTGGGCGAACCCGAGAATCCAGCTGCCCGCCAGCACCGCGCGCCCGGCACCCGCCTTCACGCCGTCCCGCTTCCGGAACGCGCGCCACAGCAGGAAGCCCGCGCCAGCGGACGCGGCGCCCACCGGCACCATCCCCCATGGGCGATCCTTCATCAACGGCATCAGGGGAGCGGGGAGCAACAGTTTCCCCCCGGCGTTTTTGGCGGTCTTCGCGACGCGGGCCACGCCCTCGGGCGACTTCGCGGGCGAGAATTTCCGGAAATCGTTTCCGTTCCAGTAGACGGCCGCCACGAGCAACGCAACCGCCGTCACCAGGTGGGAAACCTTCGGGCGGCGCCAGGCGGCCAGGTCGGGAAGGAAGAGGGCGAGGGCGAGAAAGACCGAACTTTCGTGAACGGGGATCGACAGGGCGACCAGCGCCGCGATCCATTTCCGCCAATCTTCCCGCCCGTCGGAAATGACGCCGTTCATCAGGATCGCAAGCCAGAGGGTGATCGCCTGGATCGGCGCATACATCCGGCCGAAGCGGGAGAACTCGATCTCCCAGGCCGAGAGGGCGAAGAGAACGACCGCAACCGATGCGGCGGCACGGCCGCCGAGGCGCCGTCCAAGGAACCAGAGCGCCGGAATCGCGGAGAGGTTGCACAGGAGCGGAAGAAGCCGGATCGCGGATTCCTCGCCCATCCCGGCGAGGCGGGCGGCGGCCGCCACGTACTGCACCAGCAATCCCCGGACATACAATCCGTTTTCGCCGATCCTCGGAACCCCGTGTTCGAGGATGTTGCGGACCGACTGCCCGATGAAGAACTCGTCGTAGGAGACGGGCCAGCGGCCGAATCCCGTGAGACGGGCGTAAAGGCCCAGCGCGACGGCGGCCAGCGCCAGCAGGATCGGCAATCCGCGGATCGGGTCGAACGGCCGTTTCACCCGACGACTTCTTCCACCGCGTACTCCTTCACCTCGCGGGCGTGGGTGTAGATGACGATCTCCCCGATCAGCCCGAGCGCGACGATCTGGACGCCGAGGACGACCAGCAGCGCCGCCAACAGCAGCATCGGACGATCGGCGAGGCGTTGGTGCAGGAACAGCTTGAGGCCGATCAGCCAGCCGGACATCAAGAGGCCGACCGAGAGCACGACGGTGCCGATCGCCCCGAAAAAGCGGAGGGGGCGCTTCGTGAACCTTAGCAGGAAGAAGATCGCGAGCAGGTCGAGCAACCCGCCGAGGCAGGCACGGGGCCCCCAGGCGAGCGGAGGGACGGCGCCGGCGGCGGCGCGGACGTCGATGCGGACGACCCGGAATCCGTGGCGCCACGCGAGGAGCGGAAGGAAGCGGTACCGCTCTCCGTAGAGGGGAATCTCTTCCAGAAGTGCCCGCCGGAAGGCACGGGGGCCGCCGCCGAGCGCGGCGCCCCGGTAGCCGAGAAGCCGGCCGGCGAGCGCGTGGTAAGCCGCGGATTGCATCCGCCGGAGGAAGCCCGAGGAACTCCCCGAGAGGCGGGCGTCGACCACGTCGGCTTCGGCTAGCGCGCCGACCAGGGCGGGGATGCCGTCGGGGTCGATCACGGCCCTCGGCGGCAGGACGATGACCCGGTCGCCCGACGCGTGGCCGATCCCCGCCTGGATCGCCACCCCCGGGCCGAAGGCGCGTCCCAGCCGGAGAATCCGGATCGGGGCGCCCGATTCCCGCAACCGCTCGAGCGACCGGAGCGCGTCGGGGAGATCGCCGTCGACCACGTAGATGAACTCGTGCGTGCGGTCCAGCCGCCCGATCACCGCCGAATAGCCGCCGTGAAGGAGCGTCAGGTCGTCGTGATCCCCGCTCACGGGGATGATGACCGAAAGCGCGACGGGCGGGCCGGTGCCGTTCATGACGAAATCACGGGCGTCAGCGCGCCCCGCGACTTGACGAGTTCGCAGAGAAGCCCGGAAAGCGCGAGGAAACAGGAGAGCGTGAGGAAAAGGGCCGACACCCCCATGGGGACCAGGAGCCCGGAGGACGGGTCGCGCCAGGCGATCCGGACGCACCACGCGACGCCGAGTCCCCCGAGCAGGGCCGCCCCTGCGGCCGCGGTTCCGAAGCCCGCCAGCGGACTGGCGGCGGACGACGCCAGCAGCCTGATCATCAGCAGGTCGAGCAGCACCTTCCAGACCCGGGAAAGGCCGTACTTCGATCGTCCGTACCGGCGCGGATGGTGGCGGACCGGGATCTGCGCAACTCGCGCCCCGGCCGGTTTCGCCATCGCGGGGATGAAACGGTGCATCTCGCCGTAGAGGGGAACCCGGCGGATCAGGTCGGCCCGGTACGCCTTGAGAGAGCAGCCGTTGTCGCGGATGGGAACGCCGGTGACCCGGGCGATGATCCGGTTGGCGACGAGCGAGGGGAGCCGCCGGGTCAGGAACGGATCGTTCCGCTTTTCGCGCCACCCGCAGACGATGTCGTAGCCCTCGTCGAGCGTCGCAAGGAGGCGCGGGATATCCTCGGGGTCGTTTTGCAGGTCGGCGTCGAGCGTCACGAACCGCTCGCCCCGGGCGTGCTCGAAACCGGCCGCCATCGCCGGCGTCTGCCCCGCGTTCCGGCGGAGCCGGACGACGCGCAGCCGGGAGTCGCCTGCCGCGAGGCCCCTGGCCACCTCGAACGTCGAATCGGAGCTGCCGTCATCGACGAAAACCATCTCGTAATCCACCCCGGACGTCGCCATGGCGCGGACGATCGCCGCGTGGAGGTGCGGCAGCGACGCCTCCTCGTTGTACATCGGCACGATGATCGAGAGATCCATCGCCTCATGATATCCGAAAAGTCCGGCTTCGGGTTCCGCGGACCCGGTCATCGCCCCAGCACGTCCCGGTATGCCGCTTCGTGCAGGTCGAGCGCGTGCGGAAGCGCGAAGGTTTCCTCGACGTGCCGGCGGGCCGCCTCGCCCAGTTCCCGCCACCGGTCGCCTTCGAGGAGCCGCGAAAGCCCCCCGGCGAAATCATCGCGCTCGACGCGGTGGCCGAAGCGCGAGGCGAAACCGTCGGGGTCGACGTGGCTGAGGATCGCGCAACCGTGCGCAGCCGCCTCGAGAAACGAGTTCGGGAGGCCCTCCCGCGTGGCCGTGTTCACGAAGACCCGGCTTTCGGCGAGTACGCGTGAATGTTCGCCGGAACCGAACTGGTCGACGAAACCCATGAATTCGAGATTGGGGATGCCGGCGTGGCTCCGCCTGAGCGACGCCTCGTAGCCCGCGTCGCGCGACTTTCCCATCACGACGAAGCGGACGGCCGGAAAGCGGGCGGCGAGGTCGAGGAAAAGTTCGGGGCGCTTCCGGCGGTCGAGCCTCGCCGCGTAGCAGACCGTGGGCCGCACCGGCTTTTCGGAGGCAGGCGGCACCTCGACGGGCGTGGGCAGGAAGACCGGATCGCGGGAGAGCCCGTAGATCCTCCGGATCTTCGGGACCAGGTCGTGCGCGGTCGCGTAGACGGCGTCCATCCGGCGGACGGTTCGGCGGACGAGCGGATTGTTCTCGTAGAGCCAGTTGTGCAGCACCTGGATCCGGCTTAGGGAAGGCCTCGCGAATTCCAGCGACCAGTCGCCGAAATCCCGCGGGTCGCGGACCGTGACGACGTGCTTCCGCCCGGGCATCGCGCGCATCGCCAGCCACGTCGCGGTCGACGGCTCGCACGAGTGGTAGACCTCGGCATCGGCTGACTTCAGCAGGTTGTACGCCTCCCAGGGGCGAAGGGGGGGGAAGCCGAGCACCCGGATGCCGTCGAGCGTCTCCACGGCCCGCTGCGCCTGCCTGCGTGGCACGACCGCGGAAACCTCGTGCCCGCGCCGCACCAGTTCGCGGCCGATGCTCCGCGTCGCCTTGCCGAATCCGCCGTATTTTCCCCAGGCGAAGATCTCGACGCTGATCAGGCAGATTTTCATCGCGCCAGCACTTCCCGGAACGCCGCCTCGTGTTCGGCGACCGCCCGGCCCGTTTCGAACAGCGAGGCGACGTGCCCCCGGCCGGCTTCTCCGAGCGCGCGCCACCGGTCGCCCTCGAGCAACCGCACGAGCCCCTGTTCGAAATCGCCGTCCCCGGCATGGTGGCCGAACCGGGATGCGAAGCCGTCCGGATCGACAGAACTCAGGATCGCGCAACCGTGCGCGGCCGCCTCGACGAACGAGACGGGGAGCCCCTCGCGCGCAGCGGTGTTGGCGAGGACCCAGCTCCGGGCCAGGAGGCCGGAGAGGGCATCCGACCGGTACGGATCGACAAAGCCCGTCCACTCGACGTTGGCGAGCCCGCCGTAACGGCTCCGAAGGTTCGCTTCGTAGGCGGCGTCACGCCCCTTGCCCATCAGGAGGAAGCGGACGCCCGGGAAACGGGACGCCATCTCGAGAAACCGTTCCGGCCGTTTCCGGCGGTCGAGCCTCGCGAGATAGCAGACGGTCGGAGCGCCATCCTTTTCGGGCACGGAAAGCGGCATTTCGACCGGCATCGGGAGAAAGCGGGGAGACCGTGAAAGCCCGTAGAGCGGGACGGCCTTGTCGCACTGGAATTGTGCGGAGGCGAAGACGGCATCCGCCTTCCGGACGGCGTTGCGGACGAGCGGCCCGTCCTCATACAGCCGGTTCGCCATCACCTGGAGGCGGGAAGCGGAAGGGTGCGCCATCTCGATCCGCCAGTCTCCCGGATCGCGCGGATCGACCAGCATCACCGAGTGGCGCCCGCGAGGTGCGGCAACGCGTGCGATCGCCGTCGCGACCGACGGCTCGATCGAGTGGAAGATATCGGCTCCGCTGTCCCGATAAAATCGGTACGCCTCCCACAATCGCGACGGGCGATACCCGAACACCGTCATCCCGTCGAGCGACTCGACGGCAGCCTGCCCGGAACGCCTGGGGACGCCGGCGAAGACCTCGTGGCCCCGCAGGACAAGTTCCCTTCCCAGCGCGCGCGTGATCCTGCCGAAGCCCCCATGCTTGCCGAAGGCGAAAATCTCGACGCAGGAGAGGCAGATTTTCACCGGCGCCCCCGCATGGCGAGAAGCTGCCGGAGGAAGCCGAGCCCCTCGAACTTCTCCCCGGCCCAGAAAACGGCGAACGCGCGGAAGGTGTGGAAGCTGCCGGCGTCGAACGGCCCGATCGCCTTCTTCAGGAAAGCCCGCATCCACTGCGCCGGCCCCGCCGAGTTTCCGGCAGGGTCCCACAAGAGGCTTTTCCCCGGGACGAGCCCCGTCCCCATCCTTCGCCGGGCGCGGTCCAGGATGGCGATTCCCCTCCCCCGCCGGTACTGGTGGACGAAGTACCCGCGGGGCGTCGCCTTCCGGAGGTGCGAAACCGTCGCCGGGACGAAGACCAGCTTCGCACCGAGGCGGCGCAGCCGGAGCGCCATCTCTGCATCCTCGGACCCGAAGTTGCCGTATCTCTCGTCGAATACGTGTCCGTCTTCCCGAACCAGCCGCTCGAGCCATTCCCGCCGGAACACGATGTTGCCCGTGTCCCCGACCCGGCCGATCTCGTCGACCTGCTCCTTCACCGGAAGGCCGCGCCGCCGCTTCTTGTCGGCCAGGAGCGGATCCGTCTCCTCGAGCGTGCCACCCGCGCCCGCCGCCTCGTGCCGGTCGATCGCCGACACCAGGCGCTCGAGCCAGTCGTCAGCCGGAACACAGTCGTCGTCGGTGAAGGCGACCAGGTCGCCCTTCGCCCGCCGGATACCCTCGTTGCGCGCCCAGGCGGGGCCGCGACGATTTGAATCCTCGACGACGACGATCTCGTCCGGAGGCCGCGTCTGCCGCGCGAGCGCTTCGCGGCACGCCTGCAACGTGAAGCGGCCGAGGGTGGGGATGATCACCGACACC
>JANXQJ010000003.1 GCA_025356865.1 Deltaproteobacteria bacterium | reverse complement strand
CGGCGTCCCGGATCGCCCGCTTTCCCCCCGGACCGCCTTTTTCGACCCCGCCCTCGCCCCAGTCGTTGTTCCGGAAGTCGACGATGCCGTCGAGTTTCCCCTTCTTCGCCACGGGCCGCCCGGCCGCCGACCCTTCGCCCCTGGGCCTGAAGTCGCTCCGGCCGCCCCCGCCTCCGGCCGCGGAACCTCCCGGCCCCCCCGGCGTGTCGCGGTCGTCCTCGCCCGCCTCCCCTTCCCACTGCGACGACTGGTGGTTCAACCGGGCCGCGAAATCGCGGTTCTTCCGGAACCGGTTGCCGCGGAAGACGGGATACGAGGAATACTCGACCAGCACGCCGTCGCCGTTATCCCCGATCAGGCAGTTCGACACGGTTCCCTCGGCGCGGCGCGAAAAGTGGAGCGCGACCCGGTTGCCCGCCAGTTCACAGTTCGAGATGACGGGCACCGCCATCTTTTCGACGAGGATCCCGGTGCCGTTGCCGGCGAAGACGCTGTCGGTCACCGTGACGGCCGCACCGTACATCGACGCCTGCAACCCCGTCTCGTTCTTCTCGAAGCGGCAACCGCGCACCGCGATCCCGCCGGCTCCGTAGACATAGAGCCCGCTCTTTCCGGCGCCCGTAAACCGGGAGGAGGCGATGTCGAGCGCCCCGCCCCGCTTGACCAGGATACCCGCCCGCCCCGGCGACTCGAACGTGCAGTCGCGGACCTCGGCGCGCCCGTACTGCCCGATCTCGAGCCCGATCGTCCCCTTCTCGAACCGGACGCCGTGAAACGAGATCCGGGCGCTCGTCACCGTGACGCCGCGCCGCCCGCCGGAAACGACCGCGTTCGCGATCCGGCTGCCGTCGCCTCCCCGGACGTCGATCCCCTCGAAATCGGCGTCGCCCGAGATGCGGACCGGACGCTCGGCGCTCCCTTCGACGACCAGTTTCCCGCGGACGACCAGGCGGCCGCCCCGAAACCTGAGCGTCGCGCCCGGGGCAACCGTCCAGGTCTCTCCCGCCGGGAGGACCGTCTCGCCGGAATAGTTTCGATCCCCGGCAATTTCCTTCGAGCCGGCGAAAGCCACCGGGGTGAACGCGGCCGCCAGCAGCAACGCCGCCGCAGCAAGGAACGTCCCCACTCGTTTCATCGTATCACCACTTTTCGACCACCTTGATCCGCATCCCCGCCTTCCGGTCTCCGTCGGCGAGGGAGACCCCGTGGTCCGGCGTCCCGTCCCAGGCGCCGACCCACTCGCCGGGCGACAACGGTCCGCCGAACGCGCTTCGGGCGCCGATGTAGAACGTGCCGGACCTGGGGAGGCGGAGGGAAAACGCCCCGTCTTTCCCCGTCACGCCGGAAACCGCGAACGGGCGCCCGATCATCCGGCGGTCCGGGTAGGCCATCACATAGACGCCCGACCCCGGCGATCCGTCCTCGCGCGTCACCTGGCCGAGCAACTCGGCGGCAAACGTCTCCTGCCCGCCCTTTTCGGCGCGCACCCGCCGTTTCGACTCGGATGCCGGATGGAGGGCGATCACCCCGAGGTCGCGCAGGACGCCGGCCGCAAGCGTGACGCGAACCACTTCGTCTCCGCTCGTGCCGCCCGTCTCGCGCATTGCCCCCGTCTCGTCGTCCCCGCCCTTGCGTCGCGCGACGACCAGGAATTCGCCCTCGCGAAGCGGCAGCCGGAACCGTCCGTCGGCCGAGGTTCGGGCGAACGCCACATAGGCAGGCCCGCGCGCGGTTTTCGCCGCAGCCGGATACGCGTAGACGTAGGCCCCGGAGGCCGGGCTCCCGGACATCTTCACGATGCCCGCCACGCCGGTCTTTTCCTGCGGCATGAATCCGCCGGACGACATCTCGGCCAACGGGACGACGGCCGGGCCGATGCGCCCCCCCGCGGCCACGCGAACCGGATTGGCCGGGTATTCCCCCTTGTACGTCCGGTTGCGGGCGCCGTCGCGGACCGTCGCACGGACGACCAGGTAATAGTTGCCGGGGGGCATCGAAGCGCGGAAGACCCCGTCGTCTCCCGCGCGCACCGTGAGAAACGGCGTCCCCGAACGCTCGGCGCCCTGCTTGACGAAGAACTGCGCGTCGGCCCCGGCGGCGCCGGCGCCGGCGATCGTCGCCTTCCCTTCGACCTTTCCGTCGCCTCCGCCCTTCGAGCAGCCGGCGATCGACAGCAGCAGTGCCAGCGGCGCGACGAAGCGCAGCGGCTTCCGGATCATCCTTTTTCCTCCCGCGCCTTGCGCAGCAGCGTCGCGCACCCGAGGTAGAGGAGGGCGCCCGCACAGGTCGTCACGCGGTACCCGAAGTTGAGCGCGAGCAGTTGCGTCAGCGCCGCCCCCAGCACCGATGCGGCGCCGTTCGCCGCGAAGTAGTACGGTGCGCCCCCGGGATCGGTCGCCCCGAAGCGGCGCAGCCCGGACGGGAAGAAGGTGCCCATCAGGAACGCGGGCGGCGCGACGAAGACGACCGCGACCAGGAAGCGGACGGGCAGGGAAGCGCCGGCCACCTGCGTCAGGCCGGGTCCCGCGATCAGCAGCCACGCGGCGGCGAACAGGAGCGCCGGGACGAGGCGGCGGACGGAGGGCGCGTAGGACGCCCGCCCGGCGTACCAGCCGCCCAGCCCCGAAGCAGCCAGGACCAGCGACAGGCCGCAGGCGAACGTCAGCACGGGGACGCCGAAGAGAAGCGTCAGCCGCTTGATGATGACGATTTCCCAGACGATGAACGCCACGCCGATCGCAAACATGTAGAGCGCGGCCCGCGGGGATGGCTTCGCTGCCCCCCGGCGCGCCAGGAGCGCGGCGGGGAGCAGGAGGAACAGGGCGCACAGCACCGCGGCGCCCAGGAGGAAGCCGCGCAGCATCGTCACCGACCGGTCGTCGAACTCGCCCCCTCGCAAAGACACGGACGAGAAGAACGCCGACGGCTTGAGGGTGTAATAGAAAAACGGCCGGTCGTCGGTGGGCGCCGAGAAGTCGAACGGGGACGAAGATCGCGCCGCCGCACCCGAGAGCACTTCGCCCGGCAGCCCCGTCAGGACGGCGTCGGGGGCGATCATGACCGTGAAACGCATCGCTTCGGCGAAACGGCGCGCCGCCGCGATCTCCTCGGGCGGCCAGGGCGTCCGGCGAACCATCAGGTTGAGCAATCCCCGGTCGCGAATCGCCAGGATGTGCTTCGCCGGATCGGCGACCCCCAGCGCGAGAAGCGCCTCGCGGGCGATCGCCAGCATGCGCCAGACGCGCCGCTCGTAGACGAAGCGCGTGACCGAGAGTACGCCGTTGTCGGAGAGGTGGCCGAGATATTCGCCGAAACCTTCGGCCGTGTAGAGGTGGTCTTCGGTCATCGTGAAGGCGCCGGCCGACGGCGGGATGCGGCCGAACACCTGCGTCATCTGGATCACGTCGTACTTCTCGCGGTCTGACGCCAGGAAGTTTCGCCCTTCGGCCACGACGCAGCGGACGCCGGGCATCGAGTAGGGCCGCCCCGTGAAATCCGCAAATTCCCGGTCGGCCGCCCGGACGACCAGCGGGTTCACCTCGACCGCCGTCACGGAGAACGGCCCCGAGGCCAGCGCGCAGAGAATGTCTTTCCCGCCGCCCGGGCCGACGACCAGCGCCTTGCCGCCGCCGCGCAGCCGGTAGCCGGCCGACGCCACGTTGTACCGGAATGCGCCGAGCGACGACGGATCCTTTCCCGTGCCGAACAGCGCCGTGTAGCCGGTGTCGTCGACCACCATCCCGATCTGCTCGGGGAGCGGGCCGGCATAGGTGGGGCTCATCCCCCACGCCTTGTACGATTCCTCGTCGGAGGCCGGATAGACCGCCACGCGCGAGTTGGCGTCCCAGCGGGTCCATAACAGGCCGGGCTCGTAGGTTCCGCGGACGAAGCGGATCTCGGCGTACCCCCGTTTCGCCTCGGCGAGTCCGCACGCCAGCAGCCCGAGCGCCACCATGACGAACAGCCCCCCCCATCGCCCGGATTTCCCGGAGAAGGCCGCGGCGGAGAGGAGGAAGAGCACGGCGAGAAGCGGGAATGCGGCGGGGCCGGAACCCGCCTGCATCGCGGCGAGATAGGCGACCACGCCGGCCGCGGAACCGCCCATCACCAGGAGGTAGGCCTTCCCCTCTTCCCCCCGCCGGGAAAACGCGTCAGCGAACAGGGCGCCCGCGCCGACGAACGGCAGCGAGAAGACGAGGAGCATGGCGCCGACCCACACCGCGTCGCCGACCGGAAGCCCGGCCCCGCCCGAGGTGCGGAACGGCTCGAAATAGGGCTGGTGGAAAACGGAGAGGATGCGCGCGCCTTCGAGCGGAAAGCGGGCCAGCATCAAAAGGGCCGCATACGGCAGGAGCGAAAAGAAGGCCGAGGAGAGCACCAGCCATCTCCGCTGCACAGGCGTGAGGCCGCCATCCGCCCCCCGACGGAGGAAGAACGGGAGCAGTCCGCCCGCGGAGAGGCCGAACATCGTCACGGCGATCGCCATCGAGGCGAAGTGATACCACATGACGACGGAGAAGACGCGCGTCAGCAGCACCTCGAATGCGAGGACGCCCGCCGCGGCCAGGAAGACGCCCATGCTAGCGGGCCCCGCCGGCGATGCCCGCATCGGGGATGCGAGCCGGTTTCCATCCGCTGAAATCGACCCGGTCCTGTGCGTATTCCCCCGGGTATCCTTCGTACGCCGCCATCGGGACGTCGTGCCCGTCGATCAAGGAACCGATATTGCCCCCGGCGCCTGCGGCCTGCATCTCGGCCGTATCCTTCTCCCCCCACCAGTTTCCGGTGGCGTCGACCGTGCCGCTCCCCACGGCGGCGCCGGGGTCCAGCCCCTCGATCCCTCTCCCGGCGATGGCCTTCCCGCGCTCGACCAGCGAGATGTGGCGAGCCATCGACCCCCGCTGGGGCTTCGCGGCGGTCCGGACTTCCCAGTCGTACGACATGTTTTCGAGTTTCACCTGGACGAGATTGTTGTCGAAGTTGTTGCCGTTGACGCGGGGATAGGATGAGAAGGCCAGGATCAACCCGGTCCTGTTCCCGGAGATGTCATTCGCGACGATCCCGGGTGCGGACATCTGCGAGCACGAAATCCCCTGCCTGCCGCCGGCGATCCGGTTGCGAACGATCTCGGGACCGGACGACTTGAAACAGAGGATTCCGGTTTCGTTGTTGTCGAAGGTATTGCCTTCGATCCGGGGGGATGAAAAACTTTCGATCCACAACCCGGTGCCGTTGCCTGAAAAGAAGTTCCTGAGGACCGCCATCCCGGTTCCGACATTGCTGAGCATCATGCCGACGACGTTGTTGTCGATCCGGTTTCCCTCGGGGGCCGGCGCGGGAGATCCGTACTGGATGCCGCTGCTGCACCCGCTGATCGTATTGCCGGAGATGACCGGGACCGAGTTCCTTTGCGAGGCGATACCCGCGTTTCCGCATCGCCGGATCGTATTGCCGGTGATCGACGGGCCTGATCCCGCCTGGCAGTCGAACCCGTTTTCGGTCATGTCGTCGACCGTGTTCCCGGAGAGATTTCCAGCGGCTTCCCGGTCGAAGGCAACGCCGGTCGTGCCCCGCTCGATCCTGCATCCGGTAATTTCGGGGGAGCCGCCCTGAACCCGGATCGACCCGGCATCGCTCACCGCAACCGAACGGAGAACGGCATTTTCCCCGGTGCCGGCCAAAACGATCCCGCTCCAGGCGGCACGCGATGGAACCGGCTCGGCGGATCCGAAACGGATCAGGTTGTCGGGCGTGCCGACGGCTGCAAGGACGCCTGAAACCTCGAGGCCCGCACCCCGGGCGAACAGGACCTCGGTGCCGGGCATGACGGTCAGGCGGGCACCCGCCTTCACGGTAACGGCCTGCAGGACGAGCACGCGACCTGCCCACACGGTGTCGTTGTCGATGGAACCGGAAACCCTGCGAACCGGCCGATCGTCGGCGGCGACCGCCACGACCGCAAAAAGAAACGCCAGAAGCGCCGTCAACCCTGCCGAACCGGACCTCATGATGCCCCTCCGCCAGATTTGAGTCGATAGATGTATCCGTCGCGCGATCCGCACAGGACCGACCCGGCCGGCCCCGCCGCAACCGCCTGCACGGGACCGCCGGCACGAAACAGGGCCCGCTCGCGGCCATTCGACGGCTCGAGAAAATGAACCGCTCCGGCGTTGTCCCCGAAAACCAGCAGGCCGCCTGAAATCACCGGCGACGAGTAGATGGGAGCCGCCGCACGGAAGATCCACGCCCGCCGGCCGTCGCCGGGGGACACCGCGTGCAGCGTCCCGCCGCAGTCTCCGATAAAAAGCAGGTTGTCGACGACCAATGGCGACGAATATTCGATCCGGCTGCCCGTATCATACGCCCACGCCTGCCGGCCGCTGCCTGCGTCGAGGGCGAAAACCCGCCCATTGCGGCACCCGAAATATACGATCCCCCCCGACACGACCGGGGCGCCGTTGATCGCCCCGCCGGCGTCGAAGCGCCACCGGACCGCACCCGTACCGGGGTCGAATGCGTAAAGGAAGCCGTCCTCCGATCCGACAAAGCCCTCGGGTGCCGCCTTCCCCCGGATCGGCCCGCCTGTAGGAAGCGCCCAAGCCCTCTTTCCGGTCTCGAGGTCCAGCGCATGGAGCACGCCGTCGAAGCCGCCGGCCAGGACGTTTCCGCCGGAGAGGACGGGGCCGGCCTGCCGGTGGTCGTCGAACGCCGACGGCCCCATCTCGAACCGCCAGAGTTCGCGGCCGTCGAGCCCGTCGAGGCAGCGCACCAGCCGGTTCCACGAGGCGAGATAAACCTTTCCGCCGGCGGCCAGCGGCGCGGCGTCGACGAAATCGCCCGCATCGATCGACCAGCGGATCTTGCCCGACCCGGCATCCAGGGCGTAGAACCGGTGGTCCCACGAACCGGCGTAAACCGTGTCGGCCGAAACCGCCGGCACGCAATCGACGAATCCGCCTGTCCTGAATTTCCAGATTTCGGCGACCGGAAGGGATCGCGGGGGTGCCGCTTTCAGGGTGCAGGCCGCAAGCGAAAGGATCGCCAGCAGGGCCAGGGGCAGGCGCATGATCACCGGACTTCGGAAACGACGACGTCGAGGCCGGTCAGGCGGTCGCCTTCGCGGATCGTGACCGCGTGTTCGGCGTTCCCCTCGTAGCGGCCGTAGAGGTCGCCCGGCGCGGGCGAACCGCCGTATCCGCTTCGGGCCCCGAGGTAGTAGACGCCCGGGGCGGGAACGGACAACCGGTAACGGCCGTTTTCTCCCGTGCTTTCGGAAATGAAGATCGGCCGGTTGAGCAGGTCGGGGTTGTCGTAAAGGGCCGCGTAGATGCCCCGGCGCGGCGTGCCATCAGGCCCGAGTATGCGCCCCTCGATGGAAGAAGCGGCAACCGCCGAGGCGGAGTAGCCGGGGGTGTTTCGCAGCCGGAGCGTCGTGGCGGGAAGCGAGACCCGCAGCAACCTGCCGGTCGTGACTTCGACCGGGTTGGCGGGGAGATAGCCGAACGCGTCGCCCTTGCGCAGCGGCCCCGCCACCCCCCCCGAGGCACGCTTGCGTGCGACGAGGTAATAGCGGCCGGGCGGCAGGTCGAGGTAGAAGGCGCCATCGGAACCGGTCGGCGCCGATGCCGCGAAACCCATGTCGCGGAACGCGGTATCGGTGCGGATGTATGCGAATACGTGGGCGTCGGCCAGCGGAACGCCGTCGACCAGCACCACGCCCGAAACACCGGATATGCCTGCCGGTTCTTCGGCATCCGGCAACGGGGGGGAAGCGGCCACTTCGGCCAGCGCAAGGAATATTTCCCGGGGGGGGCCTGCGGAGAGGTAGACCGGGTTGCCGCCGAAGAAGGCGAAGCGGTCACCCGGCGCCGGGGCCCTGGAATAATCGCCGTCCTTTCGCCATTGCGCGAGAAGGAACCACCGGCCGGGCGGAAGCGCCGAGCGGGCGACGCCTGAACCGTCTGTCGTGCTCGACGCGGAAGCAACGGGGTCGCCCGGAGATATCTCGCGCCGCCATTCGACCCGGACACTCGGAAGCGGCGCGTCTTTCCAGGTCACGCGCACGGCGGCCTCGACCTGCGTCCCGGGTGGGGAACCGATCGGGCGGCCGGTTGAATGCCCTGAGGCGGCGCAACCGAAGAGCGCCGAGAGGAGCAGCGTCGAAAGAACAGTCCCGAGACGCGTCATCGGATCGCGCCCGCCCCGCCTTTTCTACCAGACCCGGAAAACCATGATGTCGATCCCGGTCTTCCGCTCGCCATCCTTGAGGACGACGCCTGTCGGGTTGATCGACCCTTCGTCGTAACGGCCGTAAAGATCGCCGATGCGCGGCGGGCCGCCGAACCGGTCGCGGGCCGACAGGTAATAGGTGCCGCCCTTGGGCAGGAAAACGATGAACCGGCCGTCGGGACCCGTCCGTTCGCTCACGTATTTGGGGCGCTCGGACATCTGCACGTAGGTATAGACGTGGACGCGCGTCCCCTGGACGGGGTTGCCCTCTGAGTCGCGGACCGTGCCGCCGACCGCCGTCGTCCACTCTTTCGGGGGCTGGAACGAGGACTTGTATTCCGAGTCTTCCTTGACGTTCATGACGAGATTGAGGACGACCTTGCCGTCGGGGCCGACCACGATGTCGACCGTCTCGCTGCGCCGGTCGCCGGCCGTCAGCGGGCCGCCGTTTTCGGACGTGGCCCGCCTGCGGGCGACGACCGTGTATTCGCCGGGCGCGAGATCGACGGAGAACGCACCGTCGGGGAGCGTCGACATGGGGGTGATCACGTCGGCCGGGCCGTGCGGCGTCACCCCCTTCTTGTAGACGTAGAGGAACGCGTTGTCGGCCGGCGCGTAGATCGTCCCGGTGACGCCGGGCTTCCCGGCGACTTTCTGCGCCGCGCAACCGCCCATGGAAAACGCCGCCACCACGAAAATGGCCGCGGCCAGCAATGTCAAACGTCCGTTCATCTCAGAAGACCCTCCGTTTGGAAGAAACGCGCGGGATATCGCGCCTAGCCGTAAACCGCCTGGAACAGGTAGCCGCTGCCGACTGCGGCCGCCAGGCCGACCGCCAGGTAGAGCGCGAAGGCGCGCCGTTCATAAACGCCTGCGAGTGTCGCGATTGCCGGGATGCTGGTGACCGGCCCGCCGATCAGCATCGCCATCCCGGCCCCGGGACTCATCCCGGCGGCAAGAAGCCCCTTGATGACGGCCGGTGCAGCCATCTGGTGGATCGGCAGCGGCACCGAGAGCAGCGTGGCGAAGAGGATCGAGAGCACCGACTTGCGTCCCAGGAAAGGTTCGACCAGGTTCAGCGGCATATAAAATGTGATCAGCGCCTGTATGACGAGCGCGGCCAGCAGGAACTTGCCCACCCCGAGCGCCATGTCCCGAAACCGCTCCAGGAAGAAGACGAACCGGTTTTCCCGGTCGTGAACGTGCCCCTCGTCGCAATCGGCGCTCTTGAAGCAGCCGGCGTTGACGATCTCTTCGAAGCCGGGGCGAACCGCGCCGGATCGGTCGTACATTTTTTCGACTTTGAAGCTGGTGCCGGAAAGGATGCCGCGAGACGACAGCCACCGTGCGATGAATCCTGCCGAAAGGCCGACCATCGTCGCGATCGCAAGCTTCCACATGGCCCAGACCCATCCGAGCTGCCCCACCGTGACGATGAAGGCATCGGGCGCCATGAGCGGAGAGGTGATCAGCAGCGCCAGGACCGGCGCCAGCGGGACGCCGGCCGCCGAGAGCGCGATCACGACGGGCATGATCCCGCAGGAGCAGAGGGGTGATATCAACCCGGCGCCAACCCCCACGAAGATCGCGGACCGGTCATACCGGATGAGCGAAGCCCGGATTCGCCGGTCCCACTTGAAGGTCTTGATGAAAGCGGCGAAAAGGACCCCGGCCAGGTAGTAGGGCCAGAGCGTCCTCGCCTGGGCGAGGAACAGGCCCGTGATGATCGGCAGGTCGTTCATCATTCCATGTTACCGGTAAAGGTTGTAGGGAAGCACTTTTTTCCCCCTGGCGTCTCGGTAGAGCACCCGCTCGCCGGTGATGTTCTCGAGCGCCCTCGCGGACCACTCGCGGACGTTGGGGTCGGCGTCCTCGAGCGTCTTGCGCAACGCACCCTCGGCCGGTTTCGCGATGAGGATCCCCAGCGACCACGCGCATTCGACGCGCACCCCGGTTTCGCCATCGAGCAGCCACCGCTCGAGCGCCACGTAACACTTGGCGGTGCCGCATTTGGAGAGCGCCCGGGCCGCCGCCGCCTGGATCACGGGGGTTTTCTCGGAATCGAGCACGGTCAGCAGCGCGTCTTCGGCCCGCGTGTCCTCGATATCCTCGAGCGCCCGCAGCATCGCCTTGCGCGGACGGCCCGACGAGGACGGGAGCGCGTCCACGATGGGCGCCGTCGATTTCCTGCCGATATTGATGAGCGCACGCGTGGATGCCTTCACGACGCTCTCGCTGGAATCGGAGAGTGCGGAGACGAGCACGGGGATGGACGCCGGATTGCGGATCTCGCCCAGCGCCCACGCGGCGATGTATCGCCTCGGGCGATCGCTCTTGAGCAATGCCGTCAATCGGGGAACCGCTTCTTCTGCGCGGATTTCACCCAGCAAACCGGCTGCCAGTTCGACGATGGCCGGATCGGGGTCGTCGAGCGCCGCCATCATCGGAACAACGGCCTTCCCCTCGAGCGCCGAGACGATGCGGATCAAACGCTCGTTGTCTTCGGTCGCGAAATAAGCGAGCAGCGCCCGGATCTTCCCGGGGTCGCCCCCCTTGGCCTCTTCGACCGCACGTTCGGCCGCGGGCGAGAGGGGGGTGCCGGGCATCGCGGTATGGATCGCTTTTCCGCCGCCTGCCGTGCCGCACGAGATCGCGGCGAGGCAAAATAGCGTCAAAGTCATCGACCGGATCAATTGACTCCCTGCCCTCATGAACCCTCCGGCCCCTAAGCCCGCATATTCTGGAAAATAAAAAGCCCCGCCGCACGAAAACCGGCAGCGGGGCGAACGACTTTGCTGATGATGCGTCTTGCCGGCCTTGCCGCTATTCGATTTCGCGAATCTCGTAAGCCGCGCCGGCAGCAACGCTCTTCTTGACAACGATCCCGCTCGGGAAGGTGACCTCGACCGTGTAGCTGCCGCCCGCGGGGGCGCCGAAATGAACCTCGAGCGGCGGGCATGCGCAGAAGCCGTTGGCGGTCATCACCTGACGGAATCCGAGCAGTTTGCCGGAGGCGTCGAACAACCGAACCGTTGCGCCCACCGCATCGCGGCTGGAGCGCGCCTTGCGCGATGCGTCGGCGAAGGTGGTGCCGACCGCCCGGACCTTGATCCAGTTGCCGTCGTTCTGGTCGTTGCGATAGATGCGCGGGCCGACTTCCCAGTTCATGACCGCGAGATCCTGGTCGCCGTCGCCGTCGGCGTCGAAGAACGCAACGCCCTTGGTGCGGATCGTCTCGAGTTTCATGGACGGGAACTTGTCGACGATGTCGGTGAAGGTCAAGTCGCCGTTGTTGTGATAGAGCTGGTTCGAGAACTTGCAGTCGCCCTCGTAGAAGCTGAGATAGCCGCTGTGATCGGTATCGGCGAAGGCGGTTCCCTTGCCCCAGCCGTTGTGGGAGGTGCCGGATTCTTTCGTGATCTCCTTGAACTTGCCGTTGCCCGTGTTGAGCATCATCTTGTTGCCGCCGACATAGTTCGAGATATACATGGAAAGGAAGCCGCTGTTGTTGATATCGCCCACGCCGGTGCCGAGCGTCCAGGCGCCGTTGACGACGCCCGCCTCTTCGGCCACATCCTTGAACGTGCCGTCACCCATGTTCTTGTAGAGCAGGTTGCGGCCGACGCCCGGGTAGCGGCCTGTCGAGACGTAGAGGTCGTCGAAACCGTCGCCGTCGTAGTCGAAGGCCACGGCGCTCCAGGACCAGGTCCCGGTGCCCACGCCGGCCTTGTCGGTCACGTCGACGAACTTGACATCCTCGGGGCGGGTGCCGGTGGTTACGTTGCGGAACAGCACGTTTCGCTGCCCGACGCCGTAGTTAGAGCAGTAAATGTCGAGCCGGCCGTCCTTGTCGTAGTCGAACAGCGTCGAACCGTAGGTGAACGCCTTGATGCCGGTGCCCGAGGTCGCCGTGATGTCGATGAACTTCACGTGACCGGGGGTGCTGGCGTTGAAATAGAGCCGGTTGGACTCGATTTCGTAGCGTCCGCCCTTGGCGACATAGAGGTCGGGCCTGCCGTCGTTGTTGACGTCACCGAATGCGGAGCCCATGGCGTAACCGGTTTCTGCCAGGCCGGCGTCTTCGGTCACGTCCTCGAACTTGCCGTTGCCCTTGTTGAGATAAAGGTGGCTCGGGCCCCCTTTGTTGGAAATGAAGATATCGAGGAGGCCGTCGCCATCGACGTCGGCTACCGCGACACCCTTGTTGCGGCCGTTAAGGGCCATGCCGGAATCGGCCGTGATGTCTACGAACGGTTCCGCCAGCGAAACCCCGGCGAACCCCGTGACGATCATGGCCGTGGCAAACGCGTACTTCCAGATTTTTGTCTGGAGTCCCATCCTCATCTCCTTGAAAGGGCTATGGCGTTTCAGTTTCAGCGTTGCAGGAACCGTCAGCAGGGATGAACAGTGGACGAACCGACGACTTTCGGGGCCGCGAAACGGATCTTTTTCATCTTTGCTTACCTCCTGGGGTAAATGTCTGCTTGGCGCCCTCGCGGGTCACCACGTTAAAGATTACACGAAAATTGCCGATATGTTACATCGTCGTCGAATAATTCGTCAAGCAGCGCGTCCAACCCGTGACCCGCATGTTTCTTGTAACACAAGTCCGGGTCGGTGTGATATAAGTCTAAAAATTATTTTCAGGAGGACGTCAGGAAATGACCCGCAGAGCCCTTCTCCTTTGCTTGACCGCCGCGCTGGCGATTCTGGTTTCGGTTCAACCGGCGACGGCCTTCTTCGGCGGAGGCGGGGGCGGCATGAAAGAGGGAGACGTCGCTCCCGACTTCTCCGCGCAGACCATCGAGGGCCAGCCGCTCAACTTCGCCCAGTTCAAGGGCAAGAAGGTCGTCGTCCTCGATTTCTGGTCCATCTACTGTGCCTCGTGCGTCGAGGAAATCCCCAAGCTGGTCGAGATCTACAACGAGTTCAAGGACAAGGGGCTTGTGATCGTCGGCGTCAACCTCGACTCCTTCGGCACGCAGCGCGTCGTCCGGTTCATGCAGGGCATGCCGGTCAAGATCAATTTCCCCGTAATCATCGACAAGGAACGGAAGGTCGCCACGTCGTACGCCGCGATGGTGCTTCCCACGACGCTCATCATCGGGGCCGACGGAAAGATCAAGTTCTACCACGTAGGCTACAAGGCCGGCGACGAGAAGCATATCCGCACCGTCATCGCCGAAGCCGTGAAACAAATCAAGAAATGAGCGAGGGCCTCATGTTCCGCACCCGAATCAGCCTGGCAATCATCAGCGTGATCGTTCTTGCCGTCATCACCGGTTCCGCCGGCGCGGCCGAAAAGGCCGCCTCCTTCACCAAGATCCCGACCGTCAAGGGGATCGAGACGCTCAAGGTGGGCGCGAAGGCTCCCGACTTTTCCGTGACCGACCTGTTCGACAAGGAATTCCGCCTCAAGGACTCGCTCGCCAAGGGCCCCACGCTCCTCTTCTTCTGGTCTTTCTTCTGCGGCCCGTGCCGCGAAGAGATCCCGATGATCAACGAGATGGCCAAGGAATACCAGGCCAAGGGGCTCACGGTCGTCGGCATCAACCTCGACGGCCGCGACATGAAAAAGGCGGTCGACAAGTTCTACGTGGCCGAGAAACTGACGTTCCGGATCGTCTTCGACGAACTGGTCGGCGACGCCTTCGCGGTGGCCGATCCCTACGGCGTTGCGGGCACCCCGGCCCTGTTCCTCGTCGACAAGGACAGCACCATCACCTTGAGCGCGGTCGGCGCCATCACGGGCGACCAGCTCAAGAAAGAGATCGACAAGGTCATCAAGTAGCCCTTCAGCCGGGTTGCCGGGTCACACGCCGACGGTGAAATCCGTGCGACTCAGCAACCCGGCTTCCACTCTGCCCCCGGCCACGGGCGGTTCCGCCCGCATCCTGGTGTGCATGCCCGCCTGGCGCGAAGAGAAATCGATCGCCGCCATCGTCTGCGCCCTTCGCGAAAAACTTCCCTACGACATCCTTGTGGTCAACGACGGCTCGCCCGACGACACCTCGGGCGCCGCCCGGCGGGCCGGCGCGATCGTGCTCGACCTCCCCTGCAACCTGGGGATCGGCGGCGCCGTCCAGACCGCCTTCCTTTACGCCCGCGATGAGGGCTACGACATCGTCGTCCGGATCGACGCCGACGGCCAGCACGAGATCGACGACATCCCCGCGGTGCTCGCCCCCATTCTCGAGGGGCGCGCCGACGCCGTCATCGGCTCCCGGTTCCTCGGCGAGACCGAATATCGCGGCACCTTCATGCGCCGCTTCGGAATCCGGTATTTCTGCACGCTGGTCCGCACCTTCACCGGCTACCGCGTCACCGATCCCACGTCGGGCTTCTTCGCGATCAACCGCGAACTGATCGACTTCTACTCCCAGCACTACCCGTCCGACTATCCCGAGGTCGACGCCTACATCCTGATGCACCACCTCAAGGCGCGCGCGGTCGAAGTGCCCGCCCGCATGTACGCCCGCGCCGAGGGAAAATCGTCCATCACCCCGCTCGGGGCGGTGTATTATATGGTCAAGGTGACGCTCTCCTTCCTCATCAACTGCCTACGGAGATTCGGTTGAACCGTGTCACGATCATCGCCGCGCTGGCCGCACTGGCGCTGGTGGCCTATATCCTCGAGATGGTCCGCAGGCGCAAGCTTCGCGAGGAATATTCCATCCTCTGGCTTTCCGGCGGGCTGGTCATGCTCGTCCTCGTCCTGCGAAGGGATTGGCTTGAGGCTGCATCCCGAACGGTGGGCATCTTTTATCCCCCCTCGTTCCTGTTCCTCGTCGCGATCTTCTTCATCCTGCTGATCCTGATCCACTTCTCCATCACCGTTTCCCGCCTCTACCAGATGAACAAGAAGATGGCCCAGGAACTGGCGCTGCTCAAGAACCGGGGCGCCGCGACCGATGTCTCCGCCCCAAAGTAGACAAATCGCCATCCTCGGCGCGACCGGGCACATCGCCAAGTCGCTCACGGAAGGGTTCCTGCGCGAGGGGCGACACCGCCTGCTCCTCTTCGCGCGCGACCCGCAACGGGCCGAAGTTTTCCTCCAGTCGACCGGTTTCCCCAGCGCGGCCCCCTGCCTGCGGTTCGACGACTTCCCGGGGTGCGCGTGCGACGCCGTGCTCAACTGCGTCGGCATCGGAGACCCGGGTGACCTTCGCGAGGCGGGCGCCGCCATTTTCCGGCTGACCGAGTCGTTCGACAACCTCGCGCTCGACTACCTCGCGCTTCATCCCGACGCCCGCTACATCAATTTCAGCAGCGGCGCCGCATACGGCGGCGATTTTCACGAACCGGCCGGAGACGCGACACCCGCCCGCTTTCCCGCCAACGCGATCGCGCCGTCCGACTGGTACGGCATCTCCAAGCTGCATGTCGAGGCCAAACACCGGGCGCTCGGGCATCTGCACATCACCGACCTCCGGGTGTTCGGTTTTTTCAGCCGCCATATCCCCCTGTCGGCCCGCTTCCTGATGAGCGAAGCGATCTCGTCGATCCTCGCCGGCAGGATGCTCGAAACCGGCCCCGACGACATCGTGCGGGACTACATCCACCCGGCCGACCTGCTGGCGCTGGTCGCATCGTGCCTCGATTCCGGGCCGTCTAACGAGGTGTTTGACGTGGTCAGTCTCGCACCCGCCCGGAAATCGCAGATCCTGCAACTGCTCGCGGATCGGCACGGCCTCCGGCACACCCTCTCCAGCCGGACGCCTTCCCCCTCCGCGACCGGGACCAAGCCGAACTACTTCTCCACGAACACCCGCGCCTCGTCGCGCCTCGGATTCTTCCCCCGCTTCACCTCGCTCGATTGCATCGCCTTCGAGTCGGACGCGATCCTGCAAAAACCCGAAAACCTATCCACGAACGGAGCCCATCCATGAAAGTCGTCCTCCTGGCCGGCGGCTACGGCACCCGCATCAGCGAAGAGTCGCACCTCAAGCCCAAACCAATGATCGATATCGGCGACCGCCCGATCCTTTGGCACATCATGAAAATCTACTCGAGCTACGGGTTCGACGATTTCGTGATCTGCCTCGGATACAAAGGCAACATCATCAAGGAATATTTCGCCCACTATTTCCTGCATCAGTCCGATGTCACCTTCGACTTCCGCGACGGCAACCGGCGCGTCGTCCACAATCACACGGCCGAACCGTGGCGCGTCACGCTCGTCGACACCGGCCTCGAGACGATGACCGGCGGGCGGCTGAAACGGATCGCCCCCTTCGTCGGCGACGAGCCGTTCATGATGACCTACGGCGACGGCGTCGCCGACATCGACATCACGGCGCTGGTCGCATTCCACAAGGCGCACGGCAGAAAAGCCACCATCACCGCGGCGCAGCCCGGGGGGCGTTTCGGCGCCCTGCACATCGGTGACGACAACGCGGTGCTCGGCTTCCGCGAGAAGGCCCGCGAAGACGGGGGCTGGGTCAACGCCGGGTTCCTGGTCCTCGAGCCGTCGGTCTTCGACCTTCTCGAAAACGACGAAACCGTTTTCGAGAAGGGACCGCTCGAACATTTGGCCGCCGAAGGGCAGCTCGCCGCCTACCGGCACGCGGGCTTCTGGCAGCCGATGGACACCCTTCGCGACAAGGTATTGCTGGACGAAGCCCTCAAGAACGGGAGCGCCCCTTGGAAGCGGTGGTAACGCCCGCCCGCATCGACGCGGGGTTCTGGCGCGGGCGACGCGTCTTCCTGACCGGGCACACCGGCTTCAAGGGGTCCTGGCTCTGCATCCGGCTCCACATGCTGGGCGCCAAGGTCACCGGCTATGCACTCGACCCGCCGACGCACCCCAGTCTCTACCAGCTCGCCGGCGTCGACGCGCTCGTCCGGTCGGTCATCGCCGACGTGCGTGACCCCGAGGCGCTCCGCAAGGCCGTCGCCACGGCCTCGCCCGAGATCGTCATCCACATGGCGGCCCAGCCGCTCGTTCGCGAATCCTACCGGAACCCGGCCGAGACCTACGCGATCAACCTGATGGGCACCGTCCACCTGCTCGACGCGGTGCGTGCCTGCCCCGGCATCCGGGCCGTGATCAACGTAACCACCGACAAGTGCTACGAGAACCGCGAGTGGGTCTGGGGCTACCGCGAAAATGAGCCGATGGGCGGATACGACCCCTATTCCAACAGCAAGGCGTGCTCCGAGCTGGCGACCTCCGCCTACCGGTCGTCGTTCTTCAACCCGGCCGACCACGCCTCCCACGGCGTCGC
>JANXQJ010000001.1 GCA_025356865.1 Deltaproteobacteria bacterium | reverse complement strand
GTGCTGTGCCCCGACTGGAACTCGACGTCGGAAAGCGCCGTCAGGTCGGTCGGGTCCACCATGCCCACCACGAGCATCTTCCCCTCGAAGCCGATCGGCAGCACCCGGCGAAGCCGGACGGTCTCGAGCTTGATCAGGCGCTGGACGGAAACCGGGACCTCGATCTTGGTGAGGTTGATGTGCTGCATCCCCATCTGGTCGGAGAGCGCGGTGAGGAGCGCATCCTCGGTGACGAGCCCGAGGCGGACGAGGTTTTCACCCAGCGTGCCCCCGAGCTGGCTCTGGCTCTTGAGGGCGTCCTGGAGCTGCCCCTCGCTGACCAGGCCTGCCTTTATGAGAATCGCCCCGATCTTGACCTTGCGTTCAGCCATGTCCCCCCCGAGAGCCTGAAAATCGTAGAAATTCAAATCTATCGCGTGCGGCATCTGACGGCAATATCATTTTCCCGATGTGGCGGTGCGGCGGCGCTCGCATATCGGGTCCAGCGGGCAGGCGGAGCAGAACCCGGGGCGTCTCGCCGTGCAATCGCCCATGATGCCGATCCGCGTCAGCGCATAATCGTAGCGGACCGGGTCGTCGGGGCAGACGGTTCGAAAAGCCGCCGTGATCTCCTCGGCCGTCCGCCAGTCGGCGCTTGTGCGCCGCGTGAGCCCGATGCAACCCGCCAGACGCGCCATGTGCGTATCGACCGGGACGATCAACCCCGAAGGCGACACGGAACGCCAGGCACCCAGGTCGACGCCGTCTGCCGAACGGACCATCCAGCGCAGGAACAGGTGGTGCCGCTTGCACGCCGAACCGAGGGAGGGGTCGGGAAAAAGGAAGTTGCGTTCCCGCGAAAGCGCCTCGCCCCAACCTTCCCGGAAGGACGAGAGGAAACGGGCCATGTTGCCCCGCGCATCGCCTGCGCGCATGCCGGAAAGGTAGAGCCGCTCGAGCGTTCCGTGGTCCCGGTATGCCGAGCGGATGGCAAGCAGGAAGCGGTGGACGCCTTCGGGAGAGATGAAGCGGTGGCGGAGCGTCGCCGTGCGGGAGGCGGGAACGGGCCGGGAAGCCGTCAGGACACCGTGCGGCGAGGGCGAGAGGACGGCGAAAAGACGTTCGAGGAAGGAACGAATCTGCGGAACGGCCCCGAAGGCAAACGAGGCCGCGACAAATGCCGCGGCCTCGATGTCTTCACGTTTCTTGTACCGGTGCGCGAACTCGACCGGGTCGGACGAAAGCGGTGCGCCGCCCCGGGCGGCCAGGACCGCGTCGAGCACCTTCCCGAGAAGGCGCAGGCGAACTGGATCTATGCGATCACCTTGTTGAGCGGATACTCGACGATGCCCGATGCACCCTCTTTCTTGAGGACGGGGATCAGCTCCCGGACGGTCTTTTCGTCGACGATGACCTCGATGCTGAACCAGCCCGCCTCGGACAGCGAGGATATGGTCGGGTTCTGGAGCGAAGGGAGCACCTTGAGGATGCCGTCGAGATCCTTGCGGGAGACGTTCATCTTGAGCCCGACCTTCTCTTCGGCGGCAAGCGCCCCGTTGAGCAGCATCGCGAGCGTCTCGATCTTCTGGCGCTTCCAGGGATCCTTCCATGCGTCCTTGTTGGCGATGAGCAGCGTCGTGGACTCGAGGATCGTCTCGACGATCCGCAGGTTGTTGGCACGCAGCGAGCTGCCGGTCTCGGTCAGTTCGACGATGGCGTCGGCCAGGCGCGGCGGCTTGACCTCGGTCGCGCCCCAGGAGAACTCGACCAGGACGTCGAGACCCTTTTCCTTGAGGTAGCGGCGGGTGAACTGCACCAGCTCGGTTGCGACCCGCTTGCCGTCGAGGTCCTCGACCTTCTTGATCGGGGAGTCGTTGGGCACCGCGACCACCCAGCGGACCGGCCGGAGGCCGCCCTTGGCGTAGTTGAGCGTGCAGACTTCCTTGACCTTGGCGTTGTTCTCGAGCACCCAGTCGCGGCCGGTGAGGCCGACGTCGAGGATGCCGTCCTGGACGTAACGGGCCATTTCCTGGGCCCGGATCAGCATGCCGGAGAGTTCGTCGTCGTCGATCGTGGGGAAGTAACTGCGGGAGCCGACGGTGATGTTGTAGCCGGCCTTCTTGAACAGGTGGAAAGTGGAATCCTGCAAACTGCCCTTGGGCAGGCCGATGTTGAGCACGTTCTTCGGTTTCTCTTTCATGACGCTCCTCTCCGGTAAAATCAGTAAAAAAGGATGGGATTATACCCGATTACGACTATCAATTCAATGGAAACGCGGCCGGCCGCCATTCTTTCTGGCCCCCTTTCGGGACCGGGGGAAGCTCTTCGCCGGCCAGTTTCTGCACCGCCCGCTGGGCAATCTTGCGAACCTCCGGATCCGGATCACAGAGCAGGTCGCGGAGCGGCTTGACCACCCGCGTCAGGCCGATTTCGCCCAGCGCGGTGGCTGCGCGCGCCCGCTTGCCGGGATTTTCATCCTTCAGCGCCGCAAGGAGCGGCTCGACCGCGATCTCCCCCATCTGGGAGAGCACCGAGGCAGCCAGGTAGCCCAGTTTCTCGTCGCCCAGGAGGGCGATCAGCGGATAGACCGCACGGGTGTCCTTGATCTGCTTCATCGAGCAGACGGTGGAGATCCGGAGGTCGGTGTTTTCTTCGCCCTGCAGCGTCTCGAGACAACCCTCGAGGATCCGGTTGCCCATCCCGTCGAGCACGTACTGCTTCCAGTGGTTGAGCAACGGGTCGCTTCCCCGACGGAGAAGCGGCCGAAGGTTCATGTCGCCGACCTTGCGAAGCGCCATGACGCAGATCCAGCGGATTTCCGGGTCGCTCAGCCCGTTGACCAGCGACTCGACGGAGGAAGGATCCGCGATCGTCATCAAGGCGGCGACGGCGGACACCTTGACCTCTTTCTCGCGATCGCGAAGCGACTCCTCGAGCAACGGCACCGCGGGACGGAATTTCGCCTTCCGGATGGAGGTCGCCGCGCTGATTTTCTGGAGCGCGTTTCCTTCGCGGAGGAGCCGGAACAGGATCGTCTGGGCGGCGGGCGCCATCCGGGAAACCGCCTCGTTCGCCGCCTCGCGCACGGCCGGGTCGGTGTCGTCGAAGCGGGCGGCCACGTCGGGCAGCACGTCGGGATCGTTCGTCTCTCCGAGCGCCTCGATCGCGTAGAACCGGACGGAGGGCGACTGGTCGAAGAGCCCCTTCCGGAGGTATGAGCGCGTTTCCGGCGTGCCGAGCATGCCGACTTCCTTCATGGCGGCAGCGCGAACTTCCGGATTGCCGTAGGTCAGCAGGGAGATCAGCGTGGCGATCCCCTCGGGGCCGAAACGGGGCAGGACGGATACCGCCGTGTCGCGGACCACCGGGCTCTCGCTGTTGAACTTCGTCGATACCGCCTGCAGCCCTTCTTCTCCCCCGAACTGGGCAACGGCCTGGATCGCCTGGATCTGGACGGTTCGATCGGGGTCCGAAAGCGCCTTGCGGATGGCCGGCAAAGCCTCGCGCGCTTCAAGTTGACGCAGGATGAACAGGGCGTTGCGACGGACTGCGGGCAGTTCGTTGTCGAGCGCCCGGATGGTCGGGGAGACGGCGGGGGGACCGATGTTGATCAGCGCCCCGCTGACGAGCCATCGCACTTCCTCGTCGCCGACGATCGCCAGCAACGGTTCGACGGCAGCCTTGCCGAGGCCGACCAGTCGGCTCATGGCGTGGTTCCGGACGTCCGGGTCGGGGTCCATGAGGAACGGGATGATCTCCCGGCTCGCCGCCTCGTTCTTGCCGGCGGCCATCTTGTCGACCTGGGCCATCCGGGCCGACGGATTGAGCAACTCGAGTTCGCCCTCGGCACGGGAATCCTTGAAGGGAAAAGCCACGACCGAAACGGAAACGAGCAGAAACAGTGCAAGCGTTCTTTTCCCCACGTAGTGCCGCCCCCGGAATTTTCGGATTTGCCACCCAATCTAAACCGAACGGCGCGTCATGGCAATCCGGGAAAACCGCCCGCCTGAATTCGGCCACGAATGTAGAATGTCGACCATGGAAACCGTGATCCTGATGGCCAAGGCACCGACGGCGGGGTTCGTCAAGACCCGCCTGTCCCCCCCCCTGGCATCCGCCGACGCCGCCCGGGTCTACGAGGGGTTGCTCCTGGATACCGCCGCAACAATCCTGGCCGTCCCCGGCGCGCACCCCTTGCTTTTCTTCTCCCCGCCCGGATCGGAGCCCTATTTCGCGAGCCGCCCTTTCGAGGGCTTTCGCGCGCAGCCCCAGCAGGGAGCGGACCTCGGAGAGCGGATGACGCGGGCGATCGGGGCCGCTTTCGGCTCAGGAGCCCGGCGCGTGGCGATCGTAGGTGCGGACTGCCCGGCGCTGTCGCCGGGGCGGATCGGCCAGGCGTTTCGGGAACTGCGCGACGGCGCCGACGCCGTCTTCGGCCCGGCGGCCGACGGCGGGTTCTATCTCGCCGCCTTCACCTCGCTTGATGAGGGGTTGTTCGGGGGGGGGATCGCGTGGGGCGGCGACACGGTGCTGACGACCGTCACGGATCGCTGTCGAAAGCGGGGCATGGCCTGGTCGCTCCTGCCGGAAGAACGGGACATCGATACTGCGGATGATTTGTCGTGGCTCGCAGCCAGGCTGGCGGGGGGTTGCTTCGTTCGTTGCACCGAAACGCGCAGGCGGTTGCCCGAACGCCTCACTTCACGCGGATGATCGGCGGAACGACGCAGTTCTGGCTCGGCTGTCCGCAGGTCAGGTCGATGACCTCGGTGGCCAGCGCCGCATCCTCGACCTGGTCTTCCGGGATCTCGATCCGGAAATAACCGGTCTCCCCGCGAAGAAGCGAGCCCTCGCCCCGATGGGCGGACCTTGGAAAAACCGACTCGATCCGCGTACCGCCCCCGGAGAGGCTGAAGGTGGCGGTCACCCGGATCGACTTGAGCGACAGGTCCGGGACATCCTCGCCGAGGTTCCGGATCTCGCCCTTGAGAACCACGAAACCCTTCTCGACTCCCTGGACGACCTTGACCTTGAACGCGGGGTTCGGAACGACTGCGACGCGGTGCCCGACCCATCCGTAATAGACGACGACTGTCACCAGGAACGCGAGTGCGATCGCGCCTCCCAGCGCGAGGTACTGCCAATGCACACGGATGAACAACCTCAGTTTCGGGTATCGTTCGGGTTGGGCGAGCATCTCCCGGAAATCGCGCACGGTCGGGTTCTGGGAATTGCAGTGGGGGCAGATGCGCGCATCGGTCGGCATCTGCATCGTGCAGAAGGGGCAGGTCGAGAAATCGGGTGCCTCCCGCTGTTCGAGCGACGGGGTCCCGTGGAGCAGCGGGATATTGGAGTGATCGTTCAAGACGGCCCTTCCCTGCCTAACGTTCCGATGCGGCGCGCTCGAGATATTCGACGAGCAGGCGGACCGGTGCGCCGGTGGGGCCCGGTGCGTACCCCATCCGTTCCTTTTCGCGCCAGGCGACTCCCGCGATGTCGAGATGGGCCCACGGGGTGTCTCCGGCGAACTCCTTGAGGAAATAACCGGCGGTGATGGTTCCCGCTTCGCCGCCGCCGATGTTCTTGAGTTCGCCGATGTCGCTCTTGATCTGCTCGAAATACTCCTCGTACAGGGGGAGTTCCCACGCCTTCTCGCCGCTGGCCGCCGAAGCGTCCACCAGACTCGAGACAAGTTTCGGATCGCTCCCCATGAGCCCCATCGCGACGCTCCCGAGGGCGACGACGCAGGCGCCGGTCAGCGTGGCGGCGTCGATCATTTCGGACGGCGAATACCGTTCGCGGGCGAACGTCAGGGCGTCGCACAGGATCAGCCGCCCTTCGGCGTCGGTCGAGAGCACCTCGACCGTCTTGCCCGACATCGTCCTGAGCACGTCGCCCGGCCGGAAAGCGGTACCCGACGGCATGTTCTCGACGGCCGGAACCACCGCGACGACGTTCAGCGGGATCTCGAGCGCCGCAGCGGCCCTGAGCGTCGCCAGCATCCCGGCGCCGCCCGCCATGTCGTACTTCATCCGGTCCATCCCCTCCCACTTCTTGAGGGAGATGCCGCCGGTGTCGAACGTGACGCCCTTGCCGACGAGCGCGATCCAGGGGGCCCCCTTCCTGCCGCCGCGATATTCGACGACGATCAGGCGGGGCGGGATCTCGCTGCCGCGGCCGACGGCCAGGATGCCGCCCGCCTTCATCTTCTCGAGTTCCTTCCGCCCGTGGACCTTCACGGTCACCTTGCCGCCGGCCAGCGTCTTCGCCGCCCGGGCCAGGGAATCGGGTCGCATATCCGCGGGCGGGGCCGCGACGAGGTCGCGTCCCCAGTTGACCGCTTCACCCAGGAGCACGCCCCGCTTCAGTCCCGCGGACACGCCCACCGCCTCCTTCCGGTCGTTCCCGACGACCAGAAGCCTCGAAACCCGGTGCGCCTTCTCGGGCTTGTACAGGTCGTATTCGTAATTCGAAAGCACGGCTCCCAGCGCCGTGAAACGGGCACACAGCGCCGGGTCGAACCCGTCGGCCCCCGCGCCTTGCAACACCGTCGCGACCGTCTTCGCCTTGCATTTCTTCGCCGCGCGCAGGACGGGCAACATTGCCTGGCGGATGTGGTCGACCGTGAACTTTTCTTTCTTGCCGAGACCCACGACCAGCAACCGCGGGGATGCGATCCCCTTGCCGGGGCGCAACAGCAGCGACTCGCCGGACTCGCCCTTGAAATCGCCGTCCGAGACCGCGGCCGAGATGGCGCCGCCGACCGCCGCATCGACCGACCCGGCCGTCCCGCCCGGTTTTATCTCACCCTCGAAAAGACCGACCACGAGCAGGTCCGCCTTCTGGTGGACGGGATCCCCGGTTACCAGTTCGATTTTCATCTTGTTTTGCATCCTCCGGCGGCCGAATCCGCTTAACTTTATCAAACTATTGGAAAGTGGAGGTTATTGTCAAGAGCGCACGGGAAATCCCCGAAGGGGAACGGGGCCCCACCTGCATGCTAGACTGGACCATCAACCCATTCGGGCCCGAAGGAGCAAAACCCGCGATGCCGTTCCCGATTGTCTCCGGCCTCCCGTTCCACGTCCCTGCATTCTCCGTCCTCGAACGGGATGGCGTCTTCGTCGCCGTCGACCGGCTTCGCGCAAACTGGATCAGCCTCAACCGCGCAGGACTCGAGGCGCTGTGGCTCCTCCCCGGCCGGACGCCGGCGGAGGCGGCCCGCGCATTCGCGGCCAAGCAGCATTTGCCCCTCGACGAAGCGGAGCGCCTGCTTTCGATATTCACGACCGGGCTCGCCCACCGGGAGTTCCTCTCGACCAGCCCCATCGACGACGACCCGACGACCCGCGGAGAGGCCATCCGCCCCCTCCAACTGCGGGAGGTGTGGGTTGCAACCAACTTCGAGTGCAACCTCTCCTGCCGGCACTGCTACTTGTGGGACCGCGTCTCGTCCGACCGCCGGCGCGTTTCAACCGATGCGCTGCTCGCGATGATGGACGACTGTCGCGCACTGGGCACCGAGGTTTTCTACCTGACGGGCGGCGAACCGCTGATGCGCGGCGACCTGCTTGCGCTCGTCGAGGGAGCGACGCGCCGGTCACGGGCCATCCTGTTCACGAACGGGACGCTCGTCACGGACGCGGTGGCCTCCGCCCTCGCCATACACCGCGACCGCCTGGTCGTGCAGGTGAGCATCGAAGGGCCGGACGAGGCGAGCAACGCGCTGGTGCGCGGACAGGGATCGTTCGACCGGGCGATGGGGGGAATCCGGCGACTGCTCGCGGCCGGCATCCGCGTGGGGGTCAGCTCGACGCCGACAAACCTGACGGCTCCCTTTGTCCCCGCCCTGACGCGCCTGCTCGCGACCTTCTCGGAGAACGGCCGCTCCGTCGACTATCACCACATCATCTGCGTACTCGATGCGGGGAACGCACGGAAAGAGGGGGCCGCCGAACTCTCCGCCGAAACGGTTGCCGGGGTGATCGAAATATGCGGCGAGGCGGTCCGGCAGGCGGGGGTCGAAGGGACGAGGACGCGCCTCAAGATCACGAACGAAAAGATCTTCGACGCCATCGCCTCGAACGGGCCGCGCAAGGACCTGTGCGGCGCGGGCTCGACGATCCTCGGGATCAACGCCGACGGCACGCTCCACCCGTGCGCCACGACGATGGGCGACTCCCGCTACGCGCTCGGCAACCTGCTCGACGACGATGGCGGCTACGCGCCCGGCACGATCGGCCGGCTTTGGCTCGAAGGCGCCCCGGCCCGCCGCGTCCGCGGGTTCACGGCGCTTTCCGGCGGGCACGGCCCGGCGGAAGATTACCGGCGCTTCCACGGAGGCGGTTGCTGGTGCCACGCACCGGACCCCGAAGGCGACATCGCCGCGCAGAACCCGTTCTTCCGGATGTACGAGGCGCTGACCGAAAAAGCGATCATCCAGTGCGCCACGAAAGAGGTCCCGCCGGATGATCCCGCGATCGCCTCCCCGGAGCCGAAGATTTTCCGGGCCATGGCGCGCACGCGGATCGCCTGCGCAGGAACCCGCAAGACGGCCGACCTCTCCCGACTGGGACTGGACAACGGCTACTGCAACTGCTTCGCGTGAGGGTGCGTCGGATGAGACCCCACGTTGACAATCCGGCGGGGCTATACTACCGTCAGGCCATGCGCAGAACGCACTCCCTTCTTGCCCACGCGCTGGTCCTGGCAGCCCTCATGCTGGCCGCGGCCGGCTGCTCCGAAAAAATCACGCGACAGAGCAAACTGACCGACACCGAAATATTCGCGCGCGGGAACAAGCTCGTCTCCGAAAAATCCTACGGATCCGCCGCCGATCATTTCCAGGTCCTGCTCGAGAAGTATCCCGCCTCGCCGATCGCCTCCCGGGCGCAGATCGCGCTGGCCGACGCCCGCATGGAGCGGGGCGACGCCATCGAAGCCGAAAGCGCGTTCGACGATTTCCTGCGGCTTTACCCGACGGACGACAACGTGGCCCATGCCCTCTACCGGAAGGGCGAGCTGTTGTCCCGCGACGCGGCCGACCCCGGGCGCGACCAGATCAAGACGGTCGAGGCGATTCGCGTCTTCGGCCTGTTCCTCCAGAAGGAGGGAAGCGGCCCGCGGGCCACGCAGGCGCACGAACGGATCCGGTCGCTTCGGGCACGCCTCGCCGAGCACGAGTTGCTGGTTGTCCGCCATTACCTGAAGCGCAAACTGCCCGAGAGCGCGTCGCTGCGGGCGCAGCGCGCCGTAGCCGATTTTCCCGACACGCCGGCGACCCCGGTGCTGATGTCGCTTCAGGCCAAGGCGCTCGAGAAAGCAGGAAAACAGGCTGAAGCCTCTGCAACCCGCGACACCCTCGCCAAACGATTCCCCGGTTTCAAAGGAGACAACTAGTGAGCAGCGACCTGTCCACGTTGATCGCGATGGGGAAGCGCGCCTTTGATGAAAAGGATTTCCCGCGCGCAGCCGAACTGCTGGTGGAGGCTGTCGAAGGCGGGGCCGCCTATGCCGACATCTTCTACACGCTGGGGCTGATCTTCCATCATCAAGGCGATTTCGAACGGGCGATCGGCTATTTCGAAAAGAGTCTCGAGATCAATCCGGGCTATACGGAAGCGCTGCTGTCGCTCTCGATCGCGCTGAACGAACTGGGCCGCTACGAGGAGGCGAAGGACGCCTATCGGCGCGCCAACGAGTCGATCGCGCCGCCATCCCGGGAGACCGTCGCGCAGGGCAGCCTGTTCCGGGGCAAGATCGCCAACCTGCACGCCGAACTGGCCGAGCTTTACCTGGCGCTGGATCAGCACCCCGACGCGATCCGCGAATACCGGCAGGCGTTGACGGTTGCCCCCGGATTCCCCGACCTGCGCATCCGGCTTGCCGTGGCGCTCCGGGAATCTGGCCGCCTCGAGGACGCACTGGTCGAAACGGGCCAGGTCCTGGCGGAGCATCCCGACAACGTCCCGGCGCTCACGCAGCAGGGCGTCATCAACCTGTTGCTCGGCCGAAAGAACGAAGCCCGCCGCGACTGGGAAACCGCCCTCTTCCGCGATCCGCTCAACAAACTGATCCAGCTCTACCTCAACACGCTCGACCGCGACCACACCCAGCCCGAACAACCCGGCTAGCTCGCATTTCCCACCACGCTTCGTCGCTTTGGCGGCGCAGCCGGGCGGGGATACAAGGCGCGCGACCTGAGGGCGACGCAGGCGTAGTTGACACTACGTCGAGGAGCCCGATCGAGCGGAACGCAGTCGATATGCCCGTATCCGCCGCCGTAGAGGGAGGTCGCGAGAAATGCGGGCCAAGGAGGTCACGCGGTGTACCAGAGGACCGCGAAGAAGTGGCAGATGGAGCCACCGAGCACGAAGAAGTGCCAGGCGGCGTGGTGGTAGCGCATCCGCTTCGCCACGTAGAACGGCACGCCGAGCGTGTAGAGGATGCCGCCCGCGACCAGCCAGGCGATTCCGGCCGGCGGCACGTGGAGCCAGAGTTCGCGGGCCGCGATCACGACCACCCAACCCATCGTCACGTAAAGCGCGACCGACGCGAACCGGCTGCGCAGGCGTCCGGCCGCCTTGAGGATCACCCCGGTGAGCGCCGTGCCCCAGACCGCGCCGAACAGCAGCCAACCCAGCGTCCCGCGCAACGGCCCCAGGATGAAAGGCGTGTAGGTTCCGGCGATGAAGATGAATATCGCGCTGTGATCCATCCGGTGGAAAAAGTCCCTGGCCCGGCCTTCGGGGAATGCGTGGTACAACGTGGAGGCCAGGTAGAGCAGCACCATGGTTCCGCCGAAAACAGACGACCCGGTGACGTTCCACGCGCTTCCGTGCCGGACCGCCACGACGACCAGCAGCGGCAGCGCAACGACGCTCGCCAGCAATCCGATCCCGTGGCTGACGGCATCCGCCAGTTTTTCCTGAAATTCACGCGAGCCCATCGTATTATTATACGCTGCCGCCACGAACCGCAGCCGGCCCGGCAAGCGGTTTTTTCATTTGATGAAAAACAAGGAAGGTGTCGCATGACGCTGATGTACCGCGCACGAAACGGAAAACCGGTTCCCGAGATCCTGGCGGCGGCGCTCCGGGAGAACGTCGACCCCGAAATGCTTCGACGAAAGGTCGCCGAAGGCAAGGTCGTCATCCCCAAGAACAAGAAACGACGGGCGATCGAACCGATCGCGGTGGGCGAAGGGCTCAAGATCAAGATCAACGCCAACGTGGGTTCGTCGCGCGACCGGGCCGACGTGGCGCTCGAACTCGAGAAGATGCGGGTGGCCGTCGCGGCGGGCGCCGACGCGGTGATGGACCTCTCGACCGGCGGCCCGATCGACGAGATCCGCCGGGCGATCCTGGCCGAGTGCCCGGTGATGATCGGCACGGTCCCGGTCTACCAGGCCGCCTCCGACGGAATCCTTTCGAAAAAATCGTGGGTCGAGCTGACCGCCGATGACTTCTTCGCCGGAATCTTGAAGCAAGCCGAGGACGGCGTCGACTTCATGACCATCCACTGCGGCGTCACGCGCGCCACGATCGAGCGGTTGACCCGCGAAGGACGCCGGCTCGACATCGTCTCGCGCGGCGGTTCGCTGCTCGCCGAGTGGATGGACGTCAACGACCGGGAAAACCCCTTCTACGAACAGTACGACCGGCTGCTCGACATCTGCAACGAATACGACATCACGCTCTCGCTTGGGGACGGCCTCAGGCCCGGCTGCATTTCCGACGCGACCGACCGGGCGCAGATCCACGAACTATCGACGCTTGGCGAATTGACCGAGCGGGCGTGGGCACGCGACGTCCAGGTGATGATCGAGGGGCCGGGGCACGTTCCGCTCCACCAGATCATCGCCAACATGCAGATCCAGAAAAGGCTTTGCCACGGCGCGCCGTTCTACGTCCTGGGCCCCCTGGTCACCGACATCGCCCCCGGCTACGACCACATCACGTCGGCGATCGGCGGCGCGATCGCCGCATGGCACGGCGCCGATTTCCTCTGCTACGTCACGCCGTCCGAGCACCTGCGCCTTCCGCCGCTCGAGGACGTGAAAACCGGCGTCATCGCTTCGCGGATCGCGGGGCACGCGGCCGACATCGCCCGCGGAATCCCCGGGGCGATCGACTGGGACAACGCCATGGCCGATGCCCGGCAGCGTCTCGACTGGAAAAGCCAGATCGAGTTGTCGATCGACCCTGAACTGGCGAGGGAGATGCGGGGCGGCATGATGCCCACGACCGACGACACGACCTGCACGATGTGCGCGGACCTGTGCGCGATCAAGACGTCGGCGAAGGCGATCCGGAAGGCAAAGTGACGACAACCCACGGGCGAAACGGCCGGGGGATTCGAAAAACCCGCATTTCTCGCCTGGGTTCATAGCGAGGCGGCGCCGTAGCAGAATCTTGGCGAGAAATGCGGTTCTTACCTGAACTTCTCGTTGAACGCGTCCTGCACCTTGGCCGGGAAGGCCGGCGCCATCCAACGGGCGGCGACGATCACCCTGGGAGTCAGTTTCGAAGTGTGCAGGAACCGGGCATCCCGGGGCAGGAATACGACCATCACGAAGACGAGCAGGATCGAGAGCAGGACGCCCTTGAGCAATCCGGCCGCCCCCCCGATGAACCGGTCGGCACCCGAGAGTTTCGACCCCCGCACGCGCCGCTCGAGCATCGAGCCCACGAGCCTCACCGCGACGTAGACCCCAACGAACGTGACCAGGTAGGCGACCGTCTCGGCCTTCGGGAAATCGAGTTGCAGCATCCGCTGCACGAATCCGTGGAACTTGACGCCGGCCAGGTGCCCGAGTATCAATCCGGTCCACCCCGCCGCCTGCCGGACCAGCCCCTTGAGCAGTCCCGAGAGCGCGAACCCGATGCATGACCCGGCGATGGCGATATCGAGCAGGTTCATATCTGGACCACGCGCATCTTGTCGCAATGGCCGCCGACCGAACCGTAGACGAACACCAGCCTGTCGCCCCGGCCCGCCATGTTTTTCTCCCGAAGAAACTTGACAGCGAGTTCGACCACCCGGTCGGCGCGCATCGTCTCGGTTTCGGGCAGGACGAACGGCTCGACGCCGTTGAAGAGCGCCATCCGGCACGCCGACGATTCGAACGCGGTGAAGGCGACGACGGGCGTGGCCGGGCGAAACTTGGAGACCATCCGGGCCGTCAACCCGGACCGGGTAAAAGCGACGATTCGGCTCGCGGAGGCCTTTACGGCCGCCCGACAGGCCGCTTCGGCGACCACGCCGGGAATGCCGAGCGATTCGGTCAGGTCATAGGGGAATGCTTCCCGCTGGGCCTCGGCGGAAAACGCGACCTTGCGCATCGTGACCACCGCCTCCACCGGGTACTCGCCGGAGGCCGTCTCGCCCGAGAGCATCACCGCGTCGGTCCCGTCGAGCACCGCATTGGCGACGTCGGACACCTCGGCGCGCGTCGGCATCGGGTTGTGCGTCATCGATTCGAGCATCTGCGTCGCCGTGATCGCGACGACGCCGGCCCGCGACGCCTCGCGCAGGATCCGCTTCTGCAGCATCGGAAGATCGGTCAGCTCCGTTTCGACCCCCAGGTCGCCGCGCGCGACGAGGACGCCGTCGACCACCGACAGGATCGACGCCAGGTTCTCGACCGCCTGCGCCTTTTCGAGTTTGGCGATCACCGGGATATCCTTGCCGGCGGCGCGAATCTTCTTCTTTAACCCGGCCACGTCGGCCGCCGTGCGCACGAACGAGAGCGCCACGTAGTCGACGTCCAGCGCAAGCCCGAGCACCAGGTCGGCGGCATCCTTGCGCGTCAGGGACGGCATCGACACGTTGCGCCCCGGCAGGTTGACGCCTTTCCGGTCGCCGATCTCCCCCCCCTCGGTCACCTTGCAATCCACCCGCCGCCCCGAGACCGAGTGCACGCGAAGCCGGACGAGCCCGTCGTTGATCCGGATCTCGTCACCTGCGCGGACGTCGCCCGGAAGCCCCTTGTGCGACACCGAAGCGATCGAAGCGTTGCATGAAACGTTTTCGGTCGTCAGGGTGAAGGAGGCGCCCGTCTCGATCAGCACCTTGCCCGACGGGAACAGGCCCAACCGGATCTTGGGGCCCTGAAGGTCCTGCATGATGGCGACAAAGCGGTTTTGCCGATGTGCTTCGTGGCGAACACGGGTGACCACCTTGGCGTGGTCCTCGTGGGAGCCGTGCGAGAAGTTGAGGCGGGCGACCGACATGCCCGCCTCGATGAGCGAGGCGATCACGCCGGAGGAGGAACTCGACGGTCCGATCGTGCAGACGATCTTGGTTGCGGGCAGGGGAATTGTCATAAGAGTCGCATTGTCCCCGTTTCAGGTAAATTTATCCAGCGGGATGGCCAACGCCTCTTCGGTTGCGCGGGCCAGTTGCTCGAGGCGGTACGGTTTCTGGATGAAACCGCAGATTCCTTCGCGCATGGTTTCCTCGACGGCGCCCTCGAGACTGTAGCCGGTCGACAGGATCGCGCGGACGTCCGGGCGGATCGCCCGGAGCCGCCGAAAGCAGTCGCGCCCCGACAGGTTGGGCATGACCATATCGACGATCACGAGATCGATCTCTTGAGCCATCCGGCCGTAAACTTCGGCACCATCGGCGCCGTCCACCGCCGTTATCACATCGTAGCCCAGCTTCATGAGCATTGCGCCGCAAACCTCCCGAACCTCATCCTGGTCGTCGATCAGCAGGATCCGTCCTCGTGCCGCACCCAGCACCAGCCGGGGTTGTGTCCGTTCCTCGGCCGGCTCTTCGATTTCGTCCGAGAACGGCAGATACACCTTGAAGACGGCGCCACAGCCGGGAAGACTTTCGACGTCGATGTAGCCGCCGTGGTTCTTGACGATCCCGAACACCATCGAGAGCCCCAGCCCGGTCCCTTTTCCCAGTTCCTTGGTCGTGAAGAACGGGTCGAAAATCTTCCCCAGCAGTTCCTCGGGAATGCCGACGCCGGTATCGCCGACATAAAGCGCCGCGTACCGGCCCGCCTTAGCCCCCCGGTGCCCCCGGCAATACGCCTCGTCGAATTCGATGGGTTCGGTCACGAAGCACAGCTCGCCTCCGGCCGGCATCGCATCGCACGCGTTCATCGCCAGATTCATCAAGACCTGTTCGAGCTGGGACGGGTCTCCGACGGTTCTCAGCGGATCCGCGAAAAAGCGCGAGACGATATTGACCCGCTTGTCGAGCGTCCGGTCCAGGAGGGCGATGACGCGACCGATCATCTTGTGCAGGTCGACCGGAACGGCGCGATGCTTTCCCTTGCGGGCGAATCCGAGAAGTTGGGCCGTCAGTTGGGAAGCCCGCTCGGCCGCCCCCTGGATCACCCCCGCGGCCTTGAGCGTTTCGGGGTCCCTGGTGCCCCCTTCCTGCAGGAGGTTGGCGTATCCCATGATGCCGGTGAGCAGGTTGTTGAAGTCGTGCGCAATCCCCCCGGCCAGGATGCCGATCGCTTCCATCTTCTGCGACTGGATCAACTGCGCCTGGAGTTCGCGGCTCTCGGCCTGCGCGCGCAGGCGCAGCGTAAGGTCGCGCGCCGACGCGCAGTTGTATTCCATCCCGTCGAACTCGATGTGGTTGGCGGTCACCTCGACGGGTATGAGGCGCCCGTCCTTCGCCTGGTGGCTGGTGTCGATGATGAGGTGCCTGCTCGTCCGGAGGTGGTCCCAGTGCGCCGCCCAGTCTGAAGCGGGAAAGGACGGGTTGATGTCGTGGATGGTCATCGAGAGCAGTTCGTCCCGCGAGTAGCCGAGCGTGCGGCACATCACCTCGTTCACGTAGATGAACCGGCCTGCGGGATCGATCCAGTAGGCGGTGTCGCCGGAATGGTCGACGGCGAACTGCATCAGCCGGAGCTGCCCGTCGGATTTCTTGCGGCGGGAGATGTCGAGGATCAGGCCATCGACGTAAAGGAGGCGTCCTCCGGGGTCGTAGGCGAATTGCCGCCGGTCGGCGATCCAGATGTCGTGCCCGTCCCGGTGGCGGATCCGGTATTCGACGCGGAGGCCCTTTTCCCGCGCCCGGACCGCGTCCAGGAAGACACCCTCGAGTTCGGGCAGGTCGTCCGGGTGGACCATCGCTTTCCACTTCATCGCGCCGGACTGGAACTCGGAGGCGGGGATGCCCGTCATCCGCTCGATATCGGCCGACATGAACGAGATCGACCAGTCCGGGCGCCCGTTGTAGACCGCGCCCGGCACGTTGTTCATGAGCGAGAGCAGTCGCGCCGCGATCTCGGGCTGCCCGTCGAAATCATGGTCCTTCCGTCGGATCATCCAAAAAACAAGCAGGCCAAGGGCGACAAGACTCGCGGCGAGGATCCCCCACCCGGCCCGCCTCGACTCGAGGGCGGCGGTGACGAATCCGAGCATTGCCCCGAGCAGCACCAGGGATAACGACTGGATAATGGATTGGCGACGTTGCGATTGCATGGATTGTTGCGGCGATCCCCCTATTCTTATCTTATCGGCAGAATGGCGAGGAAACCTTAGCGGGAATCACCGAAATCATGCTTGGATTTTCAATGGTTTGCGTGTATAAGTTTCTTCTAATCCGAATTCGCCGGAGTGGTGGAACTGGCAGACGCGCGGGACTCAAAATCCCGTGTCCGCAAGGACGTGAGGGTTCGACCCCCTCCTCCGGCACCAGCAAATTCAAAGAGCCCGAGACGAAAGTCTCCGGGCTCTTTTTCGTCCTGGTGCTCGATGGAGAGGGTCGAACTCCAAGGTGGCGCCGAGCGAGTAGCGAGGAAGAGCCGCCGAATAGGGCGGCGGCTATTTCAGGGACGAACGCGAGTACGGACATGCAAGGATCGACGGGAACTCAGTACGGCACTGCCCGGTACTGCAACTTGCCCCTGCCTTCGGTGACGTAAGTGACGATCTCGTCGGCGGTGATCTCGATCGGCTTGTCGGTGACGTCGATCACGTGGAACCTGCCTTTCCGGTAGATCTTCCTCACCGCCTCGATCTCGTCGAAGACCGCGGAGGGGTCGGAATAGCTGCTGGCGCCGAGCCGGCCCATGCGATTGTCCCGCTGCCTTCGGTTACCCAGCAGCCGGTTGTAATCGATGAGCAGCCCGATCACGCGGCGACGCTCGAGCTGGAAGATCTCCTCCGGCACCGGGATGCCGTTGACGATCGGGACGTTCGCCACCTTCCACCCGTGCACCGCCAGGTACATGCACAGCGGCGTCTTTCCGCACCGCGAGACGCCCAGGATGACGATGTCGGCCTCCTGGAGGTCCTCGACCCTGGCCCCGTCATCGTGCGACACGGTGAAGTCGATGGCGTCGGCCCGGTCGAAATATTCCTTCCGGCGATTCCGGTAGCGTCCCGGCTCCCCGAGGGGCTTCTCCCCCGTAATCTTGCCCACCTGCCTGAGCAGGGGGCCCATGAGGTCGATCGTCGGGACCTTGTGCACCCGTCCGAGGCGGGTCAGCGCCGCCCTCAGGCGGTCGTCCACGAGGGTGTGCAGCACCGTCCCGCCGCCGCTCGCGGCAGCCAGGACCACCTCCTCGAGCTGCCCGACCTCCTTCACGTTTTTCCTGACGATGATCGGCACCCGGGCCGTCGCAAACTGCGCGAGCGTGCTCTCGGCGATCTGGCGGGCGCTCGATCCGACACCGCCCGAGACGACGTAGATCGACGGTGGCCCGTCCTTGTTCAGGCTGTTCCTTGGGGTCATCGCTGCCTTCCTTTAAAACCTGTTTCCGCGAATGCTCGCAGTCAGCATATTACTCCCGGCCGGTAATTGGCCATAGATGCGCCTCCTTGTTTTTCCGGTGGCGGATCAATATGCCGGATTTCCGAAAACGATGGCGTAGAGGCCGAACGCCACGAGGACGCCGCCGCTGATGTAGCGCAGGAGCGCGTCGTGCCGCATCAGCCCCCGGATGCGCCCCTGCACCAGGTGGGAAGCATAGGCGATCGCAAGCATCGGAACCGCCAGCCCCAGGGAATAAAGCCCCAGAAGGAGCACGCCCCGGGCGAGTTGCCCCGAAGTGCCGACAATCGCGAGCACGGTCGACAGAAACGGCCCCACGCAGGGGACCCAGACCAGGCCGAGCGACATGCCGAGCAGCAGTGTCCCGACCCGTCCTTCACCCTGGACGTGGATGTTCGCCAGGCGATGGAAGCGCTTGAACAAACCCAGGTCGAGCAGCACGGACAAGCCCATGACGAGGATGAAAGCCGCGCCCGCGAGCTCGATGTACCGCGTGCGGCCGATCAGGTATGCCCCAAGCAGCGACGAGACCGCTCCCATGGCCATGAAGCTGATGGAAAGACCGGCGACCAGGAGAACCGGACGGAGCCTGTCTTTTCCGGAAGCCCCCGCCACCAGGATCGGGACGACGGGAAGGACGCAGGGGGACAGGACGCTCGCCAGTCCGGCTCCCACGGCAACGGACGCCGAAGCGATGCCGATATCCATTTATTTCAGCCGATCCAGCGCCACCGCCAGCGTTTCGTAGCTCTGGATTCCCGGGGGGAAAACGCGGTCGACCCTGCCCCTTCGATCGACGAGCACCAGCGAGGGGAGGCTCCGGATCCCGTAATCGTAGAAGGCCTTCTGATCTTCAGGCCGCGCCACGCTGACGTAAACGATGTTGACGTTCTGTTTCCTGATATCCCATTTTTACTGATCTTTCCCGCACCGGTTGCCGATAAGCCGAACGGAAACCAAACAACGATCCGGCCGTCGACAAGACGATCCTGAACTCGGCGATTTCAGCGGCCGACAATCTGGCAACCAGCAAAACCGTCGGAACCGGCCTTGGAAACGTGCCCCAATCCGCCAAGGACGCTTTTACCGCGGCGATCGCCGACGCCCGGGGCGTTGCGGACAACACCTCTGCAACCCAGCCCGGAGTCGACAACGCGGTTACCGCGCTTGCCGATGCGACGAACGCATTCAACAATGCGGTCATTCAGACCGTCGCGGACACGAAGTTCAACAAGAACATGGTTTTCGATTGCCAGCGGCAATATGACTCCGGGTCATACATCTTTACTGCAGGCAATTTGCAAGCTCCCTTTGATGCCGACGTTTACGATCCGGAGGTTGGCCCCGTCACCATTCCCGAACTGACCGCCGATGATCCGGCGTATCTGCCCGGGGCGTACATCACGTTGAACATCGCAACCGGTATCGACAACGACACCATCACCTCGGTCGCCCTCGTCCTCAAAGATGGTGCAAACACCTTCATCCGCACCATATCGGCGGACGGCGTGCTCCAATACCTCGGGGCTGAAGGATTCATTTATATATCCGTAAACGGCCCTCCGGGCGGATTCGGGTATTTCTTTGCGAGTTCGGAGCATGAGTACGGCGATGTGGTTCATTACACCGTCACCGTCGTAACCGTCACCAAGTTGAGCGAACTGACGACCGCCTGGTAACGAGTTGATCCAGTGACTTCATGAAGCGCCATCAGGGACGGTCCTGATGGCGCTTTCTTGTTCGTCCGGCACAAGACCGGAAATCATTAAAGGTTTCGGCCGGAGCTGTCGATGAGTCCCATATCACCGGATTCGGGAGGCATGCCGATGGCACGGGCTCATCGCTGGACCGCACCGCTTGTCCTGTTCGCGCTCCTGGCGACTTTACCCGCCCCGTCGCTCGCGGCAAAGGACGGATCCGACGAAGCCGCCCGGCAGGAGGACATGGTCTCCACCGCCTCGCGATATCCCCAGAAAGTGACCGATGCCCCGTCGGCGGTCACCATCGTGACCTCGGCCGACATCGGCGCACACGGCTACCGGACGCTCGCCGACATCCTCCGAGGCGTCCGCGGCTTCTACGTCACCGACGACCGGAACTACAGCTACCTCGGCGTCCGCGGATTCGGCCGTCCCGGCGACTACAACAGCCGGATCCTGCTCCTGGTGGACGGGCACCGCCTCAATAACAACGTCTACGACCAGGCGCTCATCGGGCGCGAATTCCCCGTCGACGTCGAACTGATCGACCGGGTCGAGGTCGTGCGCGGCCCGAGCTCGTCCCTTTACGGATCGAGCGCCTTCTTCGCCGTGGTCAACGTGATCACGAAGAGCGGGCACCACCTCGACGGCGCCGACCTGTCGGCATCGGCGGGCAGCTATCGCTCGTTCGGCGGACGGGCGAGCTACGGCAAGCAGTTCGAGGGGTGGCAGGAGGCGATCCTGTCGGCCTCGGCCTACGACAGCGCGGGGCAAAACCTCTTCTTCCCGGACATGAACGACCCCGCGACCCGCAACGGCATCTCGGACCGCTGCGATTACGAGCGGTCGCACGACTTTTTCGCCAAGGTGGCGCTCGGCGACTTCACGATCGAAGGGGTTCACGGCCACCGGAAGAAGGGCGTTCCGACCGGTGCCTTCGGGACGGCGCTCGGCGACAACCGGACCTTCACGGTCGACGAGCACAGCTATCTCGACGTCAAGTTCGAGCAGGAACTTCCGGGCGACGTCAACGTGACGGCGCGGGGGTTCGGCGATTTTTTCCGATATTACGGCGACTACATCATTCCCCCTTCCGTCGTGAACCGGGACGAGGCGAAGGGGATCTGGTGGGGTGCGGAGATCAAGGGGACGAAAAAGGTGCTCGGCAGCCACATCGTGACGGGCGGCGGGGAGTTCCGGCGGAACGACCGGCAGGAGCAGAAAAACTACGACGTCGATCCTTTCAACGCCGTCCTCGACGTCGACACGAACTCGTATGTCTGGGCGCTCTACGCGCAGGACGAATGGCGCATCCTGCCCAAACTGATCCTGAACGCCGGCGTGCGCCACGACCACTACTCGAACTTCGGCGGAACCACCAACCCGAGGGTGGCGCTGATCTGGTCACCGCTCGCGACCACGACGATCAAGGCGCTGTACGGACAAGCCTTCCGGGCGCCGAACGCCTACGAGCAGTTCTACCGGGACAACGTCAGCCTCGCGGCCAACCCCGCCCTCCGCCCGGAAAAGATAAAGACCTACGAACTCGTGCTCGAGCGGGAGCTCGGCCCCGCCTTCCGGGGGACCGTCTCGCTGTTCCAGTACCGCGTCACGAATCTCATCTCGTCGGTCTTCGACGTCGCGACCGGCTTCTCGACCTACCGGAACATCGACGAGGTCAAGACGAACGGCGCCGAGTTCGAGCTCGAAGGCCGTGGAGAAAACGGACTGGGGGGCCGGGTTTCCTACACGTGGCAGCAGTCCGAGGACGGACGCACCGGAGAACCGCTGAGCAACTCGCCCAGGCACCTCGCAAAGGCCGGGGCGACGGTTCCCGCGTTCGCAGCCCGGTTGCTCGTCTCGCCCGAAGTGCAGTACACCAGCCGGCGGAATACGGACCCGACCAGCCTGGTTCCCGCCGCGGGCGCCTTCGCCGTGGTGAACGTCACGCTCCTGTCGAAGAAGATCGTTCCGGGATTCGAGATCTCGGGCAGCGTCTACAACCTGCTGGACAGGAAATACGGCGACCCCTGGGGCGAGCCCGACCGGGGCCTCGTGGCGCAGAATGGCCGCAATTTCAGGGTGAAGGCGGACTATGCATTCTGACCAGGCTGCCTGAATCGCCGGGGTCCGCGACTTTCGGACACGCCACCGCGCACAGGTCGCATCCACCCGGACAGGGCTCCATGTGCACCAGGATGTGGCTGTACGGGAGGGAATTCTTGATGTCGGCCGTAATCAGGTCGCAAAGGGTGTGCCCCGCATACACGGTCATCTGCTTCGGGACGACCAGGTGCATGTCGATGTGCCGGACGTGCCCCGCCTTGCGGGTCCGCAGCTTGTGGTATTCGATGATGCGACCCGTGTAGCTTTCCATCACTTCGTGGATCTTCGCCTCCTCGTCATCCGGAAGCTTGACGTCCAGGATGTGGAAGAAGGCTGTCCGGGTCAGATCCCACGCCGCCTTGATGATCATCAGCGCCACGACGATGGCGGCGATCGGGTCAAGGAGGGCGATGCCGGTGAGCTTGATGGCCGCGAGGCCCCCGAGCACGCCGACGGAAGTGTATACGTCCGTTCGCAGGTGCATCGCGTCGGCCTCGAGCGCGACCGAATCCGTCTCGACCGCGACGCTCAACAGGTGCCGGGACACGAAGTAGTTCGCCACCGACGAAACCAGCATCACGGCGACGCCCAGCCCCAGGCTTTCGATCTCGACCACGCCCGAGCGAAGCTTCCCCACCGCCTCCCATATGATGTAGATCGCCGCGCCGAAGATCAGGACGGCCTCGATGGTTCCGGCCACGTTCTCGATCTTGCCGTGACCGAAGCGGTGCTCGTCGTCGGCGGGCTTGCCGGCCTCCCGGATCGAGAACCAGGCGATGACCGCTGCGACCAGGTCGAGCCCCGAATGGACCGCCTCGGATATGACACTGACCGACTGCATCGTGATCCCGACGATCAGCTTCAGGACGATCAGGACCGTGTTGGAACCGATCGACAGCGTCGCCGCCCTGTTTTTCGCTGCAAGAACTTCACGTGACTGGTTCAAGACGATACCCCGGCGTTTTCATGTCAACCGCAGCATGGTGCCACAACAGACCTGCACGAAGCTACCGCCCCAGCACGAGTATCGAGAACGTGCCCGGCCTGATCGGCGGCCGGGGCTTCGGGTTTTCTTTCGTGGCGGCGGGGGTCGGGTCGTATTCGGCGATCGGGAGGAACACGTTGTGCGTCTTCGGATCGAGCGCCATGGTCCGCGCCCCTTTCCGGGTCGGAACGTTGCCCACGACCTGGAACTTTCCGGATGAATCCTTCCCGACGACGGTCAGCGTCCCCTCCCCGTTCGAACTGAACGCGAGCCCGGTCCCCGGGTCGAATGCGTTGGCGTCGACGCCCTTTCCGATGGGCAGCGTCGTCACCACGCGACCATCCTTCGCATCCAGCTCCGCTCGAAGAGGGTGACCGTCGCCGCGCGCCCGTTGCTCGTGAAGCCGCGGCCGAGGTCGGGGGCCAGCGCGATCCCGTGCACCCCTTGGGTATTCCCGATCGTCCCCACGACCGAACCGTTGTCGATGTTTAGTACCTCGACCTGCGTGGCGTGGGAGACGTAAAGGCGGCGCGCATCCGCATCGGCGAGCAGGTAGTCCCAGCCCCCCTCCCCGCCGACCTTGATCTCACGGACCAGGCGGTAGTCGCCGTCCCTTGCGAATGAGGGCGCGAAGGCCGTGATCGCGATCGCAACCACGCATGTCGGTACGATGAAACGTCGCATGCTTTATCTCCTGTCGGGAAACCGCTTCCCGCGATTCCCCGCGATCATTATACTGGACCGGGAACAGGCAACGCAAAACCGGAGGCGGGGCATGTGGGTCTGCAAGAATTGCAACGAAGTCAACCAGGATGACAGCCTTGCCTCCTGCGGCGTCTGCAGCATCGACCGGGAAATCGTCCTGAACGCGAAGGACAGGGCCAAATCGTGGTCCTGCATGTCCTGCGGGAAAATCAACAGCATCAAGATCATGAAATGCCCGGTCTGCAACTCGGCGAGATTCAAGAACGGGGCGGCTCGGGCCGAATCCAGGACGCCGGCATGGGAGGAAACGGCCGATCGCATCCGGGAAGCCACGCTGGATCTGCTCGACAGGGTGGGGCGGGGAAAGCTCGCCTTCGGGCTGCTGGCGCTGCTGCTCGTCGTGACCGGCGGATATGCCTGGCTGAATCGCACCCCTTCCGACAAGGCGGTGAAAGCCAATTTCGAGGCGACCGAACTGGCCCGGATCAACGCGGCGTTCGTCGGAAGCCGGATCGACAACCTGGATGCGATGCAAAACGGCCCGGCCGATGACATGAAAGTCGTCTCCGCGATGGTCCAGCGGCTGGCGCTGGATTGCCGGGAGCGCATGCCGAGCGCGGTCCTTCTCGATAAAACCCGGGAAAACAACGGTCCCGAGGATTTCAAGAAGGATCTGTTGAAGCTGGCGGGGGCGGTCGATCGATACGTGAACGATAAAATGGGACCCTTCGGCGACGGCTATTCCCTGAAAAACGTCAAGGTGACCCGCTCGCAGAAAGGCAAAACAGACGACGGAACCATCATCTGCACGGTCGATTACGATGCGACGCTGACCGCGCTGGGGGACGTCATGGTCTATCTCCCGCAATATCTCGATGGCCAGGAGTTTGCGCCATTGACGGAGAACAATGCCATAAACCTCGACAATTTCGACCGGTTCTACAAGGCCTATCTCGACCGGAATACCGATAAATCGATTGCCGCGGCGGTCGAATTCAACAAGAAACGGGGCAACCGGATCCTGTCCAGGGGCGAGTCCCAGGTCGTCCGGGGAAAGATGGTCTTCATCAAGACGGGGGCCGGATGGCAGGGGCCCGCGGGTGCCGCACGCCCTGCAGGATGATCTTTTCGAGGGCGGCGTCGAAAAACGGCTTGCGGCAGTCCACGCCGTCGATCGCTCCGCGGCGCAGCATCGGCAGCAGCCGGCAGCCGCCGAAACACAGGGGTAAATAGGCGCAATCGAGGCACGTTTCCGTTTTCCAGAAATCGAGCCGGTGCGATTCGCTGTAATCGCCGATCCCCTCGGCCAGCGTTCCGACCGACAGTTCCGGCCAGCCCAGGAAGGCCGGGCATTTGTAGAGCGTACCATCCCGATTCACCACCAGGCGGTCTTCCAGTTCCACCATGCAGATCCCCATCCCCGGCCGATCCACCGCAAACCCCCGTGCAAGCGTCTCCTCGCGCAGATAAAGGGCCGCCTCGATCAGCCACGGCTCGTCCCCCGTGAACAGGCATCCGCCGGCATCGTGGCCTGCGGTGCGCCCGGACCTGGGCAGGATCGGCGCGAACTGGATCGGATCAAGCCGCGCCGGATCGACCCCGGCCGCCAGCAGGTCGTCCAGCATCCGCGGGAATCGGCGAAAGTTGTCCTGCGTGAAGTTGCCGCCGAGCTTGAGCGTCACCGATTTGTGGACGTCGACCACATTCTTCAGGATGGTCCCGTAGCTCCCGCGTCCCGAGGCGAATGGCCGCTGGCGGTCGTGGATCTCCGGAGAACCGTCCAGCGTGACCTGGGCACTTTCCAACCCAAGCGGGAGCAGTTCCTCGACCAGCGGGCGGGTGAGCAGGGTGCCGTTGGTGACCAGGCTCATCGAATAGGTCGTCCCGCCCGATTCGGCCGCCTGCTGCAGCGACCGGGAGATCGCCTTGAGGCGGGGGAGCGCCATGAGCGGTTCCCCGCCGTAGAAGCGGATCTCCACGTCGCGTCCCCGCCCGATCTGATCGCGCGTCACGACCTCTACGAGCAGCCTGGCGGTATCCGCTTCCATCGGGAAGTTGCCGCGAAAATCTCCCTCGAAGCAGTAGGGGCAGTCGAGGTTGCAATCCAGCGTCAGCACCACCGTGGCGACGAAGCGGCGGCTGCGCGCGTTGGTGCGGGCGACGATGTCCGCCATGCCGGCCCGCTCGACGGCCGGGTCGTCGGTCCAGAGTTCAAGCCGGGTGAGAGTGGCCCGCTCGGAAACGGTCGGGTTGCCGTCCAGGATGGCGGCCAGGCGCCGGTCGGAAATGCGGACCACCGACCCTTTTTTCGTCGAAAAGAGGAGCCTGGACCCGGGACAATCCGGGTCGGGATACCGAACGTGATACCTGGAGAGCGGCACGGGGGGACCTCTGGAATATCCGGGGAGAGCGGCTGCTCCCCCCGGGTCTGTTCAAATTGCGGTCTTCAGGCGCGGGCGCTCCCCGAGCCGCCTTTGCAACAAGCCATCAATTCCTCCGTGCCGGCCTGCCCTTCCTCCAGCACCTCCAGCTCCTGCGTCCCTTCGACTTCCTGCCCCTGGCTCTCTTTTTCCATGATGGGTTCCTCCTTTGTGGTGGACTATCGCAATGGTATTTGTTATCAGTATGATTCGCGTCGGTCGGTCAACCTGCCCCTCAGTACCCATCGGCAAAAAAAGGTTTTTTCTTCAAGGGGATTTTCTGAAGCGCAAGGTCTTTCAATTCCTGATCCTGACGCTGCTGGCCTGCCAGCTCTGCGGCGCCGGGTCGGCCTTTGCCGCGGATGTCCCCCTGTCGGAACTGGGGCTGGCCGAGGGATCGCCTGAAGCGTCTTCCCCCGCAACGCCCCGTTCACTCCGTCCCGCCTCGAAAATCGCCGAAAACGTCACGGTCATCACGGCCGAAGATATCTCCCGGCTCAACGCGCACACGCTGGCCGACATCCTCCAGACGATCCCCGGCATCCAGCTCGACTACCAGCGCACGCCGGGCAGCTTCACTTTCTTCAATATCCAGGGGGCGCTGAATACCACCGTCCTCGTCCTGATCGACGGATTCCGCCAGAACGATTTCGTGCAGAACATGGCCGAGCCGGGGCTGATTGCGGTGCAGCAGATCGAGCGGATCGAGATCGTCAAGGGCGCCTCTTCAGCCGCCTGGGGGCCGGCGCCCGGCGGCGTGATCAACATCGTCACCAAGGCGCCGGCCTGGGACCGCCCGGTCGGCGGGCTCGCATCCGGCTCGATCGGCAAGCGGGCCACCGCCGACAGCCGCCTCGAAGTGAGCGGCGCGCTTGACCGGGTCGGATTCTATCTCACCGGCGGCAACATCAACTCGGACGGCCTCCGGCCCAACAACGGCGTCGGGCTCACCCACTTCGAGGGGAAGAGCGCCTGGCTGGATCCCGCCGGCGGGACGCTCACGGCCGCCTTTTCCACCCTTGGCACCCATCGGGGAACTGAAGAGGGGTTCTGGTATGGGTGGCCGGTCCACGACGACGACGCCCGGTGGTTGAACCAGGGTTCCCTGAAGTACAGCCGGCCGCTCGCCGCCCGCCTCACCCTCGACCTCGACGGGTATGCCCTCGGGCGCAGCAATACGACGATGTACAATGACCGCATCGACGGCGCGAACATCCCGTCTTTCCATACGCAGACGCGCGAATCGGGACGGGGCGCCGACGCCCGCCTCTCGTGGGGGGACAGCCGCCAGAATCTGGTGACCGGGGTGGAGTACGGGCACCAGGAAACCCGGACCGTCGAGATCGCCCCCGGGGACAGCACATTATTTGACCGGACCTGGGACCGGGGAGCGGCCTACGCAAACGGGACGCTCTCCCTCGGCCCCGTTACCGTGCTTCCCGGCCTCCGGGTCGACCGCACCGGCATCTCGGGCAATCACACGAGCTATACGATGGGCGCCACCCTGCAGGCGACCGAAAAGACGCTGCTACGGGCCTACGGCTCCCGCGGGTTCGGCCTGCCTTATGCCATCCTCCAGCGCAACCTGCCGACGGTCACCACCTTCCAGGCGGGCGTCGAGTCGTCGGAAATCCCCTTCCTCTGGCTCAAGGGAACCTTCTTCCACAACCGGATGCGGAAGATCGAGTCGGCCAGCAACGACCTGCTGACCAACCAGAACCGGCAGGGTTTCGAACTCGAAGGGCGCACCGTGCCGAGGTACGGACTCTCGCTCACCGGCGGCTACACCTTCACCTGCGTGACGGATGCCGACACCGGAGACCGCCTCAGGACCAACAGCGACCAGACCGTCCCGTCGCAACTGCTCAAGGTCGGGCTTCTCTACGACCACCCCGACTTCGGCCTGCGAGGCGCCCTGACCGGGAATTACGTCGACTGGAACGCGGCGGAAGGGTTCCCGGCGCGCGGCAAGGGCATTGTCTGGGATCTCCACCTGTCCTGGAAGGTCCGGCCGGCAGACGAGATTTCTCCGGAGCTGTTCGGATCGGGCCACAATCTCTTCTCGAACGTCCAGACCGTCTTCGACGACCTCTACGCCAACACGCCCCGCTGGTTCGAAGGCGGCGTGAGATGGCGGTTCTGATGCGCGCGCTGCGCCTCATATTCGCGGTCGCCTTCCTGGCGTGCGCCACCGGCGCGACGGCCGCGGACGTGCTGATCGTCCAGTCGGGTCGGAGCACGGCCTACGAAGAGTCGGTGCGCGGCTTCCGGTCGGCGCACAAGGGGACGGTCCAGACCGTCGTCCTCTCCGACTACGCCGAGGTCGACGTAGTGCGACTGGTGAAGGAAGAACAGCCGCGACTGGTTCTGGCCGTTGGCGACGCGGCGCTCGCCGCCAGCCGGAAGGTCAGCCAGGTGCCGGTGGTGGGACTGCTGGCGCCGAGCCTGAACCTCGCGAAGAGACCGGTCGGTTCCGTCAGCGGAGTCGGCGTTCTCCCTCCGCCGGAACGGTACCTCGAACTGTGCCGGACGCTGGGCGCCAAACGGGTGGGCGTGATCCACGACCCGGACCGCACCGGCCTTTACCTTAAACGGGCCCGGCAGGCCGCGAATCGGTTTGGAATCGAACTGGTCGTCCGCGAGGTGCGCGCGCCGCGCGAAACGCTCGCCCGGCTCGAACAGCTGAAGGGCGCCGTGGATGCCCTCTGGATGCTCCCCGACGCCACGGCGGTGACCGCCGAGACGCTGGAGGGCTGGTTCCTCTTCTCGCTCCAGCAGAAGGTTCCGGTAGTGACCTTCAGCGAGCAGTACCTGGCCAAGGGCGCCGCCGTGTCGCTCGACGTCGACCGGGCAGACCTGGGTCGCCAGGCGGCCGAACTGGCCGACTCGCTGCTGAACGGCGCGGCAAGCCGTTCCACCTGGCCCGATGCCCGGAAGGTCACGGTGCACACCAACGAAACCGTGGGAAAGAACCTCGGCCTCGACCTCTCCGCAGGCGTGAAATAAAGTTCACCCTCCGCGGCCTGATCATACATAATAAGCATCGCATTACACTATTCGGGAGAACTGGGGTCCGATGACGCTGCGAGATCGATTCGAGGTGATCCGGAAGAGTTTCCTCTTCCGGATCTTCTCCATCTTCATCCAGGTCGCCACGGTCGTCGCCCTCCTGGTCGGCTCCCTCTACATCCTCACCGAAATCCGGAAAGACCGCCGCACCAGCGAGACATTGAGCCGCCTGACCGCAGTCGGCCTGGCGAAAAGCGCCCGCCTGCCCCTGTTCTCGGGGGATGCCGAAGAGTTGTCCAAACTCGCCCAATTCGCGGTCGTCAATCCCGCGATCCACCGGGCGATGGTCCTCGACCGGTCGGGGCGCGTCCTGGCGGATGCCCGCCATTCGAAAATTTCTCCACAGGGAAACATCCAGGCGATCTCGATCGAGGTGCGGAGCAGCCCATCCGGATCATCTCCCGATGACGTACTCACCGGCGAGACAGCCCGCGGCGACCTCCCGCTCGGCTCCGTCCGGATCGAGTACGAGACAATCCGCCTCTCCGGGCATATTCGGGGAACCATACTCCTCGCCGTCGCGTTCGGCCTCCTGTTCCTCCTGCTCGTCTCGGCGGCCGGCTACCCCGTCCTCCGGAGGGAGATGCGGTCGTTCGACGAACTGCTCAGGGGACTCGGGGAGATCCGGGACGGCGATTACGACCGGCGCCTGCCGGCCGATTCCGGGAGCGAACTGGGGATCGCGGCGACCAACGTGAACGGCCTCGCCGCAGCGCTGAAACAGCGGGACGGCGAGAACCGGGAACTGCAACGGTCGCTCGAATGCGAGATCCAGGCGCACACCCATTCGGAGGCGGAGGCGCGCGAAAGCGAGCGGACGCTCCGCGACCTCATGGACGCCATGCCTGCCGGGGTGGCCTGGACCGACCTCGACGGAAACATCCGGTTCATGAACCGGTACATGATCGACTGCTTCGGATACGGATATGGCGAACTCCGCACCATCGAAGACTGGTTTTTCTGGGCCCATCCCGACCCCGACTACCGCCGAAGCGTCCTCGAAGCCAGAAACGCCGCGGCCGAAGCGGCAAGCAAACAGGGGGCCGATGTTTCGTCCTACGAGGGACGGGTCACCTGCCGGGACGGCTCCGTCCGGCACGTCATCTTCAACAACCAGATCCGGAAGGAACGGATCGTCATCACCCTGATCGACATCACCGATCGGGAAGCGATGCAGGAGCGGTTCATCCGGGCCCAGAAAATGGAGACGCTCGGCATCCTCGCCGGCGGGATCGCGCACAATTTCAACAACGCCCTGACGTCTGTCCTGGGGTATATCGGCTTCGCGCGGATGAAACTCAACGACCCCGACAAAGCCATGCAACTGCTGAAAAAAGCCGAAATCGCATCCAGCGCCGCGGCCGGCATCGCCGGTCAGCTCCTCACGTTCGCGCGGGGCGGCGATCCGGTCAAGGCGCCGCTTTCCATCGCGAAGGTCATCCGGGACGCGGTCTCGCTCTCCCTGGGAGGCGCCGGCGTGGACGCTTCGATCGAGATCCCCCCGGGACTGCACGGGGTCGAAGCGGACGAGGGGCAGCTGGGGCAGGTGTTCAACAACCTCATCATCAATGCGGTCCAGGCGATGCCCGACGGTGGAACGATCGCCATCCGCTGCGCGAACGTCGGGACCGAGAAGCCGCCGCCGCAAGGACTTCTCCCCGGAGACTACGTCCGGATCGCCCTCTCGGATCGGGGTTGCGGCATCCCCGAGGAGATGCTGGAGAAGGTATTCGAACCCTATTTCACGACCCGGGCGGGAATCGGAAGCGGGCTCGGCCTCGCTTCGGTCCGGTCGATCGTCGAGAAGCACGGCGGGACGGTCACCCTCCATTCCGAGGTCGGGAAAGGAGCAACCTTCACCCTGCACATCCCGTCGACCGGCACCCTTGCTCCGGGAGAAGATCCGCCCGCTCCGGAAAATCTTGCCCCGACGGCGATGGCGGGAGGTTCCATCCTCTTCCTCGACGACGAGGCCCTGATCCGGAACCTGGCCCGGGAGACTCTGGAGGATAGCGGTTACCGGGTTACGACATGCACGCACGGCGAGGATGCGATCGCGCTGTACCGGGAGGCGAAGGACCAGGGCACTCCGTTTTCGGCGGCTGTCCTCGACCTGACGATCCCGAACGGCCTGGGCGGCAGGGAGGTGGCCGGGCGGATCCTGGCTTTCGACCCGGATGCGGTCCTGGTCGTCTCCAGCGGATATTCGAACAACCCCGTCATGTCCGACCACCGGCGTTTCGGTTTCCGGGCTGCGGTATCCAAGCCGTACAAGGACGATGCACTCACCCGGACGCTGGCCGGACTTCTTGCCGGATCGACCGCACCTCATCATTGAAAATCGGGAGCATGCCGATGACCCGGATTCACGGCGAGCCCCGGGGCGAGCCCGACCGGGGCCTCGTGGCGCAGAACGGTCGCAACTTCCGGCTGAAGGCGGACTATGACCTCTGACGGACGGAACGGCAGGCGGTCACCCTTTCAGACACGCTTCGCATAGGCCGAGACGGCCATCGAGACGTCCGCGAACTCCTCGCGCGAATCGAACGCGTGGAAGAGCGACCGGGTGTCGTTGAGCAGGTTGATCGACCCCTTGATGGCCTTCTCGAAATCCTCCGCGGGGGCATCCGACTTCTTGCCGTGCCCGGGCGTGTGGAGTACCTGCAGCACGCAGCCGCCCAGGTCGATGTACGTCCCGTGGTGCAGGTGGATGTCGTCCTTCGAAAGCCCGAGGCCGTTGAGCTGCCCTTCGAGCAGATCCTTTTCCCAAGGGAGGCCGCTGTCGATCAGCAGGTTCTTCCGCGTCCCCCGGACGAGGTAGCAGTTGCACTTCCCCCGCAGCAGGAAGACGTTTCCCGACATTGCGATCGCTTCGGTCTTCTTCGTCGCGTCGGCGACGGCCCGACGCCGACCTGGGAAGATGGTCGACCAGCGCCATCTCGCCGAAGATGTCCCCCTTGCCGAGTGTCGCGAGCGTTTCCTCGCGGCCGTCCTTCTCCGTGACGATTCCGACCCGCCTGTTGAAGCGTTTGGCTGAACGTTACTTCTTGTCGCGGAATTTGGCGTGGCACTCCGCGCAGGTCGCCTTGATCTCGCCCAGTTTCGCCTTGACGACGTCTTCCTCGCCCTTGGTGGCGGATACGGAAATGGCCTTGGCCAGGTCGGAAATCTTCTGGTTCAGCTCCTTCCGCTCGCCCTCGACGCCTCCCGCTACCTTGGCGGCCTGGGCCGACAGGTCGCCGGCATCCCTCGCCACGTCGACCATCTTCCGGGCCCCGAGATTCTCGTTCATCGCCTTCATCCACGCGGCCCGCGCCTGCATGACCTTCTGGATGGGGCGGAGTTCCGGCTGGGGCGCGCTTTCTGCGAAAGCCAGCGACGCGATCCCGAGCATCACGACGGAAAGCAGGCATGCGATCTTCTTCATTTTCGTCCTCCTTCGATTGATGGGACCGGAATTTGAACTGGTCAATATCATAACAGGATGTCGGACGAGCGGAGCGACCCGTCGGCGGAGATCACCATCTCGACGACGATCGCCCGGTGCCCCTTTTGATTCGTCGTCGCCACCTGTGTCTCTCCTTTCGGGAATTGAACCGCTTCCCGGTTCCGGTCGAAATGCTTGAGGAACCCGATCACGTAGCCGCGCCGCTTCAGGTCGGAGTTCAGGTCCGCCGCGTAGCTCGACGCCTGCAGGTACCACTTCTTCCCCTCGCCATGTTCGATGCAGAACCGGCACATGCCACTATCCTTTCGTCAGAGATATTGCAGGCCGGACGATTCTCGCACTAAGATGGGCTCCATGAAGCGATCGCGCAAGTTGTCTTCCGGCCTCGACGTCCTCGTCGAGGACCGGTTCGAGCTCCTGCGGGGGTTGTCGGTGGGGCTCGTCTGCAATCCCACCTCGGTAGACCGCCGGTTGCGGCACGCCGCCGACCTCTTCCACGAAGCCGACGGGGTGCGGCTTTCCGCCCTCTTCGGCCCCGAGCACGGCGTCCGGGGCGACGCCCAGTACATGGCCGCCGTCCGGGGCGAACGCGACAAGCGGACCGGCGTTCCGGTCCACTCGCTCTACGGAAACGACGCCGCATCGCTCCGCCCGGCCCCGCGCCATCTTCGCGGGCTCGACGCGCTCGTCTTCGACATCCAGGACGTCGGCACCCGTTTCTACACCTATCAGGCGACGATGCTCTTCTGCATGGAGGCCGCCGCGCGCGCGGGAATCGGCTTCTTCGTCCTCGACCGGCCCAACCCGATCGGCGGGGTCGCCGTCGAGGGACCGGCGCTCCGTCCCGGATTCGAAAGTTTCTGCGGCGTCCACGACGTCGCGGTCCGCCACGGCCTCACCGTCGGCGAACTGGCCGGCCTCTACCTCGAGGAGCGCGAGCTCGAACTGGCGCTCGCGGTGATCCCCTGCCGCGGGTGGCGGCGCGGGATGCACGCACGCGACACGGGGTTGCCGTGGATCTTCCCCTCGCCCAACATGCCGACGCCGGAAACCGCGCTCGTCTACCCCGGGATGTGCCTGCTCGAAGGGACGAACCTGAGCGAGGGACGCGGCACCACGCGGCCGTTCGAACTGTTCGGCGCGCCCTGGCTCGACGGCACACGACTGGTGGAATCGCTCTCGGACGAACGACTCCCCGGCGTCCGCTTCCGACCGGTCAGCTTCGTGCCGACCTGGGACAAGCACGCCGGGAACCGCTGCCACGGGGCCGAGCTTGTCGTCGGCGACCGCGAGACGTTCCGGCCGTTCCGAACCGGCATGGCTTGCGTCGCCGCGGCGCGCGACCAGGCGCCCGGGAAATTCCGCTGGCGGACCGAGGCATACGAGTTCGTCGAGGATATCCCCGCGTTCGACCTGCTATGCGGGTCGGCGCGCGAGCGGGAATCGATCGCGCGCGGCGAAGGGTGGCGCCACCTCCCGTCGGCGTGGCGGGCCGAAGAGCGGGCGTTCGCGAAACGGCGCGCCCCGCACCTGCTGTACGGATCGTAGGACCCGAAGGGACACCCGATGGACCTTCTCACGTTTCCCCTTTTCCCCTTCCCGGGCGAATCGACCCTGCCGGAGCTGACGGTGTCGGGTGCGATCGGGCTGCTCGCAGGAACGCTCACGATCCGCCACACGATCGAGGGAGACCTGTCGGGACTGGCGATTCCTCTCCCGGCGGAAAAGCCGGAGCGGCGGAACCGTCTCTGGGAGGAAAGTTGCCTCGAGTTCTTCATCGGGGAAACGGAATCGGCAGGGTACCTCGAGTTCAACCTCTCCCCGGCCGGCCACTGGAACGTCTACCGCTTCGACGCCTGTCGAAACGGGATGCGGGAGGATGAAGGGTTCGACGTACTCCCCTTCCGCGTCACCCGCGAGCCGGGCACCCTCACGCTGACGCTGGCGGTCGACCTCGGGAGACTGTTCCCGCCGGGAATCCCGCTCTCGGCCGCCGTCGCCGCCGTCGTCCGGACATCGGCGGGCGACACCTCCCACTGGGCGCTCGCCCACCCGGGCCCGGCGCCCGACTTTCACCGCCGGGACGGCTTCCTGCTCGACCTTCCCGTTTAAGACTCCAGGCAATTCCCCCTCCCGGAACCGGGTCGGAAGGGGGAGTGCCTGGAGTCGGTTACTTCGCTTCTTCCACCGGATAGCCGGCCTGGTCCCAGGCCTTGATCCCGCCCGGCTGGCGGTAGACGTTCCTGTAGCCGAGCTTCACGGCCCACATGGCGCCGTTGTGGCTCCGGGTGCATTTCGTGAACCCGCAGTAAAAGACGACGGTGCGTTCCTTGTCGGGGCCCAGCACCTTCTCGAACGCCGCCTGCACGGCCGGCTCCATCTTCTCCATTTCCTTGACGGGCAACTCGAAATTCACCGCACCCGGGATGTGCTGCTTCCGGTAGCTGTCGGCGAAGGGCATCGTGTCGACGACCACCATCTCCTGCTTCCGGTCGATCCACGATTTGAGTTCCTCGGTACCCAGAAAGCGGTAACCGCCCCGCTGGACTTCGCGGGCGAACGCGATCGCCCCCTTTTCGGTATCGAGTTCCTTGACGCCCCAACCGAACGCGGAGCCGGTCGAGGTCCATATGGAAATGAGCAGCAGCGCCGCGAGGGCCTGCCGAACGATTCGAACGAATATCATGTCGTATCCTCCGTTGTCACGGCAATCGGGATTCCAGGGATGAGCCTCCGCCGACCGGCGGAGCGGGCGGCGCATCAGCGGACGCGGCGGCCGGGCTCTCTTGAATCGGGCATCGGGGGCACCTCCTTGCTCCGGTTGCGGGGATACGTTCGGGATCGGACGCCGGATTATATCAGTTTGGCGGCGGCGGCTCGGGCTCCACCCCGCCA